>JBAXBB010000015.1:0-35791 GCA_037142235.1 Actinomycetes bacterium
CCGGCTCCGGCCGTCCCCGAGGTGCCGGCAGCCGCTCCTCCGGCGCCCCCCAGCCCACGGGTGACCTCACCGGTCGTCCGTCGGCTCCTCGCCGAGCACGGTCTCCGGCCCGACGACGTCACCGGCACCGGTGACGGTGGCCGGATCACCCGTCGTGACGTCCAGGCGGTCATGACCGCACGCGGACCGGCTCCGGCTGCCGCTCCGGCCCCGGTCGCCCCGGTCGCGCCCGTCGCCGAGTCCCCCGACGTCGCCGTCCCGGCCGAGGCACCGGCGCCTCCCGGGCGGGTGGAGCCGTTGAGCGTGATGCGTCGCCGCATCGGCGAGCACATGGTCGCCTCGCAGTCCACGAGCGCCCATGCCTACACCTCGGTCGAGGTCGACTTCGAGCGGGTCGTGCAGGCCCGCAACGCCCATCGCGTCGCGTGGAAGGAACGTGAGGGCTTCTCCCTCACGTTCCTGCCGTTCATCGTGCGGGCGGTCTCCGACGTGATCGACGACTTCCCGGTCGTCAACGCCAGCATCGTCGCCGACGATCTCGTCCTGCATCCGGCGTTGCACCTCTCGGTGGCCGTCGACCTCGACTTCCAGGGGCTGATCACCCCGGTGGTGCGCGACGCCGACGGCAAGCGCCTGCGGCTCATCGCGCGCGAGATCCACGACCTCGCCACCCGGGCGCGTTCGAAGAAGTTGTTGCCCGGCGAGATCCAGGGCGGCACGTTCACGATCACCAATCCGGGACCGTTCGGCACCTACCAGACGCTGGCGATCATCAACCAGCCCCAGGTGGCCATCCTGGCCACCGACGGCATCGCCAAGCGGGCGGTCGTGATGGCCGGTCCCGACGGCGGCGACGTCATCGCGGTGCGTCACCTCGGCCTCCTCACGATCGGTTGGGACCACCGGGCCTTCGACGGCGCCTACGCGGCGGCCTTCCTCGCGGCGGTCCGCGAGGTGATCGAGCACCGCGACTGGGAGACCGAGCTCGAGTGAGGACCCTGCGCGTCCGCACGCTCGGCCGGGTGCCGTACGCCGAGGCGTGCGACCTCCAGGTCGCCTGGCACGCGTCCGGCGACGACTACCTCGTGCTCTGTGAGCACCCGCCCGTCTACACGCTGGGCACCACGGCGGACCCCGCACACGTGCTGGTCGTGCCCGCCCGGGTGGGCGCCGAGCTCGCCCGCGCGGATCGTGGCGGTGACGTCACGTTCCACGGGCCGGGACAGCTCGTGGGGTATCCGATCGTCACGCTCCCCACCTGGTTCGACGACCGTCCCGACCCCGTGGCCTACGTCCGCTCGCTCGAACGGGTCCTGGTGGCGGTGTGCGCGGATCTCGGCGTCGACGCCCACGTCGAGCCCGGGCTCACCGGGGTGTGGGTCGGATCGGAGAAGGTCGCCGCCATCGGCGTGAAGGTCGCGGACGGGCGCACGCGGCACGGGTTCGCGCTCAACGTCGATCCCGACCTCACCATGTTCGATCACATCGTCCCGTGCGGCATCCCCGACCGGGGGGTCACGTCACTGGCGCGCCTGCTCGGGGAGGTCCCGGCACCCGAGGTCGTGGCGGCGACGGTGGTGCGGCGCTTCGCCGAGGAACTCGGGTACGCCGACGTGGAGACCCAGTCGGTGACCGCCCCCGCCCGCTCGGCCCCGGTCGCCGCCGCCGATGCACCGGCCGAAGGCCGCCCGGTGCGGCTGCTGGCCCGGCTCTCCGCCGCCGGGGTCGAGGTACCGGTGCCCGACCCCACGTTCCGGCGGCCCGAGTGGATGCGGGTCAAGGCCGACCTCGGCGAGAACTTCCGGGCGACCCGGCGCCTGATGCGCAGCCTCGACCTCGTCACGGTCTGCGAGGAGGCGGGCTGTCCCAACATCTACGAGTGCTGGGCCGACCGCACCGCCACGTTCATGATCCTGGGAGAACGCTGTACCCGGGCCTGCGGGTTCTGCCTCGTCGACACCCGCCACCCGCTCCCGATCGACGGCGAGGAACCGGCTCGGGTCGCCGATGCCGTCGCCACCCTGGGCCTCGAGCACGCGGTCGTGACCAGCGTCGCCCGTGACGATCTTCCCGACGGTGGTGCCGGGCACTTCGCCCGGACCATCGCGGCCGTCCGGTCGCGCAACCCTCCCACCACGGTCGAGGTGCTCATCCCCGATTGCAAGGGCGACGCCGATTCGCTGCAGGTGATCCTCGACGCCGCCCCCGACGTGCTCAACCACAACCTCGAGACGGTGGCGCGCCTCCAGCGCGCGGTGCGCCCCAACGCCGGGTACGCCCGGTCGCTCACGGTGCTGGCCCGGGCGGCCGGCGCCGGGTTGGTGGCCAAGTCGGGCCTCATCGCCGGCCTGGGTGAGACCACCGACGAGATGCGCTCGGCGATCATCGACCTGCGCAACGTGGGCGTGTCGGTGCTCACCGTCGGGCAGTACCTGCAGCCGTCCCCGGGCCACGCCCCGGTGGCGCGGTGGTGGACCCCCGACGAGTTCGCCGAGCTGCGCGAGTTCGCCGAGGGACTGGGCTTCGCGCACGTGGAGTGTGGGCCGCTGGTGCGCTCGAGCTATCACGCCAAGCGCGCGGTCGACGCCCACGACGAGCCCGCGCCGGCGGCCACCGCCTGATGGGCCGGGTGCTCGACGACATCTCCGACGAGCTGGCGGCGTTCCTGGAGGCCCAGCCGGTCTTCTTCGTCGCGACCGCTCCCGACCACCCCGACGGGCTCGTGAACTGCTCACCCAAGGGTCTCGACACGTTCCGGGTGCTCGACCCCACCACGGTCGCGTATCTGGACCTCACGGGCAGCGGGGTCGAGACGGTCGCGCACCTGCGCGACAACGGTCGGATCACCCTGATGTTCTGCGCTTTCTCGGGCCGCCCCGACATCGTCCGGCTCCACGGCCGGGGTCGCTCCGTGCCCGCCGACGACCCCGGAGCCGCGCCCTTGCTCGCCCGCTTCCCCGACCTCCCGGGGGCCCGGTCGGTGATCGTGGTCGACGTCGCGCGCGTGTCGCGCTCGTGCGGGTACGCCGTCCCGCGGATGACCCTCACGGCACCCCGGACCGACCTGGAGCGGTGGGCCGAGCGGAAGGGCTCCGACGGCATCGCGCGCTATCAGCGCACGAAGAACGCGACCAGCATCGACGGCCTCCCGGGGCTTGCGTGAACCCGGGTCCTGAGCGTTTGGAGCGGGCGCGCGCCCGGATGGCCGAGGTGGGCGCCGAGGCCCTGGTGCTGTCGGTCGGCCCCGACCTGCCGTACCTGACCGGTTACGAGGCCATGCCCCTGGAGCGCCTCACCGCGTTCGTGCTCCGACCCGAAGGCGAGCCCGTGTTGTTGGTGCCACGGCTCGAGGCGCCCCGGGTCGCGCCGCGTGACGACCTGTTCGCGCTCGAGACCTGGGACGAGACCGACGACCCGGTCGCCCGGGTCGTGGCCCTGGTGGGTGGAGCCCTGCAGGTGGCGGTGGGCGACCAGACCTGGGCGCGCTTCGTGCTGGCCCTCCAGACCGCCCTGCCGGGGGTCCGGTTCGGCCCGGCCAACGAGGTCCTGGCACCGTTGCGGTCCGTGAAGGACACTGCCGAGATCGCCGCGTTGCAACGGGCCGGTGCCGCCGTCGACGTCATCGCCGGTGCGATGCGCGACCGCCCCTTCGCGGGTCGGCGCGAGATCGACGTGCACCGCGAGCTGGTCGAGCGGATCCTGGAGGTCGGTCACGAGCGGGCCAACTTCGCGATCGTGGCCGCCGGGGAGAACGCCGCGAGCCCGCACCACGAACCGTCGGAGCGCGCGATCGCGCCGGGCGACATCGTGCTCCTCGACTTCGGCGGCACGATGGACGGCTACTGCTCCGACATCACCCGGATGTTCTCGGTGGGGGAGCCGACGGCCGAGGTGCGCGACGCCTACGCGGTGCTGGTGGAGGCCCAGGAGGCGGCGGTACGGGCGGCGACCGTGGGAACCCCATGCGAAGCGGTCGACGCCGCCGCGCGCTCGGTGATCGCCGCGGCCGGCCTGGGCGAGCACTTCGTGCACCGCACGGGTCACGGGATCGGCACCGAGGCCCACGAGGACCCCTACGTGGTCGCCGGCAACGCCACGCCCCTGGTTCCGGGTCATGCGTTCAGCATCGAGCCGGGGATCTACCTCCCGGGCCGGTTCGGCCTGCGGCTCGAAGACATCGTGGTGGCCACCGAGGCCGGTCCGCTGCGCTGCAACGCCGCCCCGCGCGACCTCGCGGTCGTGGGCTGAGCGGTCCGGTGCACCTCGACCTCACCACCGTCGCCCTGCAGTGGGCGGCCGGTGGCCTCGCCTACCTGTTCGTCACCACGCGGCGACGGTCCGTGGGCATCGGGTACGGCTGGCTCCTGCGCAGCTCGTTCGCGGTGATCGCGGTCGCCGGGGTGGTGGCCGGCGTCTCGAACCGCGACGCGGGAGTGGCTGCGAGCGTCCGGGACGTCGCGGGCGGGGTGATGGCGGCCCTGGCGGTGCTCGCGCTCTTGGTGTCGATCGTGAAGCGTCACGACGGCCTCAGTGCCCCGCACTCGTTCCCGCCCTGGCTCGACGCGCTGGCTCCCGCGGCCGGCGTGGTCGCGCTGATTGCGGCCGCGTTCTGCGTGGGGGGCAACGAGGTGCTGTGGATCGCGCGCCTGGTGGTGGGCGCCGCCTTCCTCGGGTGCGTCACCGACGCGATGCTGCTGGGCCACTGGTACCTGGTGCAGCCGGGGCTGTCGCGCGATCCGATCAAGGAACTCGTGGACCACGCCATCGTGCTCACGCCGATCGAGATCGCGCTGATGCTGGTACCGACGGGGATGGTCCAGGTGCTCGGCGGGTCGATCGACGACGGCTGGGGTGGTTTGCTCGGATGGATGTGGGTGGTGTTCGCCATCACGATGCTCGGGCTGTTGATCGCGTCGCGCTTCGCGTTGCGCGAGCCCTACTACTCGGCGGTGATGGCCACGACAGGCCTCCTCTACCTGGGCATCCTCACCGCATTCGGCACGGATGTCATGGCCCGGGCGATCATGACGCACTGAGCGCCGGTAGTCTTCGGCGATGGCCGACGACGCGGTGGAGGCGACGCTCTCCACGACGCTCGACTCCCTCGACGGTGCCCACAACTACCGCGACTGGATCCTGGCACTGGCGCGTCCGTACCTGGAGGCGCCGGTGTTGGAGGTCGGTGCGGGGACGGGCACGTTCACCGGCCACCTCGCCGAGGTCGGAGGGGTCACGGCGGTCGAGCCGGCCGGTTCGCTCGCGGCCGCGCTGCGGACGACCCACGACGCCGATCCCCGCGTCTCCGTGGTCGAGGGCTTGATCGCCGACGTCCCGGCCGTCCCGGCGTTCGGGTCGGCGGTCCTCACCAACGTGCTCGAGCACATCGACGACGATGCCGGCGCGTTGCGTGACCTCCACGACCGACTCCTTCCGGGCGGTTCCTTGGTGTTGTGGGTGCCGGCGTTCGCGCTGTTGCACAGTCGGTTCGACGACGAGCTGGGCCATCACCGCCGGTACCGGCTGGCACCGTTGCGGGACCTCGTGTCGGCGGCCGGGTTCACGGTGGTCGAGGCCCGCTACGTCAACGTCGTGGGCTGGTTCGCCTGGTTGATCGTCGCCCGGCTCTTGGGGCGGGTCCCTACGGCGACGGGTGCGGTCTCGACCTACGACCGGTTCGTGATCCCGACGCTGCGCCGCGTCGAGACGGCCGTGCGCGTTCCGTTCGGGCAGTCGGTCTTCCTGGCCGCACGCAAGCCGCTCGCAGGCTGATCCACGGTGGGTCGTCGGCGCGTCGTCGGCGCGGTCGCCCTCCTCCTGGGGGCACTGGTCGGACTCGGGGCCTGGCTGCAGTTCGGGTACGAGCGCACGCCCGCCCCCCAGCGGGTCACGGTCACGGCCGCCGGGCCCGGGGTGGCGTTCGTGCTGGAGCGCTGGCCCGGTGACCCGGCCCCGGCGTCGGAGTTCAGCGGTGCCGGTTTCACCGTCCGGGCCGACGGGACGCAGGTCTCCGACCGTGCCGGTGCGTCCACCACGTACTCCGGGCCGGTCGGATCGAACGCTCTCCTGCGGGTCGAACGGGACCCTGACGGCACGCCGCTCACGGTCCGGGTGGGGGGGCGTGAACCCTTCACGACCTCGGTCCGGGGAGCACGCCTCGACCCCGAGGGCGAGGTCGCCACCGGGGAGGTCCCGCTGGCGCCCTTCGGGCTGCCCGTGCGGGTGCCGGCCGCGGCGTGGCTCCTCCTGGCCTGGTCGGTGGCGCTCGGCGCCGGATTGGGTTGGACGGCGTACCGCGCCGTTCGGGTCTTGATCCGGCGCTCGGGTCTCCGGTGGACCGTGGTGACCTCCGCGGTCCTCGTCCTGGGTGCGATCGGGGTGGTGGCGGTGCTCGACCTCCCCGCTCCGCCGACGGTGACCACGCGGATCTCCGTCCTGCCCACGCGCTCCGGTCCACCGCCGGCGGTGCGCCTGGAGCGGGCGGGGTACGTCCCGCCGGCCTCGGTGGCAGATGATCTGGGTGGCATCGGCTGGACGGTGCACGACGGCTGGGTGGTGAGCCGTGGGGTGACCCGATGCTGTGGCGCGGCGTGGCTCGGCACGGCGTCGCCCGACGACCGACTGCTCCTGCGCGCCACGGCCGACGGCTCCGGTGCACGAATCTTTGTCGACGGCGCGCGGCAGAGGGTGCGGACCGGTCCGGCCGGCTCGGTCCACTCCGTTCGGTTGGGTGACCTCCGCGGGATGGGGTCGAACCCGGGCGCGACGCTCCTCGTGGTGCTCGCGACGGTGGCGTTCGTGACCATGCTCCTCGTGGGAGCCCTCGCGCTGGTCGTGGTGGTGGTGGCCCGGGTCCGCGACGGACCCGCCGCCCGGACGCCCCACCCGAGCGTCGGCGGTGTCGCCTCGTGGCAGCTCACCTGGCGGCTCGCCAGCATTCCGCTCGTCGGGTGGATCGGATTGCTGATCCTCTTCTGGCCCGGCCCGATGAACCCCGACGCCTTGAGCCAGTGGTTCCAGGTGAGTGATCACGTGCTCACCGATTGGCACCCGTACCTGCTCGCCCTGTGGTTCGCGTTCACCCGGCAGATCGTTGACGCCCCGTGGCTCCCGATCCTGCTCCTGGCCGTCGCCGCGTCGCTGTTGGTCGGGCGCATCGGGGCCTGGGCCGTGGCGCGGGGTCGCTCGGTCCGGGCCACGGCCTGGTCGTCACTGCTGCTGCTCGTCGTGCCGGCCACTGCGTTCCAGACGGTCACGCTCTGGAAGGACTCCTACTACGGCGTCGCCCTGCTGGCGTTCGTACTGTGCCTGTGGCGGATCGAAGACACCCGCGGCACGTGGCTCGCCTCGTGGCGCAACGTCGCGGTCCTGGTGCTGGTCGCGGCGGGAACCTGGCTGGTCCGGCACAACGGGTTCCCGGTCGTCGTGGGGGGCTTGGCGATCGTGGCGCTCGCCCTGCGGCATTGGTGGCGACGATTCGTGATCGTGGGAGCGGCGGTCGTGGTGATCGTCGGATTCGTACAGGTTCCGTTGGCCAAGGTGCTCGACGTCGGTCCGAACCCGGTGGGCGACATCGTCTTGGTCCAGCACCTCGCGATGCACCTCCACGACGGGGTGGCGCTCACGTCGTCGGAGCGGCGGTTCCTCGACCGCATCAAGCCGGTCGACCAGCCGTGGCCCTACGACTGCTCCTCGATCCAACCCACGTGGTCCGGGCCCGACGCGGTGCCCATCGATCGCTTCCAGGGGAAGACGGCCCAGCTCTTGCGGACGCTCGTGGATCTCGCGTGGCGCGACAAGGTTGCCGAGGTCCGGCACATCGTCTGTTCGAGCAAGATCGTGTGGCAGCCGTGGCCGGGCGGAACCCAGACGTACTTCATGGAGTGGTACGACAACGGCGGGCGGGTGCAGTACCTCCCAGTGTGGCTCCAACGCTCACCGATGGAGGACCCACCGAGCGCTGGCCTGGTCGAGGTGGTCTACCGGGCCTTCACCCACGTCCCGGGCGTCCTGGTGCGGCCTGCCGTCTACCTCTACCTGCTGATGATCGCGGCGGGGTGGGCCGTCCGTCGCCGGCGGAGCTGGGCGCCCGTGCGGATCGTGGCTCCGGTGATCATCCAGAGCATCGTGCTCGTGTTCGTGTCGCTGGTCCAAGACGTCCGGTTCCAGTACGGGGTGATCCTGGTGGCGGTGGTCTTCGTGCCGATGCTGGCGTCGGTCCGGCGACGCGACCCCCACGGTCCCGACGACCCCGACGAACCCGTTCTGGTGTGGCGGGACTGGCGGTCAGGCACGCCCGCGGGTGAGGCGGGCAATGTGGGGCGAGAGCCGCTTCATGCCGAAGCGCTCACCGAGCGGTGAATAGGCCGCGATGCAGAAGAAGGCGCGGACACCATCGCGCCAACCGATCTTCTTCCCTTCGGCGTACGTGCGACCGCGGTAACTGACTCCGACCTCGAAGACGCGCACGTGCAACGCGGCCAACTTCGCGGTGATCTCCGGCTCGACCCCGAAGCGGTTCTCCTCGATGGTGAACTGGTGGAGGATCTCGCGCCGGAAGACCTTGTAACAGGTCTCGATGTCGGTGAGGTTGAGATTGGTGAACATGTTCGAGCCGAGGGTGATGATCCGGTTCCCCACGGTGTGCCAGAAGTAGAGGACGCGGCGCATCCCGGTTCCGAGGAAGCGTGAGCCGTACACGACGTCGGCCGATCCCTCGAGCAGCGGCTGGAGGAGCTTCGGGTACTCCCGGGGGTCGTACTCGAGGTCGGCGTCCTGGACGATCACGAACTCGAACTGGGCCTCGGTGAACCCGCGCCGGATGGCCGCGCCCTTCCCGGCGTTCTCGGGCTGGGTGAAGACTCGGATCCGTGGGTCGTCGAGCGAGGCCAGGATCTCGGGGGTGGCGTCGGACGAGGCGTCGTCGACGATGAGGAGCTCGCCGACCTCGGGCTGCGCAAGGACCGCCGCCACGATGGACCGGAGGGTGTTCTCCTCGTTGTAGCAAGGCATCACGACCGAGAGGGTCCGGTCCGAACTGGGGAGTTCCACGATCAGATCCTAGGGCCACCGGGTAACCTGACGTCGCGATGTGGCACGTGGACGGGCGTGAGTGGAACCTGCACCGCCCGCGGTTCCTGGGGGAAGAGGCGGACCCCGAGCGCGCCGCCGGGCCGTGGTTCGGCCACCGCTGGTTCGCCTACGACCTCATCCGCTGGGGCCGTCCCGACGTGATCGTCGAGCTCGGCACCCACTACGGAGTGTCGTTCTTCTCGTTCTGCCAGGCCGTGCTCGACGAGGGGTACCCGGCCGCGCTCCACGCCGTCGACACCTGGATGGGAGACGAGCACGCCGGGTTCTACGAAGACGACGTCATCGACGTCGTTCGCCGGATCCGGGGCGACCACTACCCGGACCTCGAGGTCACGCTCCACCGTTGCCTGTTCTCCGAAGCGCTCGCCGAGGTCCCCGACGGGTCGGTGGACCTCCTCCACATCGACGGCTTCCACACCTACGACGCGGTGAAGGACGACTTCGAGACCTGGTACCCGAAGCTCGCCGACAACGGGGTCGTGCTGTTCCACGACGTGGCTCCCGACACCGGGTACGGCAGTGCCGACTACTGGGCCGAGATCGCGGCGCGCCACCCGTCGGTCACGTTCCTCCACAGCTGTGGCCTCGGTGTGCTCGCACCGAAGGGCACCGACGGCATCGAGTTCGCGTTCGGTGAGGAGTTCGGGCGCTGGCAGGCCTACTACGAGAACCGTTCAGGGGCGTACTTCGGTGCTCTGTCGACCGAGACCCAGGCGCGGATGATCGACGCCCGCGACGAGACGATCCGGGCGCAGGAGCACCACGTCGAGGAACTCATCGCCTACGTCGCCGACCTCGAGACCCGGATCGGGATCCTCGACGACTGGGTGGCGGAGCGTGATCGCGCGCTCGCGCCGTCGTCCCGGATCGGATCCCGTGCCCTGCCGGGACCGTTGGCCGGGCTGGTCGGGCGCGCCCGCTCGTTGGGGACCGGGCGACCGGCCTCGACCCGCGCCGAACGGCTGCTCCGCGAGGTGATCGGCGCGTCGGTCTCGATGGTGCCCTCGTCGATCTCGTCCGTGTTCGATGCCGACTTCTACCGTGCGACCAATCCAGACGTGCGCCGTTCCCGCCACGATCCTCTGGTGCACTACCGCCGGTTCGGCTGGGGCGAGCAGCGCGATCCCAACCCGCTCTTCGACACGTCGTGGTACCTGCGCGAGCGCCCAGACGTCGTGGCGGCCGGAGCCGAACCATTCCGTCACTATCTCGTCCACGGCTGGCGAGAAGGCATGGATCCGTCACCGGTCTTCTCGAGCGAGTGGTACCTGGCCCACAACTCCGGTGCGCGGGAGTCCGGGGTGAGTCCGCTCGAGTACTACTGGAACGAGGGCTGGTCCCGCGGCGAATTCGTGCACCCGGAACACCGCCGCCGCACGCTCGCCGTCGCGGGGCCGGCGCAGGTCCTCGTGCGCAACGTGGCCGGGTGCGTGCTCACCGACCCCGATGGCACCGACCTGGTGGCCGACCTCGCGGACCTCGCGTCCGTCGATGTCGACCTGGTCACCTTCGACCTCTGGGACACCCTCGTGGCGCGCCGCCGGCCGGCTGACGCGGCCAAGCTGGCCACCGCCCGGCGCATGCTGATCGCCCACGGAGACTCCATGCCGGAGGGCACCACTCCCTGGTCGCTGATGGTGATCCGGGTCGAGGTGGAAGCCGCCATCGCCCGATCGACCGCTCACGAGGAGTACCGCCTGGCCGAAGTCCTGGCCAAGGTGCTGGTCGACGTCGCCGGCCTCGGGAAACGTGAGAGCAGGAAGGTCGCGGAGGTGCTCGCCAGCGTCGAAGCCGACGAAGAGGCGGCGACCACATACCCGGTCGATGCCGTCGCCGATCTGTTCGAACGGCTCTCCGTCCGCCCCGACGGCCCTCGGCTGGCCGTGATCTCCGACTTCTACATCGGGGCCGAGGGCCTGCGCAAGGTGCTCACCGCGAATGGATACCCGCTGGACCTGGCGCTCTACGTCTCGTGTGACCTCGAAGCGTCCAAGCGGCGCGACGGCGGGCTCTTCGAGCTGGTCCGGCGCGAGTTCGGGGTCGACGCCGGTCGCCATCTCCATGTCGGTGACAATCCGTGGGCCGACCGTCACCAACAGGTCGAGACCGGTGGCTGGTCGGCGTTGGTGGAGCTCACACCCTCCGGTTACCCCGGTCCGGGTGAACTAGATCCGATGCACGTCGAGGACCTCGTCGGTGTCCTCGAACGGGAGCTCCGGACGCTCGTCCCCGTCGTGGTGCCCGCGGGCCCCGAGCGCGTCGTGCGGGCCGGGCAGGCCGGCGTGTGCAGTGCGCTGCTCCCGGTGGCTCTGGTCGCCGGCGCGATCGAAGCGGCGGTCACCCAGAGTGCGCCCCGGGTGCTCTACGCGAGTCGTGAGGGTGCCTTCTTGCGTCGGGTCCACGAGGTGGTGGCTCCGGTGCTCTTCGCAGAGCGGGCCCCCGACGGCGTCCACCTCCCGTGCAGTCGTCGGGCGACGTTCGCAGCATCGCTCGACGACGCCTCACCGGCGGGCCTCGGTCGCCTGTGGAGTCAGTACTCGAGCCAGTCGCCTCGGGCACTCTTCGCCTCGCTCGGGCTCGATCCGGAGTCCTTGCGGGCCGACGTCGAGGCCGCGGGCCTGACGCTCGACGACGTGGTCGAAGGGATCGCCGACGACCGCCGGGTGGCGAGGTTGCTCGAGCGCCCGCGAGTGGTCGAGGCGGTGGCGACTCGCAACGCCGAACAACGCACGGCGCTGCGGGGCTTCGCCGAGCCGCTCCTCGGGGCGGGTCCGACGTCGGTCGTGGTCGACGTCGGGTGGCGGGGCACCATCCAGGACAATCTGGCGCGGGTGTTCCCCGAGCGCCGCTGGGTGGGGGTGTACCTCGGGCTGTTCCCGTTCCTCAACCCCCAACCCCCCAACGTGACGAAGACGGCGGTCGCGTTCGACGGGAACCTGGGCCACGATTTCGGATTCGTCGACCCGCCGGCGGCCGTGGAGGGTCCGTGGACCCCCGACTTGCCGTCGGTGGTGGGATACCGCGAGTCGGCCGGTGAGTTCGAGGCGGTCCACGAGCCCGAGGGACCGCGATCTTCGGCCGCGATCGCGGCATTCCAGGACGCGGTGGTGGAGGTCGCCCCGGTCGTGGCCGCCTGGATGGTGACGAACGGCCTCACCGCTGCCATGCTCCGACCGGCCCTGGCGAACGTGCTCCGGCGGTACTACGAGGAACCGTGGGGTGGAGTGGCCGACATCTGGTTCGACTCCACCCACGACGACACCTTCGGTGCCTTCAACGCCAGCCCGTACGGCAAGTTGCGCGCACCCCGCTCGATCCTGGTCGATGCGGCGGTCCCGGGTCCGGCGCTCCCCCATCCTCCGACACCCGAAGAGGCCGACAGCCGGTGGGCCGCGGGCTACCGCGCCTGGCTCCCCGTGCGGGCACTGTCGGAGCTCCGCGCGCTACGAAGGGAACTTCCGTGAACGACCCGTTCCTGCACGAGTACTACTCGCGGTTCTCGCCGCCGCCCCGACACGACGGCGCGCCGACACGGATCGCCTTCGTCGTGGGATCGCTCGACATCAGCGGTGGCACCTACGTGATCCTGCAGCACGCCCTCCACGCCCGCCGTCACGGGGTCGACGTCACGTTGCTCGTCGAGTTCCCGACGCAACCGGGTGCCTGGCACCCGGCGCTCACCGAGGTTCCCACGATCCCGCTCGTGGAAGTCGCCGAGCGCGACGACCTCGAGTTCGACCTCGTGATCGCTACCTTCTGGCGCACCGTGTACCAACTCCCCGGGGTCCGGAGCCGCCACTACGCGTACTTGGTCCAGTCGATCGAGTCCCGTTTCTACCTCGGTGGCTCGGACCAGGATGCGGTCGCGCTGGCGGAGTTGACCTACACCTTCGATCTTCCGGTCATCACGATCGCCCGTTGGATCCAGACCTACCTCGCGCTGACGCACGGGCGTCCGGGGTTCCTCGTTCGCAACGGCATCCGCAAAGAGGTCTATTCGCCCGTGGGGCCGAAGCTCGCCCTCGATCCCGACCGACCGTTCCGGGTCCTGCTCGAGGGTGCTTCCGACGTGGCGATGAAGAACATCCCGCACTCGGTCGAACTCGCTCGGGCCGGCGGCGCCGACGAGATCTGGCTGCTCACCCCCACCGACGTGACCAGCGTCGACGGGGTCGACCGCGTGTTCAGCAAGGTGCCGGTGAAAGAGACAGGCGTGATCTACCGCTCCTGCCCGCTCCTCATGAAGTTGAGTCTGGTGGAGGGGATGTACGGCCCTCCGCTCGAGATGTTCCATAGCGGCGGAACGGTCGTGACCAACGACGTCACGGGGTACCACGAATACGTGCGCGACGGCGAGAACGGCCTCGTCGTCCCGACCGACGACGATGCCGCCGTGATCTCGGCCCTCCGCCGGTGCAAGGACGACCCCGCACTGCTGGCGTCGCTGCGGGCGGGTGCCCTGCGGACGGCGCGTCGTTGGCCGGACTGGCCGACGTCGTCGGAGGAGTTCCTCGATCTGGTGCTGACGCTGGCGCACCAGCCCGAGCGTGATCACGTACAGACGCTCCTGGCCATTCGTGGAGCCGGCCTCGACCTCGGCGTGCGCACGGGCTGAGGCCCGGTTCGTCGGTCCGGGTGGTTCCGACGGCTAGTTTGGGCGTTTCATGAGCCGGGTCTCGGAACTCGTCGGACGGCGGGAGCTCCTCCTCCATCTGACGCTGCGGGAACTGCGCAGCCGCTACAAGAAGTCTGTCCTCGGATGGACGTGGTCGCTGCTCAACCCGTTGGCGAGTGTCCTCATCTACTGGCTCGTCTTCGCAGTCTTCTTGAAGGTGCAGCCCCCCCTCGGTGACCCGAGCGGCCTGAAGAACTTCGTCCTCTACCTCTTGTGCGGGCTGGTTCTGTGGAACTTCTTCTCGGGCTGCGTCGGGGTCTCCCTCGACGCCTTCATCGGGAACGCCAACCTGATCAAGAAGGTCTACTTCCCTCGTGAGCTCCTGGTCGTCTCCGGGGTCTTGTCGCTCCTGGTGTCGCTGGCGATCGAGGCCGGGGTGCTCTGTGTGATCCTGCTGGTCGTCGGCAACATGATCCTGCCGTGGATACCGGTGGCGATCTTCCTGATCGTGGTGATGGCGCTGTTCGTGACGGGGATCGGCCTGTTCCTCAGCGTCGCCAACGTCTACTTCCGTGACGTGAAGCACTTCGTCAACATCGCGATGCAGGCGCTCTTCTACTCGGCGCCGATCGTCTATCCGATCTCGGTGGTCCCGGCGCACGCGCACGTGTTGGGAGTGAACCTTCCGGTCGGGCGCCTCTATCGCCTCAATCCGCTGGTTCAGTTCGTGCTGGACTTTCGGAGCACTCTCTATGATCTGCGGATGCCGTCGATCGGGAGCCTGGCCTACCTGGTCGGATGCACGGTGGTGGCCCTCACCCTCGGATACTGGTTCTTCGTCCGCCACGACGGTCGTCTTCCGGAGGAAGTGTGACCGCGCCGGCCGTCAGCGTGGAAGGCGTGTCGAAGCAGTTCCGCCTCTACCACGAGCGCAACCAGTCGCTGAAGGCGGCGGTCATGCGCGGTGGTCGTGCGCGCTTCGAAGACTTCCGGGCCCTCGACGACGTGTCGTTCGACGTCCAGGAAGGGGTCACGTTCGGGCTCATCGGTGAGAACGGCTCGGGCAAGAGCACGCTGTTGAAGTGCATCGCCCGGATCCTGCGCCCCGACATCGGACGGATCTCGTCCCACGGGACGGTCTCGGCCCTGCTCGAGCTCGGCGCCGGGTTCCACCCGGAACTCAGCGGGCGGGAGAACGTCTACCTCAACGGTTCGATCCTCGGGATGAGCAAGAAGCAGGTCGACGCGTGCTTCGACTCCATCGTCGACTTCTCGGGCATCGAGCCGTTCATCGACACGCCAGTGAAGAACTACTCGTCGGGCATGTACGTACGCCTCGGGTTCGCGGTCGCCATCAGCATCGACCCGGAGATCCTGCTGGTCGACGAGGTGCTGGCCGTGGGCGACGCGGAGTTCCAGCAGAAGTGCACCGACAAGATCCTCGAGTTCAAGGCGGACGGTCGGACCGTGGTGGTGGTGTCACATTCGATGCCGGCGGTCCGGAACCTCTGCGACGAAGTCGCCTTGCTCGAGCACGGGAAGCTGATCGACGTCGGTTCGGCGGCGAGCGTCATCGACGAATACATGGTCGAGGTCTTCGCCGACCGCCAGTTCGACGTCGAGGACGGCGCACGGTGGGGCTCCGGTGAGATCCGACTGGAGCGGTTCCGGTTGCTCGGAGACGACGGCGTTGCCGTCGATCATTGTCGGACGGGTGATCCGGTCACACTCTCGTTCGAGTACGCCGCGAACGAGGAGATCCGCCACCCGCTCTTCGGGGCGTCCATCTACACCGCCGACGGGGTCTACGTGGCCGGTCCGAACACCCGAGACGCCGGACTCCTCCTCGACGCGGTGCAGGGCAGCGGTCGGGTGGAACTCCGGATCGACCACCTCCCCCTGGTTCCCGGTGCCTATGACGTCTCCGCGGCGATCCACGACGACACCGGTACCCATCCGTACGACTTCCGCGAGAAGATGCTCCGGTTCAACGTCGAGCTCGGCAACCCACGTGAGAGCTGGGGGATCGTCTCCCTCGGTGGACAGTGGTCCGCATCCCCGGGGGGGCGGTGACCCGAAGGGTCGTGCCCCGACCGGTCCGGATGGGCGCCGTCAGCATCGTGGTGGCGTCGACCGGCCCGGAGCCGGTCCGGTTGGACCGTGTGGCGCGACTCCGCCTGGATGGCGTCGGGCACGAGATCGTGGTGGTGGCGGCGCAGCCTCCTGCGCCGGTGGTCTCCAGCCTGCCGGTCAGGTACGTGCGCGTGCCGGCGGGGCAGGCGGTCCACGCGGCCAGGAACCAGGGTGCCACCGTCGCCCACGGTGAACATCTGGCGTTCCTCGACCCGGCGGTGACCCCCGACGCGCAGTGGGTGCACCGGGCGCTCGAGCGGTTCCGAGCCGACGCCCGCGTGGTGGCGGTCGCGGCACGGGTCGACGGTCCCGACGGTCGATGTCGTTTCGCCGGCGCCGACCTCGACGCCTCGCGGCGGGTGGTCGAGCGCTTCGACGATCCGGCGCTGCGACCGGTCCTGTTCGCGTCACCGGCCGCTTCGATGGTCGAGGCCCGGGCGTTCGGTTGGGTGGGCGGGTACGACCCCGTGGGGTGTCCGGGGATCGAGGACGTCGACCTGGGGTGGCGGCTCTGGCAGGCCGGCTTCGAGGTGTGGTGCGATCCGGCGTCGTTCGTCGTCGCCGGGCTCGATGGCGATGTTCTCGGAGGAGCCTCCGCCGCGGGAGCGGCTCGGCTGACGATGATGGCGAAGAACACCGACGAGCCGTGGCGCGCGCTGTTGGTCGAGTTCGATCGGAGGCTGACGGGCTCCACCGGGGCGGTCGCGACCACGTCGGCCGCAGCGCTCGCACGTGCGGATCGGGCGCGGCCTGCGGTGTCGGCCCGCCGGCGGGTCCGTGACCGGGCTCTCTGGGCCCGATTCGGCCCGGCGCTGCGGCAGCCGACCGACCCGGCGATGCAGGCGGCGCTGGCCTCCTCGGGCTTGGGAGCCGCGCTCGATCGACCGCCCCACGTGCTGGTCATCACGCCCGACGTGCTGGCTCCGGCCATGGCCGGACCGGCGATCCGGGCCATGGAGCTCGGCCGGGCGCTCGCGGGCATCGCCACGGTCGAGGTCGTCTCCACCGTCCGCTGCGATCTCGACGATCCGGTGCTCCGCACGGCCCACCTGACCGGTGACGGACTCCGGGCGGCAGTGGAGCGCAGCGACGTCGTCGTGGTCCAGGGGAACGTGCTCGACGTCGAGCCCTGGCTCGAGGCGACCGACCGGCCGATCGTCGTCGACCTCTACGACCCGATCCACCTCGAAGTGTTGGAGCAGTCACGGGAGCTGCCGCTCGCCCACCGTCGCCGGACGGTGGGCTTCGTCCGTGACACCCTGGCCCGCCAGATCGCGAGGGGCGACTTCTTCCTCACCGCGAGCGAGAAGCAACGTGATCTCTGGATCGGTCACCTGGCGTTCGCGGGCAGGGTGAACGCCACCTCCTACGACCGTGATCCCAGTCTGCGTCGATTGATCGACGTGGTGCCGTTCGGCATTCCAGCGCAGCCGCCGCTCCCTACCGCGCCGGCGCTGCGCGGTGTCGTCCCCGGTATCGGCGCCGACGACCTGGTCGTCCTGTGGGCCGGAGGCGTCTACAACTGGTTCGATCCGATCACCCTCATCCATGCGGTGGACCGCGTGCGCGACCGGTTGCCGAAGCTGCGCCTGGTCTTCATGGGCATGGCGCACCCTCACCCAGAGGTGCCCGAGATGGCCATGGCGCGTGAGGCTCGGGACCTCGCCAACCGGCTCGGTCTGGTCGGCGAGCACGTCTTCTTCAACGAGGGTTGGGTGCCCTACGACCAGCGCCAGAACTTTCTCCTCGAAGCCGACCTCGGCGTCAGTACGCACCTCGACCACGTCGAGACCGCCTATTCGTTCCGGACTCGCATCCTCGACTACCTCTGGGCCGCCCTGCCCATCGTCGCCACCGACGGCGACGGCATGGCTCGCCTCATCGCCGACGGCGGGCTCGGGCGGGTCGTGCCGCCGGGCGATGTCGAAGCGCTCATGGAGGCGCTCGTCGACCTCGGTGGCGATGGTGCCCTCCGAGCGGCATGCCGGGACCGGATCCGCGGCGTGCGGGATGCGTTCGTCTGGGATCGTGCGGCAGCTCCGCTCGTTCGTTTCGGTGCCGATCCACAACGGGCGGTCGATCTGGTCGACCCTCGCGAGACGGGCTTGCGCGGCGATCGGGAAGCGGCCGCGGTCTGGGGCAGCGGGTGGACCCAGAGCGCAAGGGCCGTGTTGGGGCACGTGCGGCGGGGCGAGTGGTCGGAGGTCCGCCGGAAGGCGGATCGTCGCCTCGGTCGGGCGGATCCGCCGGCGCACTAGGGGTGGCGTCTCCTCCCGGGGAGGCGGCGCAGTGCCGCGCCAAAGGCCCGGAGGCGACGGGTGACGATCGCTCCGTGCGGGCGCTCGCCCCGCGCGATCGGGGCGCCGAGGTCGCGGAGTGCGTAGGAACCGGTCACCGCGAGGTACCGCCCGAGGTCACGGGCTACGCCGGGGAGTGACGCCGCCCCGGCCGTCACGAGGAGTCGGTTGCGCTCGTTGAAGTGGAACGACAGCGGTGAGCCCTCGATGCTGGTGGCCGAGTGCACGTGCCGGACCACCGATGCCGGGGCGGTGCGGTAGCGCCAACCCCGAGCGGTGCCCCGCACCGAGAGGTCGACGTCCTCGTAGTAGAGGAAGAGCCGCTCGTCGAACAGCCCGACGTCGTCGAGGTAGGCGCTCGCCAGCAGCACGGCTGCGCCGCACCAGAGGGCGACGTCGGTGGGCTCGTCGAACTGGCCCCGGTCGACCTCCAGCCAGCCGCGGTCGGCCACCGCGCCATCGGCGCTGCGGACCGAGCCGACGTTGTTGACGACGTCGGCGGGTACGGCGTCGGTGGCCACCGGGTGCCAGGCCGCACCGGGACCGACCGTGCACTCGGTCGTGCGCGTGCCCGAGACGATGCGCACACCGGTGGGGGCATCGGCGCCGAGGCGGAATTCGACCGAGGGAGGGTGGGCGCCCGTCACGGGAACCCGCACGACGGCACGGGCGCCGGTCCACTGGGCCCCGGGCTCGGCGGGCGGTGTCGGCTCGTAGCCCCAGAAGCCGTCGACGAGGCGGGTCCGGCCCCACACGTCGACACCGTCGACACGGGCACCGGAGAGGCGCACGCCGAGGTCGCGGCGGTCACCCCGGCCCTTCCGGTGGGTGGGTGCGGTGATCGCGCACTCGACGGCTGGGGTGTCGAGCAGGATCTTCGGGCACGCGGCACCGATCCGGGGGTCGGTCGCGAGCGTATCGACCAGCGGACGGAGCCAGCCCGGCTCGACCGTGGCGTCGTTGTTGACCAGGGCCACGGCCTCGGCGTCGGCGCGCTCGCGCATCCCCAGGTTGGCTCCGCCGGCGAACCCCGTGTTGACCGGGCTGGAGATCACCTGGACCGCGGGGAGATCTCGGGCCACGGAGGCGGTGACCGGAGCGCGTGACGCATTGTCGACGAGCACGACCCGTAACCGGTCGGCGGGCCAGTCGGACGCCAGGATGCTGCGCAGGCAGGCGAGGGTGAGGTCACCGCCGTCGTGGTCGACCACGACCACGTGCACCAGCGGTGTGGTCATGCGCCGAGGGTCGCGACCACGCGGCCGAGGGTCTCCCGGAAGTCGGGGAGCCGGGGGAGCCCGGCGAGGCGGAGGGCGACGTCGTCGAGCACCGAGTTGGCCGGGCGGGGTGCCGGCCGCGGTGGCTGCAGGTCGGCGGTCGCACACGGCTCGACCCGGGCCGGGTCGTGGCCGGCCGCCTCCATGACCGCCCGGGCGAACTCGTACCACGAGACCACGCCTTGGTTGGTGGCGTGGAACAGGCCGGGTCGCCGCTCGGCGACGATCCGGGCCACGAGGTCGGCGACGTCGGCGGCCGCGGTCGGGCGGCCGATCTGGTCGTCGACGAAGCGCAGGATCGGCTGGTCGGCGGCGACCCGCAGGATGGTCTTGACGATGTTCGACCCGTGCACCCCGAAGACCCAGGCGATCCGGAGCACGGTGGCGTCGGGGGTGGTGAGGAGTTCGAGCTCGCCGGCGTGCTTGGAACGGCCGTACACCGACTGTGGATTGGGCCCGTCCCACTCGTCGTACGGACCGTCCTTGGTGCCGTCGAAGACGTAGTCGGTGGAGAGGTGCACCAGGTGGGCCCCCACCCGACGGGAGGCTTCGCCGACGTGGCGCACGCCGAGGGCGTTGACGGCGTACGCACGCTCGACCTCGGTCTCGCAGGCGTCGACCGCGGTGAACGCCGCGGTGTGCACCACGGCGTCGGGCACGATGGTGGTGACCGCGGCCAGCACCGCGGCGCGGTCGCTCACGTCGAGTGACGACCGGTCGGCCGCCACGACGTCGTGAGCGGCGAACGCCCGCTGGAGCTCGTGACCGACCTGTCCGTTCGCGCCCGTGATCAGGATCCGCACGCGGCCCTCCCGCTCAGTGCCCGCCGCCCTTGAGCGGCTGCCACCACCAGGGGTTGTCGCGGTACCAGTGCACCGTGGCCGCGAGGGCCTCGGACAGCTCGCGCTCGGGGCGCCAGCCGAGGGCCTCGACCTTGCTGGTGTCGATGGAGTAGCGCCGGTCGTGACCGAGGCGGTCGGCGACCCGCTCGATCATCTCGTCGCCGTGGCCGAGGAGAGCCAGGATCGACTCGGTGAGCTCACGGTTGGTGATCTCGTTGCCCGCGCCGATGTTGTAGATCTCGCCGACCGTGCCCTCGCGCAGCACGAGGTCGACCCCGGTGCAGTTGTCCATGACGTAGCACCAGTCGCGGACGTTGAGACCGTCGCCGTAGAGGGGGACCTTCGTGCCCTCGAGCAGGTTGGTGACGAAGAGGGGGATCACCTTCTCCGGGAACTGGTACGGCCCGAAGTTGTTCGACGACCGGGTGACGATCACGGGCAGGCCGTACGTCGTGTGGTGCGAGAGCGCGATGAGGTCGGAGCCGGCCTTCGAGGCCGAGTAGGGCGAACGTGGGCCGAGCGGGTCGGTCTCGGTGAACGACCCTTCCTCGATCGAGCCGTAGACCTCGTCGGTGGAGATGTGCAAGAACCGCTCCACGCCCACGGTCCGGGCCACGTCACACATCACGTTGGTGCCGTCGCAGTTGGTGCGCACGAACTCGTCGGGTGAGGCGATCGACCGGTCGACGTGGCTCTCGGCCGCGAAGTGCACGACGGCGTCGTGGCCGTCCATGGCCGCCAGCACGGCGGCGCGATCGGTGATGTCTCCCCGGACGAACGAGTACCGCGGGTCGCCCTCGAGATCGCGGAGGTTCTCCAGGTTGCCGGCGTACGTGAGGGCGTCGAAGACGGTCACGGAGTCGTCGGTGGTCTGGAGCACTCGGTGGACGTAGTTGGAGCCGATGAAGCCGGCTCCGCCGGTCACGAGGAGGCGCATGGGTCAGGTCCTGAGGCTGTGGTGCGGGCGGAGGGCGGGATCCAGGGCGGCCCGGAGCGGGTTGGTGCGGTCGCGGTTGGACAGGATCGGGTCGGGGACCCCCCAGTCGGCGGCGATGTCGGGATCGTCGTAGGCCACCCCGAGTTCGTCGGCCGCGTTGTAGTAGCCGTCGACGAGGTAGGTGATGGTCATGTCGGTGAGGGCGGCGAACCCGTGGGCGACCCCCGGGGGGATGAACACCCCGCGGTGGTCGTGGCCGGCGTCGGTCGCGCCGAGGTCGACGACCTGGGTGGTGGCGTCGGTGGGGGAGCCGACCCGCAGGTCGTGGAGCACGACCCGGGCCCGTCCGAACGGCACGTACCAGTAGTCGGCCTGGTGCAGGTGGTAGTGCAGGCCGACGATGCAACCGGCCTGACGGTCGGCGCGGTTCGCCTGGATCATCTCGCGCCCCTGCGGGATCCATGACCGGCGGTACGTCTCGACGAAGCAGCCGCGCTCGTCGCCGAACACCGACGGCTCCACGATGTACACGCCCGCGATGAGGTCGGACTCGGTGACGGTGGTCATGGGGATCCTGTCTAGTCCAGGTCGATCCGGGAGTGGTCACCCAGCATCAGGCGCAGGGCGGGGTGCGGGGTGCCGGCGCTGGTGATCTCGACGTCGCGGCCGAGCAGCGAGTCGGTGATGCTGCGCACCCGGGTGATCTGGGCCCGGTCGAGCACGACCGAGTGGTCGATCTCGGCGTCGTCGATGCGGCAGTCGGGGCCGATCGAGGTGAAGGCGCCGATGGTGCTGCGCTCCACGATCGTGCCGGCACCGATGATGCTGGGGCCGACGATCCGGGAGTTGCGCACCTCGGCACCGGCTTCGACGACCACGGTGCCCTCGAGGGTGGAGGCGGCGTCGACCGATCCGTCGATCGCCGTCTCCAGGGTGGCCAGCACGTAGCGGTTGCACTCGAGGAGGGGGTCCTTCTTGCCGGTGTCGATCCACCAGCCCTGCAGGACCTCGTGCACGACCCGGTGGTCGTGTTCGAGCAGCCACTGGATGGCGTCGGTGATCTCGAGCTCGCCCCGGGCACTGGGTCGGATCGCCCGCACCGCCTCGTGGATGCTCGGGTCGAAGAGGTAGATGCCGACGAGGGCGAGGTCCGACGGTGGGTCGGTGGGCTTCTCCACCAGGCGCACGACCTCGCCGGTGGGGGTGACTTCGGCGACGCCGAACTGGCGGGGGTCGTCGACGTGGGCGAGCAGGATCTGGGCCGAGGGTGCTGCGTCGCCCTCGGCGGCCCGGGCATCGGTGAAGCGGTGCACGAACTCCAGGAGGCCCTGCTGGAGCATGTTGTCGCCCAGGTACATGACGAAGTCGTCGTCGGCGAGGAAGTCGCGGGCGATGAGCACGCAGTGGGCCAGCCCGAGGGGGGCGTCCTGGGGGAGGTAGGTGACGCTCACGCCCCAGCGGGAGCCGTCGCCCACGGCCGCGCGGATCTCGTCGGCGGTGTCGCCGACGATGATCCCGATCTCCCGGATTCCCGCCGCCGCCATGTCTTCGATGCCGTAGAACAGGATCGGCTTGTTGGCGATCGGGACCAGCTGCTTGGCGCTGGTGTGGGTGATCGGGCGTAGGCGCGTCCCCGCACCCCCGGAGAGGATCAGTCCCTTCATGCGGCTGGGATGGTAGCGGCGGTGGGATGGCTCCCCCCGGGGAGCCGGACGTGACAGGGGGTAGTTTCGGGGCCGTTGATCCCTGGAGCAGGAATCGCCCGATGGTGAGCCAGCCGTTCGTCGAGGTCTCGGTCGTCCTCCCCTGCCTGGACGAGTCCGAGACGTTGGGGGTCTGCGTCGGCAAGGCCTTGCAGTCGTTGGTGGCCCTGGGGGTGCCCGGAGAGGTCGTCGTCGCCGACAACGGGTCCACCGACGGCTCCCAGGACCTCGCCCGGCGCCTCGGTGCCCGGGTCGTGGACGTGGCCGAGAGGGGCTACGGAGCGGCGTTGACCGGGGGCATCGAGGCGGCCCGGGGCGAGTTCGTGATCATGGCCGACGCCGACGACAGCTACGACCTCGCCGACCTCGGACCGTTCGTGGAGGCCCTGCGCGCCGGCGCCGACCTCGTGATGGGCAACCGGTTCGCCGGGGGCATCGCCCCGGGAGCGATGCCACCCCTCCACCGCTACCTCGGCAACCCGGTGCTCAGCTTCATCGGCCGCCTCTTCTTCCGCAGCCCGGCCGGCGACTTCCACTGTGGAATGCGCGGGTTCCGCCGGGAGGCGGTCCTGGACCTGGGCCTGCGCACCACCGGCATGGAGTTCGCCAGCGAGATGGTGGTCAAGGCCACGCTCCAGGGGCTCACGATCACCGAGGTGCCCACCACGCTGTCCCCCGACGGTCGGAGCCGAGCCCCGCACTTGCGCACCTGGCGCGACGGCTGGCGGCACCTGCGGTTCATGCTGCTCTACAGTCCGCGCTGGCTGTTCTTGTACCCGGGGATCGTGCTGACCGTCCTCGGACTCGTCCTGGGCCTCGCGTTGCTCCCCGGTCCGATCGAGATCGGGCACCACGCGCTCGACGTCACCGCGCTCGTCTACGCGATGGGGATGGTCCTCATCGGGTTCCAGGCGATCATGTTCGCGGTGCTCTCCCGGGCGTTCGCCGCGAACGAAGGCCTCGTGCCGCCCTCGGCCGGCCTGCAACGCGCGTTCCGGGCCGTGACCCTCGAACGGGGTCTGGTCGTCGGTTCGGTGATGCTCCTCGTGGGCCTCGGAGTGGCGGTCTACAGCCTGGTCAACTGGGGCTCGAACGATTTCGGAGCGCTCGACACCCGGCATGCGATCCGGGTCGCGGTGCCGGCGGCCACGCTGCTGGTGCTCGGGTTCGAGACGATCATGGTGAGCTTCTTCCTCAGCGTGCTGGGCCTCGCGCGCCGATGAATCCCCGGGTCACCGCAGTGATCCTTGCGTATCAGCGCGAGCCGTGGCTGGAGCGCAGCGTGCGCGCCGTCCTGGGGTCGGAGGGGGTCGACGCCGACGTCGTGCTCGTCGACAACGGCGGGACCGACGGTGAGGTCGACCGGCTGCGCGGACTCCCCGGAGTGACGGTGGTCGGGACCGGGACGAACCTCGGATTCTCCGGGGGTTGCAACCTGGGGGCCGCGTCGGCCACCGGTGACCACCTGGCGCTCGTCAACGGCGACCTCGAGGTGGCACCCGACGCCCTCGTTCGCCTCGTTGCGGTGGCCGACGAGCCCGACGTGGGGATCGCTGCCGGGAGCGTCCGCCTCGCGGAGGACCCGGGCCTGCTCAACACCGCTGGCAACGAGATCCATTTTCTCGGCTTCAGCTGGGTCGGTGCGTTCGGTGAGTCGGCGAGCACCCACGCCCTCGACCGTGACGTCGCCGGGGCCATGGGGGCCCTGGCGCTGATGCGTCGGTCGGTCTGGGACGACCTCGGTGGGTTCGCCGAGCAGTACTTCGCGTTCCACGAGGACGCCGAACTGAGTTGGCGCTGCTGGCAGCGTGGTCTCCGGGTGCACTACGTGCCGGAGGCGATCGGCGTGCACCGCTACGAGTTCGACCGTGAGCCACGCAAGATGTACCTCGCCGAGCGAAATCGTTGGATCTTCGTCCTCACCTGTTGGGACGCGCGCACGCTCCTCGTTCTCGCTCCTTTGTTCGTGCTCATGGAAGGTGCCGTCACCCTGGCGGCGATCCGGGGAGGATGGTTCGGCGACAAGATCGCGGGTTGGCGGTGGCTCTGGCGGCACCGCGCCTGGATCCGGAGCCGCCGCCGCGACCTTCAGGCAGCCCGGGTCGTGGGGGACGCTGCCCTGGCGGCACGATGGTCCGGTCGGATGGACGCCCGGAACTTCCCGATCCCGGACGCACTGCGCCCGTTCGATGCTGCGTTGGACCGCTACTGGCGAACTGTGCGACGGTTCCTGCGGTGAACGCCCAGGACGAACTCGAACCGGTCGCCGCCCGTTCGGACTCACCGACCGACCATGGTCGTTGGCGACGGGCCTGGCCGTACCTTCTGGTGGTCGTCGTGGCCCTCTCTGCCAGTGTGCTCCATGTCGCCCGCTACACCCAGATGTCACCGATCGACGAGAGTCGACACGTCGACTACATGGCGCAACTCTTCGAGCACGGGCACGTCGTGAAGCTGGGCGACAAGATCGGCGAGACCGCGATGCGCCTCGAAACCTGCCGCGGAATCGACCTCGGCGGGTACACGCCACCACCATGTTCCGCGCAGCACCTGCACCCCAGCGATTTCCGCGACAACGGTTACAACAACGCGGTCAACAATCCACCTACCTATTACGTCATCACCGGCGCGATTGCGACGGCTGCGAAGAGCCTGGGGCTCTCCCGCGACATCCTCGACCCGGCACGCATCATGAGTGGTGTCTGGCTCGCCCTGGGTCTGGCGCTCGCCGTCTACGCCGGGGAGTTGCTCGGCCTGCGCCGGGTCCCGCTCGCGGCGGCCGGAACGATCTTCGCGGTGGCTGCCCAGCCCTTGTACCTGGGAAGCACCGTCAACGCAGATTCCGCATCGGTGTTCGCAGGGGCGCTGGTGCTCGTCGTCGCCCTCCTCTGGGAGCGTCGGCGGATCCAGGTCGCGTGGCTTCTCGCCGCCGGTGCCCTGGTCGCGTCGCTGAAGATGACCAACCTGATCGGCGTCGGAATCGTCACGGCCTGGCTGCTCACGCGGGCCTACGGCGTCTGGCGTCGGTCGTCGTCCCCGGGTCCCGGGGCGGAGCCCGACGGGCCCGACGGTGATCCCCCGATCCGGACGGCGCGGGACTTCGGGTGGGCGGCCGGGCTGCTGGTCGCCGGCGCCGTGGGGGTCACGATCCTCTGGCTCGGCATCGCCGGAGCACGGGCGACCATCGACGCGCTCGCGCTCCCGTCGAACGCCCAGTTCTACGAGCCCGGCTTCCCGTTCCGGACCCTGGTCCTGCGCCAGAACGTCTTCTCGCTGTTCCCACCGGTCGACGGGTATCGCCCGCCTGTGCTCGGGACCTCGATGAACGAGACGGTCGGCTATGCCTCGGTCCTCCTGGCGGCGGCGGTCATGGTGGTGGCGCTCCTGCGGTTCCGGGTCGCCGACCGGTGCGGCACGCTGGTCGCGTGGGCGGGGGTCGTGTTGGTCGCGGCGGGGCCGGGGTTCATCGTCTCGACCTGGTTCGTGAATCGGGTCATCTTCGCACCGGCCGCGCGCTACGGGCTGAGCGCGATCGCGGTGATCATCGTGGGAGTCGCCGCGGCGGTGCGGGGTCGGGTGGGTACCTGGGTCCTCTCGGCCTACGCGGTCGTGGCGGTGGCGACGGTGTTGGGAACGCTGGCGTTCGCGTGAGCCACGTGCCGGCAGGGGAGGAAGGTACCGCGCGGCCCGAGTACGCCGCCCGCCTGGCGGGCCTCCAGGGCGCGCGTTGGAAGCGGATCCTCGACGTCCAGGCGCCCTACCGGCGGTTCCTGAGGGGTCTGGGTCTGGGCCGCACGCTGGACATCGGCTGTGGGATCGGTCGCAACCTCGGGAACCTCGGACCGGGAGCGGTCGGCGTCGACCACAATGTCGACGCGATCGCGCACTGTCGGGCCCTCGGGTACGAGGCCTACACCTCCGAGGAGTTCTCGCGGGAGTGGTCCGCCGGCGGAGCAGCGTTCGACGCGCTGCTGTTCGCGCACGTGCTCGAGCACATGGCACGCGCCGACGCCGTCGCGATGGTGCGTCACTACCTCTCCCACCTTCGCCCTGGTGGGCGGGTGGTGATGATCGCGCCTCAAGAGCGCGGGTACCGCAGCGATGCGACTCACGTCGAGTTCCTCGACCTCCCGGCCCTCCAGTCGATCGCGGAGGAGTGCGACCTCTCCGTGAACATCTCCCGGTCGTTCCCGTTGCCGCGTGTTGCCGGCCAGATCTTCACCTACAACGAGTTCGTCGTGGTCGCTCGGTCCTGACGCCGGAGCGCCGGTCAGACCAGGAGCGGATCGACTCGGGCGTGGTAGAGGTCGGCGAAGGCCCGGTCGCCGCACTCGGCCGCAACGGCGTCGAGCTCGGCGAGCGCCTCGCGTGTCCGCTCCGGGTCGGTCGGGGCGTGGAGGGAGGCCAACTCCCCGAGGGCCTCCATGGCGAACCGGGCCACCTCGGGGTCGAGGTACCGGCCGAAGAGCGCCCGGTGGGCCCGACCCGACCGCGCGGCCGCCCGGAAGAACCGGTCGCCCCGGATCGGCTCCCGGTCGACGATGCACGACGACAGGCCGGCGAAGTAGCACGCTCCGGCGAGGACGGCGGGAACCGGATTGCCGTCCGCGGCGATCGAATCGGGTCGGGAGAGGTCGATGCCGTAGCGGGCGGAGAGGGTCTCGGCCAGGTCGGGGATCGCCGCGGCGGCGTCGGTGATCCGGCCGTCGTAGGCGAGGTACTTGACGCGGCGCATCGCCATCCCGACCGCGAGTGGCGAGTCGGGTCGCGCAGCAGCGACGTGCGCCGCGGCGTACGAGGCCAGGTCGGCCAGGGCGACGTCGGCGTCGCGCCGTAGCCGGGCGAGCCCGGTCGGTTCGGCGGCGGCGACGGCGACGAGGTTGGTCCCCCGGCTCCACACCTCGGCGGTGAGCCCGGCATCCGAGAGGAGGGTGCGAAAACCGTCGAGGGTCGGGATGAACTCGTGGTGGCCGATCGAGATCGCCGGCTCGGCCACGGTGCGGGGCTGCTCGGGAGAGATGACCGCTGCGTCGGGAACGGTGATGATGGCAGCCCCGCCGGGTGCCAGGCGGTCCCGGATCTCGGCGAGCACCGGCTGAGGGTGCCGGAGGTGCTCCACGACCTCCGAGCAGAAGATCACGTCGAACTGCCGACCGGGCTCGAAGGCGGGGTCGAGCAATGCGCGGCGGAGGTCGAGGCCCAGCGCAGCACGACCGCGGTCGGCCCCTTCGGACGGGTCGAGGCCGATGCCGTCCCAGCCTCGGAGCCGAACGGCGAGGTCGAGGCCGAACCCGAAGCCGCAGCCCACGTCGAGGAAGGTCGACCCGGCCGGTGCGTCGACGAGCGCGAGCGTCGCCGCGAGGGCTTCCACGCCGGCCGTCTGCTCGACGTAGAGGTCCCAGTCCCAGTGCTCGCCCTGGTAGGCCGCCGCGGGCGGGATCACGGCCGACGGAACGATCGTGGCGCAACCCGCGCAGCGGACGAATTCGACCGGACGGGGCTGCCAGCCGACGCGGACCGTGGCCACCAGCGGCTGGGAGCCCGTCTGGTTGCACACGGGGCAGGAGACTGTTGCCTGTCCTCGATCGACCCAACGAAGGTTCATCGCGACCGTCTCTCGTGCTGCCGGCAGGTGGAGAAGGCCCGACGATAGGTCGGGGGCGGGGGTCCCGCGGTGGGTCAGGCGATGAAGTACTTGGCCTCTGGGTGAGGAACGATGATCGCCGACGTGCTCTGCTCGGGTTCGAGTTGGAACTCCTCGGTGAGGCGCACGTCGATGGCGGCCAGGTCGAGGAGGTCGTCGAGTTTGGTCTGGTCCTCGAGGTCGGGGCAGGCCGGGTAGCCCCAGGAGTAGCGCGAACCCCGGTACCGCTGGCGGAACAGGCCGGCCAGTGAGGGGCCGTCCTCGCCGGCGAAGCCCCACTCCTCGCGGATGCGGCGGTGCCAGAGTTCGGCGAGGGCCTCGGTCATCTCGACCGACAGGCCGTGGCAGAGCAGGTAGTCCTGGTACCGGTCGGCCGCGAAGAGTTCGCGCTCACGCTCGGACGCCCGTGACCCCACCGTGACCACGTGGAAGCCGGCGTAGTCGGCGTCGCCGCTGTCGACCGGCCGGAAGAAGTCGGAGATGCAGAGGAAGCGGTCCTTGCCCTGGCGGGGGAACGAGAACCGGAGGCGCTCGCTGCGGCGGTCGTCGTCGGCCCAGACGACGAGGTCGTCGCCGTCGGCGTTGACCGGGAAGTAGCCCCACGCCACGGCGGGCACGAGGGTGCCTTCGGCCTGGGCGATGCCGAGCTGCTCGCGCAAGGTGGGCCGGATGCGCTCCTTGAACTCCGCGTCGGTCTCGCCGTTCTGGGGGCGGAACTGCCACTGGTTGCGGAACAGGGCGGTCTCGTTGACGTACGAGGCGATCTCGTCGAGCGCGAGGCCCTTGGCGACCCGGGTCCCGAGGAAGGGCGGGGTGAACACGGTGGCGTCGGTGGCGACGTCGGAGCGGGCGGGCAGATCGACCGGCGCACCGGTGTCGGCCGTGCGGGCGCTCTTCCGGGCCGGCAGGACCCGCCCGCCGAGCGCGCGGCCGAAGTCGGGGTCGAGGCTCCCGGACCGCTTGCCGTCCATGAGGGTGTCCATGGTGGAGAGCCCCTCGAAGGCGTCCTTGCCGTAGAAGACCCGGCCCTCGTAGACCTCACGCAGGTCGCGCTCCACGTAGGAGCGGGTGAGCGCCGCGCCACCGAGCATGACGGGGTAGTCGGCCAGGCCGGCCTCGTTCATCTCTTCGAGGTACTCGCGCATGATGAGCGTGCTCTTGACGAGCAGGCCACTCATCCCGATGGCGTCGGCCCCGACTTCCCGGGCCTTCTCCACGAAGGTCTGGAGCGGAGCCTTGATCCCGATGTTGTGGACCTCGTAGCCGTTGTTGGTGAGGATGATGTCGACGAGGTTCTTGCCGATGTCGTGGACGTCACCCTTCACCGTGCCGAGGACCACCACGCCCTTGCCGCCACCGTCGGACTTCTCCATGTGGGGCTCGAGGTGCGCCACGGCGGTCTTCATCGTCTCGGCGCTCTGGAGCACGAACGGCAACTGCATCTCGCCGGTGGCGAAGAGCTCTCCGACCACCTTCATTCCTTCGAGCAGCACGTCGTTGACGATGGCCAGGGCGGGCAACTCGGCGAGTTGCTCGTCGAGGTCGGCCTCGAGCCCGTCGCGATCGCCGTCGATGATCCGGTGCTTCAGACGCTCGGCGACGGGCCAGCCGGAGCGGTCTTCGCGCTCCACGTCTCCGGCCTTGATCCCCGCGAAGGCGTCGAGCAGCGAGGTCAGCGGGTCGTAGCCGTCGCGGCGCCGGTCGTAGATGAGGTCGAGCACCATGGCGCGGGTCTCGTCGTCGATCTTGTGCATCGGGATGATGCGGGCGGCATGCACGATGGCGGCGTCGAGGCCGGCCTCCTGACACTCGTGCAGGAACACGCTGTTGAGCACGTGGCGCAGGGCGGGGGAGAGGCCGAAGCTCACGTTCGACACGCCCAGCACCGTCGAGACCCCGGGCAGGTCCGCCTTGACCCGTCGGATCGCCTCGACGGTCTCCACGCCGTCGCGGCGCAGTTCCTCGGAGCCCGCGCTCAAGGGGAACGTGAGGGTGTCGAAGATGAGGTCCGACGGCTCCATGCCGTAGCGTTCGACCGCGAGGTCGTGGATCCGCTTGCACACCGCGAACTTCCAGTCGGCGGTGCGGGCCTGACCCTCCTCGTCGATGGCGAGGCAGATGACCGCCGCGCCGTACTCGCGGGCCAGGGTCATCACCCGGTCGAAGCGCGAGCCGGGTCCGTCGCCGTCTTCGAGGTTGGCGGAGTTGAGGATCGCCTTGCCCCCGAAGTGCTGGAGCCCAGCCTCCATCACGGGTGGTTCGGTGGAGTCGAGCACCAGGGGGAGTGGCGCCTGGGTCGCGAAGCGGGCGGCGAGGTCGTGCATGTCGGCGACGCCGTCGCGGCCCACGTAGTCGACGCACAGGTCGAGCACGTGCGCGCCTTCGCGCACCTGCTCCCGGCCCATCTGGACGCAGGCGTCGAGGTCGCCGTCGAGCATCGCCTCGCGGAACTTCTTCGAGCCGTTGGCGTTGGTGCGCTCACCGATGGCCAGCACGGAGCGCTCCTGGGCGAACGGCACGTGCGAGTAGACGGACGCACACCCGGGCTCGTGCTGCGGGGCGCGCACCATCGGGGCTCGTCCCCCGACGCGCTCGACCAGGGCGGCGAGGTGCCCGGGGGTGGTGCCGCAACAGCCGCCCACCACGTTGATGCCGAACTCCTCCACGAACCGGGCCTGGGCGTCGGCGAGGGCGTCCGGGGTGAGGTCGTAGTGCGTGTGGCCGTCGACGATCGACGGGAGGCCCGCGTTGGGGAGGCACGAGAGGAAGGTCCGGGCGTGCTGCGAGAGGTAGCGCAGGTGCTCGGTCATCTCGCTGGGGCCGGTGGCGCAGTTGAGGCCGATGACGTCGGGGCGCACGGCGTCGAGGGCGGTGAGCGCCGCGCCGATCTCGGAGCCGATGAGCAGGCGCCCGGTGGTCTCGACCGTGACCTGCACCATCAGCGGGACGGTGCGGCCGGCCCGGGCCATCGCCCGCCGGCAGGCGATCAGGGCGGCCTTGCTCTGCAGGAGGTCCTGGACGGTCTCGACCAGGATCACGTCGACGCCACCGTCGAGCAGACCGTCGACCATCACCTCGTAGGCGTCGCGCAGATCCGGGAAGGCGATCGCCCCGAGGGAGGGGAGCTTGGTGCCGGGCCCGATCGACCCGATCACGAACCGGGGGCGCCCGTCGGCGGCGTGGCCCGAGGCGACCTCTTTGGCGATGGCGGCTCCGGCGCGAGCGAGCTCGTAGGCCCGCTCGGGGATGGCGTACTCCACCAGCACGGTCGAGAACGCTCCGAACGTGTTGGTCTCCACGCCGTCGCACCCGACCCGCAGGAAGGAGTCGTGGAGTTCGGCGATGACGTCGGGGCGGGTGACGTTCAGGAGCTCGTTGCAGCCCTCGAGGTCGGGGCCCCCGAAGTCGTCGGCGGTCAGTCCGGCCGTCTGGAGGTTGGTGCCGGTGGCGCCGTCGAGGACCACGACGCGTTCGCGCAGCGCTGCGAGGAAGTCGGACACGGCGGGGAGGCTACCGGAGGTCGAGCGCGGGGATTCCACCCTTCCGGTCGACGAGCACCCCGTGGTCGGCCCGGGCCAGCAATTCGGCGTCGCCGTGGCTGTCGCCGTACGCGTAGACGTAGGCCGCCTCGACGCCGAGCCAGGCGTCGAGGCGCCGGGCCTTCTCGGGGCCGCGCACGTTGGCACCGGCGAGTTCGCCGGTGCACCGGCCGTCGGGCCCGAACGCCACGGCGGTGGCCAGCACCGTCGGTACCCCGAGGAGGGTGGCCACGGCGTCGAGGTAGAGGGTCAGCGAGGCCGAGACGAACACGACCTCGTGCCCGGCGGCGCGGTGGGCGGTGAGGCGCTCGGCGACCTGCGGGTGGAGGTGGTGAGCCACCATCTGGCGGGCGAAGCGCGCGCCGAGGTCTCGCAGCGACGACTCGGTGCGTCCGGCCAGGAGCCGTCGCACGATGATCGCCTTGGCGACGTCGCGCTGCGCAGGGTCGCGCCGGGCGGCGAGCAACGCCGGGGCCGCGGCCGCCCCGGCTCGGGCCACGGCGCCCGTGCCACAGGCGATGCGCAGGAACGGTACGACGTTGTCGCGCGACGAGAGCGTGCCGTCGACGTCGAACGCGGCGACGGTGCGGGTGGCGGTCACGGAGTACGACCTCAGATCGGGAGCCGGCGGAACACGGCCCGGGGCAGGTGGCGCAGGCCCGACATCACGAAGCGCATCGCCGTCGGGACCCACACGGTCTCGGCACCGCGCGTCAGTCCGGCGACGATGGCGTCGGCGGCGGCGTCGGGGGTGGTCGCGAGCGGGGCGGCGTCCATTCCCTCGGTCATCTTGGTGTGGACGAAGCCGAGGCGCACCACCATCACCGTCACCCCGCTGCCCACCAGGCTGTCGCCGAGGCCCTGGAGGAAGGCGTCCATGCCGGCCTTCGACGAGCCGTACACGAAGTTCGAGCGACGGGCCCGCTCGCCCGCCACCGACGACAGCGCCACGATCGTGCCGTGGCCCTGGGCCCGCATCCGCTGTGCGAGGGGCACCGCCACCGAGATCGTGCCGAGGTAGTTGACCCGCGCGACGTGCAGGGCCGCCTCGACGTCGCGCTCGGCCTCGCCCTGGTCGCCGAGCACGCCGAACGCGATCACCACGAGGTCGAAGTCGCCGTGGGTGTCGAAGGCCGCCGTCACGAGCGCTTCGTGGGTGTCGGTGGCGGCGGCGTCGAAGGCCGTCACCTCCACCGTGTCGGCACCGCTCGCCCGCAACTCGTCGGCAAAGGCCCCGCAGGCATCGGGGTGGTGCGCGGCGAGCACGACCGTGCGGGTGCGCGATCCCACGAGGCGGCGCACGGTGTGTTGGGCGATGTCGGAGCCGGCGCCGAACACGAGGATCGACGAGACGTTGCCGAGGGCGTCGCGCACGGGAGGTCCTTTGCGGTGGGAGCGGGCGGGGAACGGGTGCTGAACGGGTGGTGGACGGCGGGTCAGAGCCCGAGGCGGCGGCCCAGGTCCGACTGCAGGCGGCGGTGCGGATCGAGGCGGTCGCGCACGTCGGCGAGCCGGTCGAGGTGGGGGTACATGGCCCGAACCATCCCGGGGTCGAGGCGGGAGTCCTTGGCGAGGTAGATGCGTCCCCCGGCGTCGACGACCATCCGGTCGAGGCGGTCGAGGAGCTCCGACAGGCCCGCCGCTCCGGCTCCCACGTCGAGCGCGAGCGTCCAGCCCGGCACCGGGAACGACAGCGGCCCCGGGTTGCCCGGGCCGAAGCGTTTGAGCACGGCCAGGAACGACGCGCACTGTGCCGCGCTCAATGCCTCGAGGGTGGCGCGCACCGTGTCGGTGGCATCGTCGGGCACCACGTACTGGTACTGCACGAACCCTCGGCTCCCGTAGAGCCGGTTCCACTCGCGTACCCCGTCGAGCGGGTGGAAGAAGGCGCCGATCGACTCCAGGTGGCCGACCTGGTGCCGGGGTGCCTTGCGGAACCACAACTCGTTGAACGCCCGCACGGTGAAGCGGTTGAGCACGCCGTTGGGCACCCACGCCGGTGTGGTGAGCCGGGTGGCGGGGGCGAACTCACGGGCGGTCGCCCGCTTGCGCTCGGGAACGGCCTCGAGCGGGGCGTGGTCGCCGCGGGTGAGCACCGAGCGCCCCAGGTGTGCCCCGGTGGCCAGGCAGTCGATCCAGGCGACCGAGTAGCGGTAGTCGTCGTCGCCGTCGAGCATCCGGGCCATCACGTCGTCGAGGTCGGAGGCGCGCTCGGTGTCGACGGAGATGAGCGAGGTCTCGACCGGGATGCACGCCAGGGTGGCCTCGGTGATCACCCCGGTGAGCCCCATCGCCCCGGCGGTGCACCAGAAGAGGTCGGCGTCGGCGGTGGGCGTGACCTGCTGCACGCCGGTGGGCGTGTGGAGGGTGAACGAGCGCACGTGATTGGCGAACGAGCCTTCGAGGTGATGGTTCTTGCCGTGGATGTCGGCGGCGATGGCACCACCCACCGTGACGAACCGGGTCCCGGGGGTGACGGCCACGAACCATCCGAGGGGCACGAGCCGACGCATGAGGGTGTCGAGGCTCACCCCGGCCTCGACCCGCACGACGCCGGTGGTGAGGTTGAGGTCGAGGATGCCGTCGGCGCCGGTGGCGTCGATGACCGTTCCCCCGGCGTTCTGGGCGGCGTCGCCGTAGCTGCGGCCGAGGCCGCGGGCGATCACGCCGCGCGCGCCGGCCTCGGCGAGCGTGGCGTCGACGTGGTCCCCGTCGACGAGATCGACGACGGTGGCGGCCGACGGCGCGGTCCGGCCCCATCCGTGGAGGACCCGCGTGGGGGAAGCCGCTTCAGGCATAGACGCCGAGGGCGAACGAGACGGCCCAGAGGAGTCCGAGCACCTGGATGATCCGGTCGGAGAACAGGACCTCCTCGGGCGCCCCGGCCCGGCCCTGCTCGATCACGTGTGCATAGCGCAGCAGTGCGAGGACGAACGGCACGATGGAGATCTCGAACCACAGCTGGGTGCCGGTGGCTGCCTTGTTCTCGAACGCCCAGAGGCAGTACGCGGTGATGGTGGTGCTCGCCGCGACGGCGCGCACGAAGCTCAGGTAGCCCTTCGAGTAGGCGGTGAGGGTGGCGCGGTGGGCGCCCTGCGCGGCACCGAGCTCGATCTGCTCCGAGTAGCGCTTGCCCGTGACCATGAACAGCGACGCGCCGCCGGCGACGATGAGGAACCAGTCGGAGAGGCGGACATTGGTGGCCACACCGCCGGCGATCGCCCGGATCACGAAGCCCGATGCCACCGCGCCGAGGTCGATCACCGGCTCGTGCTTGAGCCAGGCGCTGTAGGAGAGCGTGATGACGACGTAGAGCGCCACCATCCCGGCGAGCCGACCGTGGTTCACGGGGAGGGCGATCCCGATGCCCGCGAGCACGAGGATCGCGGCGATGACCTTGGCCAGGTGCTCGCTGATGTGTCCGGCGGCGACCGGACGGAACTGCTTGGTGGGGTGTTGGCGGTCGGCGACGGCGTCGAGGGCGTCGTTGAAGAAGTAGGTGCCGCTCGCGGCCAGGCAGAAGGCGACGAACGCGATCGACGCCCGGCCGATCTGGCGGGGCTCGTTCAGGACCCCGGCGGCGGCCGGGGCGGCGAACACCAGCACGTTCTTCGCCCACTGCTTCGGGCGGGCGGTCCGGACCAGGGCCCGCCAGGTGGCCGGGACGGGCCGGTCGGAGCCCCCGGGCCCGGGGGCTCCGACCGGCCCGTCCCG
>JBAXBB010000016.1:0-35091 GCA_037142235.1 Actinomycetes bacterium
CGATGACCCAGCTCCTCGACCCCCCGGCCAGCCCCAGCGGCCCGCCTGCCCGACCCCTCGTGGGTGGCGAGCGGCCGCCGGGGTTCGTCGCGGACCGGGCCTTTCGCATCGTGGCCACCGCGGCCGGCGTGCTCGTGCTCGTCGTGTTGGGGCTGATCGTCTTCGCGACGGTCCAGAAGTCCACCGACTGGTTCTCCGCCGAAGGCCTCGGGGGCATCTTCTCCCTCACCTGGGAGCCCTCGACCAACCACTACGGCGCCGGCGCGCTCATCGTGATGACGCTGATCGTCGCAGCGGTGGCCCTGGTCTTCGCGGTCCCGGTGAGCCTCGGGATCGCGCTCTTCGTCACCGAGGTCGCGCCGCGCCGTGCCCGGATGCCCATCGTGTTCATGATCGACCTGCTCGCGGCGATCCCGTCGGTGGTGTTCGGGCTCTGGATGCTCAACCAGCTCGCCGGCCCGCTCGCCGGCGTCTACCGGGGCGTGCACGGCGCCGTCGCCGGAGTGCCGGTCCTCGGCTCGCTGTTCGACGACCCGAGTGCTTCGGGACTGGCGTTGATGACGGCCGGGATCGTGGTGGCCATCATGATCACCCCGATCATCACGGCGATCACGCGCGAGATCTTCGCCACCACCCCGGTGGCACAGAAGGAAGCCGCGCTGGCCATGGGCGCGACGCGGTGGGAGATGATCCGTGGCGCGGTGCTCCCGCACAGCCGCAGCGGCGTCATCGCGGCCGTCATCATCGGCTTCGGCCGGGCGGTCGGAGAGACGATCGCGGTGGCGTTGGTGGTCGGGTCGTCGCAGAAGCTCACCGGCAACCTCTTCGGGACCGGCGACACCATGGCCGGCATCATCGCCAACCAGTTCGGGGAGGCAGCGGGGGTGCAGCGCTCGGCCCTCGTCGGCCTCGGGGTCGTGCTCCTCGTGCTCACGATCATCGTGGGCGCCTTCGCCCGGGTGGTCGTCCGGCGCTCGAACCAGCGGCTGGGGATCTCGTGAGCGCCGTGGCGGCAACGCCCGAGCCGCTCCTCCGGGCTCGTCGGGGAACCGGCACGCGCCGGGCGCGCAGCGCCGTCGCGACCACGCTGATCGTGCTGGCGTTCCTCGTGGCGGCCGTCCCGCTCTTCTTCATCGTGTTCTACGTGGCGAAGCAGGGGCTGACCGTCTTCTCGTGGTCGTTCCTCACCACCGACCTGCCGTTCAGCACGCGCAGCGCCGACGGAGGGATGGGTCCGGCCGTGGTCGGGACGATCGTCATCACGTTGGGAGCCACCGCGATGGCGGTGCCGCTCGGCGTGCTCGGGGGCATCTACCTCAACGAGTACGGAGGGAAGAGCCGGTTCGCCGCGGTGGTGCGGTTCCTGTCGGAGGTCCTCACCGGCGTGCCGTCGATCGTGATGGGGCTGTTCATCTACACCTTCTGGGTCCTGCGGGTGAAGGAGCAGACCGGGTTCGCCGGAGCGCTCGCCCTGGCCTGCCTGATGCTGCCGGTGGTAATCCGTACCTCCGAAGAGATGCTTCGCCTAGTGCCGCACGAGCTCCGCGAGGGCAGCCTGGCCTTGGGCAGTCGGAAGTCGCGCACCATCCGCACGGTCGTCCTCCCGCACGCCGCGCCCGGGATGGTGAGCGGGTCGCTCCTGGCGGTGGCCCGGGCGGCGGGCGAGACGGCCCCGCTCCTGTTCACGATCGGCGCGGTCCAGTCCGCGAACTGGAGCCTGTTCCAGGGCACGAACACTGCGCTGTCCACCCAGATCTTCGGCAACGCCAACTCGCCGTTCCTGCCCGCCCAGGACCGGGCGTTCGGTGCCGCACTCACCCTGATCCTGATCGTCTTCCTGGCCACGGCCGTGGCCCGGGTGGTCACGATCATCTACTCGCGTCGCACCTCGGGTGCCGCATGAACCCGGAGGAACCCGTGGCCGAAACGCTGGCCGTCGAACCTACGATCGACCCCATGGTCACCCCGCCGCCGAGCGCCGATCCCGTCGACCCCGTCGACGCCACCGAGCCCACGGACCCCACCCGTCAGGTCGTGTTCTGGCTGCAGGGGGTCGAGGTCTTCTACGGCGGCAACCGGGCGGTCACGGGTGTCGATCTCGACATCGCCCGGAACGAGGTCACCGCCTTCATCGGGCCGTCGGGGTGCGGCAAGACCACCGTGCTGAGGTCCCTCAACCGGATGCACGACCTCACGCCGGGCGCGGTGGTGGCCGGCTCGATCACCTACTACGGCGAAGACCTCTACGGGCCCAAGGTCGACCCGGCCGAGGTGCGCCGCCGGATCGGCATGGTGTTCCAGAAGCCGAACCCGTTCCCCAAGTCGATCTACGACAACATTGCCTACGGGCCGCGCCTGAACGGGCTGCGCAAGCGGGCCGCGCTCGACGACGTCGTCGAGCAGGCGCTCACCCGCGCCGCGCTCTGGGGCGAGGTCAAGGACAAGCTCAAGTCGAGCGCGCTGTCGCTCTCGGGTGGCCAGGCCCAACGGCTCTGCATCGCCCGCTCGCTCGCCGTCGAACCCGACGTCCTGCTCATGGACGAGCCCTGCTCCGCCCTCGACCCGATCGCGACGTCGCGGATCGAAGACCTGATGGACGAGTTGAAGGAAAACCTCACCATCGTCATCGTCACCCACAACATGCAGCAGGCGGCCCGGGTCTCTGACCGCACCGCCTTCTACACGGCCGAAGCCGACGAACAGGGTCGACGCGTCGGCAAGCTCGTGGAGTTCGACGTCACGGAGAAGATCTTCACCAAGCCTTCCGACCCCCGGACCGAGGGCTACATCACCGGGCGGTTCGGATGAGGCTCCGGCCGGCACCCCACGACGACCTCGTCCCGCTCCTCGACGACCTCAGGATCTCCTTCGCCGCGACCGACGCCGACCGCGAGCGCGTCGCGCTGGCGATCGCGTCGTCGGACGACGGCATCGTGGTGGTCGACACCCAGGGCCGGGAGATCGTCCGTAGCCTGGGGGCCGAGCGCTTCCGCGCCGCTCGGCACAGCGACGCCCTCGCCCAAGAGGTCGTCGAGCGGCTCCTGCGGGGAGCGCTCGACGGCGTGGAAGACGAAGAGGAGCTGTCGCTCTTCGGCCCACCGCGCGAGACCCTGGTCGTGCAGGGGGTGCCCCTGCGGTCCACCGACATGTCCGTCGTCGGGGCGGCCGCCTACGTACGCGACGTCACCGAGCTCCGGCGGATCGAGAGCGTGCGCCGCGACTTCGTCGCCAACGTCAGCCACGAACTCAAGACGCCCATCGGTGCGATGGGGCTGCTCGCCGAGACGTTCCAGTCCTGCGACGACGTCCAGGTCGCCCGTCGGCTGGCCGACCAGCTCGTGCGCGAGTGTGACCGCCTGGCCCGGATCGTCGACGACCTGCTCGACCTCAGCCAGGCCGAGGCCCTCGAACATCCGGTCCGCGACCGGGTCACGGTGGGGGTGCTCGTCGACGAGGCGGTCCAGCGGGTGCGGGCGATCGCGCTCGCCCGCGACATCGCCCTGCGGGTCGACGACATCGCGGGGGAGCTGAGCGTCGAGTGCGATCCGCGCCAACTCGTGGGTGCCCTGACCAATCTGCTCGACAACGCCGTCAAGTACTCCGAAGACGGTCGCGCCGTCGATGTCTCGGCCGTGGCCACCGATGGTCGGGTCGTGATCAACGTGCGCGACGAGGGCATCGGGATCCCTTCGCGTGACCTCGAGCGGGTCTTCGAGCGCTTCTACCGCGTCGACAAGGCGCGCAGCCGGGCCACGGGCGGCACCGGCCTCGGGCTGTCGATCGTGCGTCACGTGGCCCAGGCGCACGGTGGCGAGGTGATGGTCGAATCGGTCGAGGGCGTCGGTTCGAACTTCCGTCTGATCCTGCCCCTCGCTGGCGCAACCTCGGAGGCGGCATGACTCCCGAACCCCCCGTGATCCTCGTCGTCGACGACGAGGAGTCGTACCGCGACGCGCTCTCGGTGGCCCTCGAGCGCGAGGGCTTCCGGGTCGTCACGGCGGCCGACGGCGCCGAGGCCCTGGAGCAGTTCGAGCGGTCGCAGCCCTCCCTCGTGCTCCTCGACGTCATGCTCCCGCAGATGTCGGGGATCGACGTGTGTCGTGAGCTCCGGACCCGGTCGCAGGTGCCGATCATCATGGTGACGGCCCGCGACGGCGAGATCGACGCGGTGGTCGGGCTCGAGGTCGGGGCCGACGACTACGTCACCAAGCCGTTCCGGCTGCGCGAACTGGTGGCCCGGGTGCGGGCGGCGATGCGTCGTTCGCCCCGCTTCGACGGTCCGCCCGCCACGGCCGAAGAGACGATCGAGGTCGGCGACGTCCGGGTCGACGTCGCGCGCCACGAGGTGGCGGTGCGCGGCTCGTTGGTCCCGCTGCCCCTCAAGGAGTTCGAGCTGCTCGAACTCCTCATGCTCAATGCGGGGCGGGTCCTCACCCGTGACGTGCTCATCGATCGCGTGTGGGGCCCGAACTACTTCGGCGACACCAAGACGCTCGACGTCCACGTGAAGCGGCTGCGTTCGAAGGTCGAGGAGGACCCGGCGAACCCGACCCGGATCGTGACGGTCCGGGGAGTGGGCTACCGCTTCGAGCGGGCCTGAGCGAGAGCGCTGGCGGCTTCCGTGGCGTCGCCCACGGCGAGGCCGTCGAATACCGTCACGGCCACGTAGCCGGCCAGCGCCGCGGCGAGGTCGGACCCGGGGGGTGGCTCCTCGGCCCGGCCGACGAACTCCATCCGGAGCTCGCCGGACGTCGCGTCGGCGCTCCAGCGCTCCGAGAACGCCATCGGCTGGGCGCCGGACACCCCGCGTACCTCGGCGAGGGGGAGATCGGGAACGTTGAGATTCACCACCCGGGGTGGACCGGTCGTGATCCAGTCGAGCGCTGCCGCGGCGTAGGTCCCGGCGGTGATCCACTCAGGATGCTCGGACCAGCCGATGCTCACGGCCACGGCCGGCACGCCCAGGGTCAAGGCGGTCAGCGCGGCACCCACCGTGCCCGAGTGCAGGGCGAGGTGGCCGTAGTTCATACCGGGGTTGATGCCCGACGCGACGACGTCGGGAGGAGGGCCGAACGCCCCGAGCACCCCGGCGTAGACGGTGGCGGCCGGCGGCACGTCGACGGAGTGCACGGGGACCCCGGGGAGGTCGGGCCACTCGACCGTCGTGCAGGTCATCGGGCCTGATCGGTGCAGACGGCCGATCGCGGCGCCGCTGCCACTGCGCTCGCCGGCTGGGGCGACGACGAACACGTCGTGCCCGGCGGCGACGATCGCCGCGGTGAGCGCGTGGATCCCGGGGGCCTCCACGCCGTCGTCGTTGGTGACCAGGACCCGCACGGCGCGAACGCTACCGGTGCGCGCGACGCGGTGCGCGCGTCGTCGTGGGGCTCGCCCCAAGTTCATCCGACGGCCATGCGCTCGTCCGGGAGCGTTCATGCAGGTCGGTCAAGATGTCGTCCGAGCCCCGGCCGCGCGCTCCGACCCCTCCCCCCGGGGGTCGTGAGCCGGCCGGGGTCAGTCGTCGGGGGGTCGGTGGTAGACCGCCGAGGTGAAGCGGCCGCCGGAGTGCTCGAGCGCCCACACCGACCCCTTCTCGGTCTTCGGGGCCCGCAACTTCACCCCGTCGGCGCGCACCCGGGCCAGGACGAGCAGCGCGATGTCACCGTGGGTGCAGGCCACGAGGTGCTCGTCGGGGTACCCCCCGAGGAGAGCGAGCACGCCGTCGAGGTCGGCGCCCTCGGTGAGCGCCTCGGTGACGTCGATCCGGAGGGCGAGGGCCTTCGCCAACGGTTCGACGGTCTGGCGGCATCGGACGTAGGGGCTGCTCAGGATCACGCTGATCCCGGCGTCGACGAGCTCCTCGGCCAGGCCCTTCGCCTGGCGCCGGCCCACCTTCGAGACCGGGCGCGCTTCGTCGGGTCCGTCCCAGGCGCTGCGGCGGCCCGCCCGAGCGTGTCGCATGAGGTAGATGGTCACGCGGACCTCCGTCGGCACCGGAGCCACCACTCCGAGGGGATCTTCACCCTTCGAGGTCGGTGGTTCCGAGCGACCGGGACAGTGCCCGGTCGTGTTCGTACGAGAGGAGTCTGGCAGCCTTCCCGACCGGGGTCCAGATCGCTTCGTCGGCTTCGTCGTTGGGTACGAACGCCGTCCCCTGGCCGGGGGGGTCGAGGGTCCACATCACCCAGTAGCGCACGACCTTGGGCCGGTCCTGGTGGTCGCGGTACCGGACCTCGGGGAGTTCGCGCCCCAGCCGGCAGGCCAGCCCGGTCTCCTCCAGCACCTCGCGCAGCGCCGTCTGCTCGTCGGTCTCGCCGGGGTCGCGCTTGCCCTTGGGGAAGCTCCAGTCGTCGTACCGGGGTCGGTGCACCACCAGGACCTCAGGACCGTCGGCCCCGGGCCGCACCACGATCCCGCCCGCGGCGCGCACGACGACCTCGGCGGTGTCGTCAGACACGCTGGGCCCGCTCGCCGGCGAGCCGGTAGAGCTCGGCCTGGGCGTTCACCACGGCGTCGCCGACCGGCTCGACCCGCGACCACGAGCCGTCGGCGTGCAGTTCCCAGGCGAGGTCGGTGTCGGCGCCCACCCAGTGGAGGACCTCGTCGAGGCGGGCGCGCAGGCGTGGATCCTCGACCGACACCATCGCCTCGACCCGACGGTCGAGGTTGCGTGGCATGAGGTCGGCCGAGCCGATCAGCCACTCCCCGTCGGCGCCGGCGCCGAACCGGAAGATACGGGAGTGCTCGAGGTTGCGACCGACGAGCGACCGGACCCGGATCGTGTCGGAGAGTCCGGGCACCCCGGGCCGCAGGCAGCAGATGCCGCGTACCGAGAGCTCGATCGGGGTGCCCCGTGACGACGCGGCGTACAGGGAGTCGATGAGCCCGGGATCCACGAGGCTGTTCATCTTCATCGTGATCCGGCCGGCGGGTCCGCGTTCGGCCTGCGCCGCGATGCGGGCGTCGAGCCCCGTCCGGATGCCCTCGGGCGCGACGAGCAACTTGCGGTAGTCGTAGGCCCGGCTGAACCCGGTGAGGTGGTTGAACAACTCGGCCACCTCGGCCCCGAGGACGGGATCGGCGGTGAAGAGCCCGATGTCTTCGTAGAGGGTGGCGGTCTTCGGGTTGTAGTTCCCGGTGCCGAGGTGGCAGTACCGGCGGATGCCTTCGGCTTCTTCGCGGACGACCAGGACGATCTTGGCGTGGGTCTTGAGGCCGACGAGCCCGTACACGACGTGCACGCCCGCCTCTTCGAGCACGCGGGCCCGCTCGATGTTGGCCTCTTCGTCGAAGCGGGCCTTCAGCTCGACGAGCGCCACGACCTGCTTGCCGTCACGCGCGGCGTTGGTGAGCGCCTGGACGATCGCGCTGTCGGTGCCGGCGCTGCGGTAGATGGTCTGCTTGATCGCCAGGACCTTGGGGTCGGAGGCGGCCTGCTGGATGAAAGCCTCCACCGACGTGGCGAACGATTCGTACGGGTGCTCCACGAGCACGTCGCCGCGCCGCAGGATCCGGAAGAAGTCGGATCGGCCGTCGACGGGGGCGAGCTCGCCGGGCGTGAACGGCGGCCAGGGCTCGTCCTTGAGTTCGGGACGGTCGAGGCCGTGTACCACCCAGAGCCCGCTGAGGTCGAGGGGGCCCGGGATCACCATCACGGCGTCGTCGTGGACCTCGAGCTCGCGCGCCAAGACGTCGCGGACCTCGGCGGTCATCGACGGCTCGACCTCGAGCCGCACGACCCGCCCGAACTTGGTGCGCCGGTGGAGGACCTCTTCGATCGCCTCCAGGAGGTCCTCGTCCTCGTCGTCGAGTTCGAAGTCGGTGTTGCGGGTGACCCGGAAGGCGTGCCGCTCCACGATCTCCATGCCGGAGAACAACCGGTCGAGGTGGACCGCGATGACCTGGTCGATCGGGACGAACTTGGCGCCCCCGCTCAGGGGCACGAACCGCGGGAGCACCGGGGGCACCTTCACGCGAGCGAAGCGCTCCTCGTGGTGGACCGGATCGCGCACGAGCACGGCGAGGTTCAGCGACAGGTTCGAGATGTACGGGAACGGGTGCGACGGATCGACGGCGAGCGGGGTGAGCACGGGGAAGATGCGTTCCTCGAACACCTCGGTGAGCTCGCTCTGCTCGTCGTGGGACAGGTCGTCCCAGTCGGTGAAGCGGATCCCGGCCGCCTCGAGGGCCGGGGCGACTTCGTCGCGGAACACGGTGGCCTGGCGGTCGATCAGTTCACGGGCGCAGCCGCGCACGGCGCGGAGTTGCTCGGCGGCCTCGAGTCCGTCGGGGGTTCGGGCCCGGACCCGGGCGTCGACCTGCTCCTGGAGGCCGGAGACCCGCACCTGGAAGAACTCGTCGAGGTTGGACGAGAAGATGGCGAGGAACTTGGCGCGCTCCAAGAGGGGCTGGCCCGGGTCCTCGGCGAGTGCCAGCACCCGGGTGTTGAAGTCGAGCCACGACAACTCTCGGTTGAGGAACCGCGAGGGGTCCTCGGCGATGCTCGGTCCGGAGTTGGGGTTCACCGCCCCATGGTACCGAGGTGCCGGTACCGTGGGCCCGAGCGATGTCGACCGATCCCCGCTTCCTCCCGCCCTCGCCGTTCTCCCGACTGGTCTGGGCGCATGCGGTCGGCGCCTGTGGGGACGCGGCCATCGCGGCGTCCCTGGCGGGGTCGCTGTTCTTCTCGAGCCCCACCAACTCGTCGCGCGAGAAGGTCCTGCTCTACCTGCTCATCACGATGCTTCCGTTCGCCGTGGTGGCCCCGGTGCTCGGACCGGCCCTCGACTACCGGCGCAGCGGACGGCGGGTGGTCCTGATCGGCTCGATGGTCGGTCGTGCGCTCCTGGCCGTGCTGATGGCCCGGTGGGTCTCCCAGCCGGCGCCGGCCGGTCTGCTCGTCTACCCCCTCGCGTTCGGCATCCTGGTGCTGGCCAAGGGGTACACGGTGACCAAGAGCGCACTCGTCCCGGCCCTGGTGGGCCGCGAGGACCAATTGGTGCGCGCGAACTCGCGCCTGGCGATCGTGAGCGCGATCGCCACGACGGTCGGCGGCGGGCCGGCGTTCTTGATCCAGAGCGTCGCGGGACCCGAGTGGTCGCTGCGCTTCGCCGCGGTGATCTTCGCCGTGGCCACGGTGTTGGCCTGGAAGGTGCCCCGGGTACGCATCGCCCAGACCGCCACGGAAGCCCGCCTGGAGGAGCAGGAGATGCACCAGCCGAGCATCCTCCTGACCGGGAGCGCCATGGCGGTCATCCGGGGCGCGGTCGGGTTCCTCGCCTTCTTCGCCGCCTTCTCGCTCAAGCACGACCTCTTCGCCCTCGGCGTGGCGGCGACGATGGCGGTGGCGGGTGGCTTCGTCGGCAACGTGATCGGACCGTGGGCGCGGCGCTTCCTGACGATCGAGCAGATGATGGCGGTGGCGGTGCTGGCCACCGGCGGCTTCGTGCTCCTCGCGTCGCTGCTCGGGACCACGCTCGGGTTCGCCCTGGCCAGTCTGATGGTGGCCATCGGGGCGGCGGCCGGACGCCTGTCGTTCGACAGCATGCTCCAACGCGACGGTCCCGACGCCGCCCGCGGTCGGGCGTTCGCGAAGTTCGAGACCCGCTTCCAGGTGGCGTGGGTGGTGGGTGCCCTCCTCGGGATCGTCCCGTTCGCGGTGGGGGTCGGCCTCATGGCGCTGGCGGTGGTCCTGCTCGTCGCGGGTGTCCTCTACGTGGGAGCCCGCCGGGCGGCGCGCAACCTCCCGATGCGCTCGACCCTGCGTCCGCCCGTGGTCGACCGGGCGATGGGCGCCGCCGCGGACAACGTCCGCCAGCGGGTCAGGAACCGGCGTTCGCCCCGGCGTTCGACCAGCCGCTCGACGCCCCCCGGACCATCCCGTACGGACCCGCCGGCCAGCGGAAGCAGTCGACCATGAGCTGGTCGACCTGCTCGCGGGTGGCGACACCCTCGTCGACCACCCTCGACGCCTCGCGCAGCATGGCGAAGTAGACCCGGTTCGCGACGAATCCCCAGCTCGTGGGGGCATCGTTCACGACCACGGGGTTCTTGCCGCACCGGAGGGCGAGCTCGCTCACCGTGGCGATGGTGGTGTCGGAGGTGGCGGCGGTCCGCACGATCTCGGCGAGTCGCATGACCGGGGCGGGCGAGGCCCAGTGCCAGCCGATCACCCGGTCCGGACGGTCGGTGGCGGCGGCGAGGGCGGCGATCGGGAATCCGGACGTGTTCGACGCCAGGATCGTCTCGGGGGGCGCAACCCGGTCGAGGTCGCGGAACACCCGGACCTTGAGGTCGAGCTTCTCGGGGACGGCCTCCACCACGACCGCGGCGCCGGCCGCGGCCTCGAAGGAGTCCGTGAACGTGAGCCGGGACCGCGCTGCGTCGGCCTCGGAGCGGGTGCACCGACCGCGCGTCACCGCGCCGTCGAGACCGAACCGGCCCGTGGTCACCTCGGCGAGGCCGCGGGTTCGCGCGTCGGCATCGGGGTCGTAGCAGAGGGTCGGGTGGCCGGCGAGCGCGAGCACCTGGGCGATCCCGCTGCCCATCACTCCGGCGCCGAGCACCCCGACCGTGACGGGTGCGTCGCTCATGGTTCCTCCGTGGATCGGCCGTCGGACAGCTCGATGCGAGCGAGCCACAGTCCCGGCGCCTCGAGCTCGTTCGGCGTGGGCAGCATCGACTCGTCGTCCCAGAGGCGCTCGAGTCCTTCGGTCCCGGCCCGTTCGACCACGCCGCGGCAGAACGCGACGCCGCGCGCGTAGTCGTCGAGGTCGAGGTCGAGGCCGAGGAGGGCCTCGGCGAACCGGCCGGCCTCTCCGCGCTCGATGCGGTGCCGGGCCACGGCCTCGTGGATCCGGTCGTACGAGGTGAGCAGACGCTGGGCGACCGACTCGAGCACGACGTCGGTGTAGCCCTCCAGCACCGTGGTGAAGATCCGGAGACGGGCCTGCACGGCGTCCTGGGCGGGGGAGCGGATGGCGCCGAGGAGCTCCCTCGGATCTCCGGCGATGGCCTCGAGCGATGCGGGATCGGAAGGGTCGATCGCGCCGAACCGGTCCTCGATCGAACCGAGGTCGAGGTCGTACGCGTCGACGTAGTCGGTGGTCAGGCGCACGAGCCGCTCCCGGACCCACGCCACGGAGCGCACGGTCGCGTGCACGACCTCGTGCACCGCGAGGTAGAAGCGCAGGTCGGCCCGAGGGAGCGACCACGACTCGCCGAAGGCGTCGATGTGAGCGGCGACGAACACCAGGGACGGCTCATCGGCGGTGGGCAGGGGAAGGTCGTAGCGGCCGAGCGCGTGGGTCGCGAGGTGTCCGATCAGGGAGCCGGCCTGGAGTCCGAGGAGCATCGGGGCGAGCATGGGCAGGATCGCGGCCATGGGGTCGGTCGGCGAGTCTTCGCCCGCGGCCGCGGCGGCGAACCCACCCCCCAGGCTCTTGGCCAGGGCCTCGAGCACCGGGCGCAGGGATCCGAGGTGGAGGTCGGCCCATTCGGTGGCCGTGCAGACGCGGACCCGGGTGTCGAGGGACGAGGCCCGCGACGCGACGGCCGCGACGTGCGCCTGCGCCGCCCGGGCGAGTTCGGCGTACTCCGAGGGTGCGGCGGGGTCGGTGGGTCCGGCGCCGTCCTGGTCCGCGACGGCGCGCGCGACCTGACGGGCCACCTCCCAGTTGACCGGTCCGGGCGAGGCGAGCATGCCCACGAGCGCGCTGAGGTCGAGGTTGCCCAGGTTCCCGAGGTCGCCGAGGTCGGGGAGCCCGAGCCCGGGGGGCAGACCGGGGAACGCGAACCCGGCCGCACCGGGCTCTCCCGCCGTCCCGGCGGCGTCGGAGATCGTGATCCCGTCGTGTTCGCTGAACCCCGGAGGGAGCCCTTCGCCGAAGGGATCCTCGGGTCCCTCGGGTACTTCGTCGGGGACGTCGTCGCGCGGCCGTTCCAAGGTCAGGCCGACGCCGCCGTCGGCCGCGGGACCGTGAGGCCGCGGGCGTCGGTCCAGACGTCCCACTCGGGGGTGAAGTACTTCACGCGCGTCTTCTTGTACTCCTTGACGGACCACAGCAGCGTGTACTCGTCGACGCCCGTCTCGGCCTGGATCGCCGCGATGGTCTGCTCGCACTCCCGCGCGTTCTTGCCGTGCACCATCGTGAACACCGAGTACGGCCAGTCGTCGTAGGTGGGTCGTCGGTAGCAGTGGCTCACGAGGGCGAAACCGGCCATGCGCGGGCCGATGTCGGCGAGCTGCTCGTCGGGAACCGCCCACACGCCCATCGCGTTGGCCTTGAAGCCGGCCGAGCGGTGGTTCATGACGGCAGCGAACCGACGCATGAGCTTGCGCTCCCGGAACGAGCCGAGGATCTCCAACAGCTCCGGCTCTGGGATTCCGAGCGTGGCGGCCTGCGCGGCGAACGGCTGGGGCTCGAGCGGGAGGTCCTCCTGCACGGTGCGGATCACGGCGACCTCGAGGTCGCTGAGGACCGGGACGGTGATCTCCTTGCTGCGGTCGGGTCGCTCGTGGGCCAGCACCTCGGAGCGGGCATCAGCGGCGGTGTTGCCCGTCATGTCGAGCTTCACGCCGATCTTGTAGAGCTGCAGCGTGGGGAGCTTGCGGGTGACGAGCGCGCCGGACTCACGGTGCAAGACGTCGAGGTGGTCGTCGAGCGACGCACCCTGCGGGACGGCGAGGGTGTACCAGAGGTTGTAGGCGTGGTTCCGCTTGTAGTTGTGGCTCACGCCCGGGTGCTCGCTGATGACCGCCGCGGCTTCGTCGATACGGTCGGGGTCGATCTTGGCGGCCACGAGCGAGGACCCGTACCCGAGTTCGCGGGTGTCGAAGATGGCCGAGAGCTGGCGCAGGATCCCGAGGTCCTTGGCCCGGGCCACGCGGGCGCAGACGTCGTCCTCGGTGGTGCCGACGCGCTCGGCGATCACCGCGTAGGGAGTGGGGTCGACGGGGAAGTCCCACTGCAGGGCGTTGAGGATCGCGCGGTCGAGGTCGTCGAGCTCGGCGTCGGGCGGTTCGGGCGTCGGGTTCATCGTCTCCATCGGTTTCATCGGTTGCATCGTCGCGGGAACGGGCGGTTCTCACAAACCGGGTCAGCACCGGGTCGGCACCGGGTCGGGTCAGGCCACGACCATCCAGTCGGCAGGGGTGGCGACGCTGGTGCCCAGTCGCACCGGGATCTCCACCCGTGTGCCTCCCCGCACCACGGTGAGGGACACCGGGTCGCCGGGCTTGAGCCGCCGGACGGTGGCGGCGAGGTCGCCGACGTTGCCGACGGCCCGGTCGCCGACCTTCAGCACCACGTCGCCCTCGGCCAGGCCCGCCGTGGCGGCGGGTCCGCCCGAGGTGACGGCCCGGACCCGGACGCCACCACCGGGACGGTCGAGGGCGTCGGTCCCGACGATCCCGGCCCAACCGTGGAAGGCCCGGCCGCTGGCGCTGAGCTGGGCGACGACATCGCGGGCGACGTCGATGGGGACCGCGACGGCACCGGGACCGGTGAGGATCCCCACCACGGCACCCGAGGCGTCGAGGAGCGCACCGCCCGCCAGGTGGGGATCGACCGCGGCGTCGGTGGCGATCAGGGCGACGCCCTGGACCCCGTCGGCCAGGGGGGCCACGGCGTCGAGGCCCGAGATCACGCCGGTGGCGGCCCAGCGTCGGGGGGCGGGTCCGGCTCCGAGCGTCACGACGCGTTGACCCACGCGAAGGTCATCGCCCGTGGACAGGCGGGCCGGGGCGAGGTCCGCCCCGTCGATGCGCAAGAGGGCAAGGTCGGTCTCGAGGTCCATCCCGACGACCTGGACCGCAGCCACCTGGCCACCGGACGTGACGACGGAGACCGTGGTGGAGGGATCGACGAGGTGGGCAGCGGTCAGGACCCGCCCGGACCCGACGACCACACCCGAGCCGATCCAGGTGGGGACGGCGTCGGCGGCGTCGGCGGCCGTGGCGGTCAGGGTGACGATGCTGCGCCCGACGCTCCCGACCACCCCGGCGACGTCGTCGGGCTCGGGGGACACGGGCAGGACCGCCCGCTCGACGATGACGCTGCTCCGGGCGTGGAGGTCCCCCGCGGCGGCGACGATCCCCAGGGTTGCGCTCATCCCGACGGCGAGGGCGACGACGGCGACGAACCAGGTCCGGGTGCTGGTGGGGCGGGGAGCGAGGGCGGTTCCTCCGCCCAACTCGGACGGGTGGAACCAGACCCGGTCCAACGGATGGGGCGGGGGTCCGCTCGCCGCGTCGTCGTCGGCGGCCATGGAGCGAATGCTACCGAAGGCCCAGGGGGCCTGGGCCTCGCCCCCTTCCTCGGTCTCCGGGGACGAGAGAATGCCCCGGGGCGGGCCGCGCGGGGGGTCGGTACCATTGTCCCGTGCTCACGCCGCCGGAGACCCCGGACACCGTCGCGTCGGCCGACTGGCTCGGGCTCACCGGGGAGTCGTTGCCGCTCGAGTTGGCGACCGCCTGGGCGACCACCGCCCGGTGCGGAGGGGTGGTCGCGTTCCTCGGGGTGGTCCGGGACCACGCCGAAGGACGTGACGACGTGCGGGCGCTCACCTACGAGGCCTACGAGGAGGCAGCGACGGCGCGACTCGCCGAGATCGCCGTCGAGACCCGCCGCCGCTGGCCGGCGGTCGAGCGCCTGGTCCTCCTCCACCGGCTCGGTGAGGTCCCGCTCTCCGAGGCCTCCGTCCTCGTCGTGGCGGCCACCCCTCACCGGGGCGACGCCTTCGAGGCCGCCCGGTTCGCGATCGACACCTTGAAGGAGTCCGTCCCGATCTGGAAGCAGGAGCACTGGGGCGACGACCGCGCCTGGTCGGGCTCCGCCACCCCCGTGCGTCCGGTGCGCGACGCACGGGCCGTGGGGGCCTGAGGTCCATGTCGCTCGACCTCGCCATCGACCTCGGGACCGCCAACACGCTGGTCTACGCGCGAGGGCGCGGGATCATCCTGTTCGAGCCGACGGTGATCGCCCTGAACAGCCGCACCCAGGACGTGCTCGCCATGGGGAACCAGGCGTGGCACATGATCGGCCGCACGCCGGGTCACATCGTCGCCGTCCGGCCGCTGCGCGGTGGGGCCATCACCGACTTCGAGATCACCCAGCGTCTGATCCGGCTGATCTTCGAGCGCTCGGGCGTGAACCGGCTCCAGCGGGCCCGGGTGCTCGTGTGCGTGCCGTCGGGCATCACGCACGTCGAGCAGCGGGCGGTCCTCGAGGCCACCCGGCGTGCGGGTGCGTCCCAGACCTTCCTGATCGAGCAACCGATGGCAGCTGCCATCGGTGCCGGCCTGCCGATCCACGAGCCGCTCGGCAACATGGTGGTCGACATCGGCGGTGGCACGAGCGAGGTCGCCGTGGTGTCGCTCGGTGGCGTCGTGGCGCTCCGCGCCGTTCGCGTGGGCGGCTTCGACCTCGACCACGCCGTCCAGTCGCACCTCCGACGCGTGCACAACATCGCCGTGGGTGAGCGCACCGCCGAGGAGGTCAAGCTTGCGATCGGCTCGGCCTACCCGACCCCCGACGAGTGCAAGGCGGAGGTCCGAGGCCGTGACCTCATGAGCGGCATGCCGCGCACGGTCGTCCTCGAGCCCGAGGAGATCCGCGAGGCCATCGCCGAGCCGATCCAGGCCGTCATGCAGTCGGTGATCCAGGCGCTCGCCGAGACGCCACCGGAGCTCGCCCAGGACCTGCTCGAGGTGGGGATCCACCTCGTGGGTGGCGGGGCGATGCTCCGCGGGCTCGACCGCCTCATCGCCCGCGAGACCGGGGTGCCGGTGCGGATGGTCGACATGCCACTCGAGACGGTGGTGCTCGGCGCTGGACGTTGCCTCGAGAGCTTTGACCACCTGCGGGACATGTTCATGGACCGCACCTCGCGCTGAGGAGCGCGGTTCACCCAGTGGCGGAGTCCTCGCCGGCACCGAGGTCCTCGGCCGCCTGACGGACCTGCCAGTCGCGGTCTCCGAGTGCGTCGCGCAGCGCATCGTCGACCGCCGGTCCGTCGAACGGGGCGAGGGCGAGTACGGCGCGGCGGCGCACCGCGGGCTTGTCGGTGCACGCGGCGAGGATCGCGTCGAGCCCGGCCGGATCGCCGATCGCTCCGAGCGCTGCGACGGCGGCCTCCCGGGCCAGCGGATCGAGATGGTCGGTCGCTGTGGCGCAGAGCGCGCGCACGGCGTCGGGTCCGGCGAGCGGACCGGCTTCGCCCAGGGCCCACGCGGCGGCCTCGACCACCGTCACCTCGCGATCGGCGAGCAGCCCGCACAGCGCCGGGGTGACGGCGGGATCGGGTCGTCGGCGGCGCCGGGCCAGGGCCGGGGCGAGGTCGGCGGCGCGCCGGCGGACCGAGGCCTCCGGGTCGTCGGCGCCCCGGATCCAGGCTGCGGTGGCGTCGCGGGTCGGGCCCGAGCGCACCAGGGCGGCGAGGGCCACCGCCCGGACCTCGGGGGCCGGGTCGGCGGTGGCCTGCCGGGTGGCGGCGAGGTCCGGACCTCGGAGGGGTCCGCTGTGGGCCCGGGTGGCGACCCGGGCGGCGCGTTCGGTGGTCTCGGGGTCGAGGGCCACGGGGGCGGTCAGATGCTGCTCTGGATGAGCGCGTACGCGGCGGCGCAGACGATCCCGACGATCGCGGCCATCCCGAGTCCGGTGACGACGATCAGGACGACCCACCGGGTGCCGGCCGAGACCTTGCGGGCCGTGCGGGCGAGCCCCGACGGCTGGTGGCTCTGCACCTCGTCCGGGTTCCAGGTCATGGCAGTCTGGTCCTTCCCCGCCGGCGCGGATTCCGGCGACGAACGGTAGGCGATCGCGTCGGTATGCAGGGTCATCGTCAGTCCGGGGCCGTCCCGGAGCCACCTCCGCCACCCCCCGGCACTCCATCCGTCGGTGGCGCGCCGCCCCGGACGCGCCGGTGGCCGGTGTGGTCGGCGGGGATCCTGACCGTGGCCGTCCTGGTCGCGCTGGTGGCCGCGGCACTCGTCCGGGTCCCCTACGTGATCATCTCCCCCGGCAACGCCACGCCCCTTGACCAGAGTGTGGTGAGCGTGAAGGGCGCTACCACCTACGAGCACCGGGGCGACCTGCTGTACCTCACGGTCACCGTGAGCAATCGTGACCCCAACCTCTTCACCTACGTCCTCGCGCGGCTCGACTCGAACTCCGACGTCGAGCCACGTCAGAACGTGATCGGTTGCGCGAGCTACGAGGCCAGCAACCGACTGGCGGTCGAGGGGATGTCGGATTCGCAGGACACGGCGAAGGCGATCGCCCTCACCCACCTCGGGTACGACGTCCCGGCCGATCCGAGTCACGTGCAGATTGCCGACGTGGTGTGCGGCGGGCCGTCCGACGGGCGCCTCGAGCTCGGAGATGTCATCGAGTCGGTCGACGGCACCGAGGTACTCGCCGCCGACCAGGTGCGCCCCCTGGTCGTGGCACACCGGCCCGGCGACGACGTCACGTTCGTGGTCGACCGAGGGGGCGACCGGCGCACGGTGGTGGTCAGGCTCGGGCGCCACGAGGGCTCGCCCTACGAGGGCATCCTCACCCGGACCGTGACGCGTCACGCGTTCCCGGTCGACGTCACCATCGACACCGCCCGGGTGAGCGGGCCCTCCGCCGGGCTGGCCTTCTCGCTGGCCATCGTTGATGACCTCACTCCGGGGAGCCTCACGCGAGGCCGGTCGGTCGCCGTGACGGGGACCATCGAGCCCGACGGGAGGGTCGGTCCGGTCGGAGGTGTCGCGCAGAAGGCGGTGACGGCCGAGCGGGCCGGGGCCCGCCTGATGCTCGTGCCCCGCGACGAGGTGCGCGACGCCCGGCGCCACGCCGGGAGTATGCGGGTGGTGGGTGTCTCGACCTTCGACGACGCGCTCCTGGCGCTCGGGCGGTCCGGGATCACGGGGACGGCGGCGACGGCCAAATAGCATCGCGGCCGGACGAGCACGGGATCCGGTGGACGATGACCGACGAACCGAAGGCGCAAGGGTCGGCGGCGAACGACCCCCTGGGGAGCATCTTCTCGAAGGTGCGCGCCGGGCTCGACGCGCCTGTCGACGGGCCCGTTGACGCGGTGTCGTCGTCCCGGGCCGAGTCGGCGCCGTCACCGAGAGAGGTTCCGCCGCCGGCGGTGCCCGGGGTGGGAACCGGCGCGGTGGACTTCGTCCCCGAGGTCGTGGCCGTCGACCTGCTCGAACTCGGGCCGGTCGATCCCGAGCCGCAGTGGCCGGCGTTCTCGGTCGCCGAGTCGGCGACCCTCGACGACGAGGCCTTGCGTCGACGCCGCGACGCCTCGGTGTCGAGCGCGGTGACGGTCCTGGCGCCGAAGGTCAAACGTCACCTCCAGGATGAGCAGAACGAGCTCCTCGACGCCGTCCGGCGCCTGCGGACCCGGGCCGACGTCGACGCCGTGATGCCCGGGCCCGACGAGCAGCTCACCGCGTGGTCGGAGTTGCTCGGGGCGGCAGTCGACGACGTCTACGCCGCCGGCCGCGTGCTCGGGGGAGGACGGACCCGCCCCGCCCCGGGCGATCTCGTCGGGCGGCTCGCCGAAGTCCTCGTGACACCGCTGCGTGACCGGGTGGTCGTGGCGTTGGCCACCGCGCTGAGCGAGGGTGAGGAAGCCGGCGAAGCCGACCGGGCGCGGGCCATCGCCAACGCCGTGGGGGCTCGCTACCGGGAATGGCGTGGCCAGGACCTCGAACCGACCCTGGGGGACCTGCTCACCTGGGCCTTCGCCCGCGGCGTCTTCGACGCCACCCCGAACGGCACCACCCTGCGCTGGGTCCCGGCCGAACGCCAGCAGTGCCCCGACGCCGACGACAACGCGCTCGAGCCCACCTGCAAGGGATCGGCGTTCCCCACCGGACAGTCGTGCCCACCGGCCCATCCGGGCTGCCGCTGCCTGGTCGTTCCGAGCGACGATTAGTCTGAGCCGCGATGCGAGCCCCCCAACTCGAACGACGGCGCTTCCGCATCCGCGGCTGGATGATCGCCCTGGTCGTCGTCCTGATCGTCCTGCTCCTGAGCGTCCGGGGTCTTGCCGGCTTTTGGACCGACTTCTTGTGGTTCCAGTCCCTCGGGCAGGCGGGCACCTGGACCCAGCTCCTGGGAGCCAAGGTGCTGCCGGCCGTGGTGTTCATGGTCGTGTTCTTCGTGATCATGCTCGCCAGCCTCGTGATCGCCGACCGGCTCACCCCGCACCTGCGCACCGGCCCGGTCACCGCTGAAGACGAGATGGTCACGCGCTACCGCACCGCGACCGCCCGGTTCACGGGTCGGATCCGGGTCGCGATCGCGCTGTTCTTCGCGTTCATCGCGGGGCTCGGCGTGTCGGCCCAGTGGAAGGAGTGGATCCTCTTCACCCACCGCGTCGACTTCGGCGTCAAGGATCCCCAGTTCCACCGCGACATCGGCTTCTACGTCTTCCAGCTCCCGTTCATCCGCTTCATCGCCGACTGGCTCTTCGCTGGCCTGGTGATCGTGCTGCTGGTCACCGCGGTCGCGTATTACCTCAACGGCGGGATCCGGTTCCAGAGCCCGATCCAGCGGGTGTCGCCGCAAGTCAAGGCGCACCTCTCCGTCATCTTGGCGGTGATGGCGCTGGTCAAGACGGCGCAGTACTGGTTCGGTCGATTCGAGTTGGACTACTCGACCCGGGGAGCCGTCGACGGTGCCGGGTACACGGCGGTGAAGGCCGAGTTGCCCGCCCTCAACCTGCTCGTGTTCATCTCGGTCGTGGCGGCGCTGCTGTTCCTCTGGAACATCCGGCGCCGGGGTTGGGTGCTGCCGATCATCGCGGTGGGCCTGTGGGGCTTCGTCTCGATCGTGGTCGGGGCGATCTACCCGGCGCTCATCCAGCAGTTCCAGGTCAACCCCAACGAGTTCGCCAAGGAACGGCCCTACATCAAGCGCAACATCGAGGCCACGCGTCAGGCGTTCGGCCTGTCGCAGGTCAAGCCGACCAATTACGACTTCAGCCAGGAGTTGACCGCCGACCAGGTGGCGGCGAACAAGTCGACCATCGACAACGCGCGCCTCTGGGACCCGGGTGTGCTGGCCGCCACCTACGCCCAGATCCAGCAGTTCCAGTCGTACTACAAGGTCGACGGTGTCGACGTCGACCGGTACACGGTCGACGGGCAGACGGTCCAGACCGCCGTCTCGCTCCGCGAGATCGACAGCAACGCCCTGCCCACGCAGTCGTGGATCAACCAGCGGATCCTCTACACCCATGGCTACGGCGTGATCGCGTCCCCCACCAACCAGCAGACCGACGGCCAGCCGAACTTCTACCTGAGCAACATCCCGATCGTTCAGCAGGGGCTGAGCGTCGATACTCGCGGCACCCAGATCTACTTCGGCGAGCAGGAGAGCAACTACATCGTCACGGGTGCGCGGCAGCCCGAGTTCAACTACCCGCGCCAGGGGGTGTCCGACTCCCTCACCCGCTACCGCGGTCCCGACGGTGTGCAGTTCTCGAACTTCTGGCGCAAGGCCGCGTTCGCCCTCCGCTTCAACGACATCAACCTGTTGGTGTCGGGGCAGATTGAGGCGAAGTCGAAGATCATGCTCTACCGGTCGATCCGGTCGCGTGTCGAGAAACTGGCGCCGTTCCTCGGTTTCGACTCCAACCCCTACCCCGTGGTGGAGAACGGCCACACGCTCTGGGTGATCGACGCTTACACGTCGACCTCGAAGTACCCCTACGCGCAGTCGATCGAAGGCGCCAGCGGGCTGGCCGGGTCGTTCAACTACGCCCGCAACGCCGTCAAGGCCACCGTCGACGCCTACTCGGGGCGGGTCCACTTCTACGTGGTCGACGCCAAGGACCCGATCATCCGGTCATGGCGCAGCGCCTTCCCCAAGTTGTTCTCCTCGTTCGACGCCATGCCCGACGCCCTCAAGGACCACCTGCGCTACCCCGAAGACCTGTTCCGGGTCCAGACCGAGGTCTACGCCCGCTACCACGTGACCGAACCGCGCCGGTTCTTCCAGGGCTCCGAGCGGTGGTTGATCTCCCCCGACCCCACGGAAGCGCTCTCCGGGGTGGGCATCACCACGTCGGGTACGTCGGCGCGCACCAATCAGCGCGCGCCGGAGATCAAGGCCACGTCCAAGCGGGCCGATCCGTACTACCTCTACATCCGGCTCCCGGGCGACGACCGTGAGAGCTTCCTGATGCTCCAGTCGTTCGTGCCGGTCTCCCAGGACAACCAGCAGTTGCGGCTGGTCTCGTTCTTCACCGCCAAGGCCGACCGACGCAACTACGGCGAGTTGCAGTCGTTCGTGATGCCCCAGGGACAGCTCGTCGACGGTCCGGTGCAGGCGGCGCTGAAGATCAACCAGGACCCGAACATCTCGGCGACCTTCACGTTGCTCGACCAGAAGGGGTCGCAGGTCGTCAAGGGCAACATGCAGCTGATCCCGGTCGGTGACTCCATCGTCTACGTCCAGCCCGTCTACATCGAGGGCGACGGCGCGTCGAGCTTCCCCGTGTACCAGTACGTGGCCGTCTTCGCTCAGGGGCGTGACCCGGTGCTCGCCAACACGGTCAACGAGGCCCTGGCCAAGCTCTTCCCGGGAGTCTCAGGTGCGACTCCGGGCACCGCGGTCCCGCCGAGCACGTCCACGCCGAGCACCCCCTCCACGCCGAACAACTCGTCGGGCCAGTCGCCAGCGGGCTCGGGCACCGTCGAGTCGATCCTGGCCCAGGCGGCCCAGAAGTTCAACGACGCCGGGGCGGCGCTGAGGGCGGGCGATCTCGGCCGGTATCAGACGCTGGTCCAGGAGGCGCAGGCCCTCGTGGCCCAGGCCCAGCAGCTCCTCTCCGCCGGCGCGAGCGCGGCGCCGACGACCTCCACCACGGCCGCCCGGGCCACCAGTACCGCCGCCCGCTGACCCGCCCGACCGGAATCGGTCGACCACCGAGGGCGGACGACTGCCGCGGGTGGGAAACGAGGTCGGGGATTGTTACTATCGCCGTAGTGTTAATTCCCGTCGGCCCCGCCGACGGTGGTCCGCCTCGACCCCAACGGGAGTCCGCGATGTCCGTCAAAGGTCTCGATCTCGGCAACTACAAGCTCGGTTGGTCCGACACCGAGGACTACGTCTACAAGCCCAAGAAGGGCGTCAACGAGACCGTGGTCCGCGACATCTCCCACTACAAGAGCGAGCCCGAATGGATGACTCGGTTCCGGGTCAACGCGCTCGCCCGGTTCGAGCGCAAGCCGATGCTCGACTGGTTTGCGAGCAACATGCCCGACATCGACTTCGACGACATCTTTTACTACATCAAGCCCATCGAGAAGCAGGTCTCCGACTGGGACATGCTGCCGGAAGGGATGAAGACCACCTACGAGCGGCTCGGGATCCCCGAGGCGGAACGTAAGTTCCTCGCCGGCGTCACCGCGCAGTACGAGAGCGAGGTCGTCTACCACAAGAACCGTGACGACCTCGAGAAGCTCGGCGTGCTGTTCACCGACATGGACAGCGCCGTGCGCGACCACCCCGAGATCGTCCAGAAGTACCTCGGCACGGTCATCCCGCCGGGCGACAACAAGTTCGCGGCGCTCAACTCCGCGGTGTGGAGCGGCGGCTCGTTCATCTACGTGCCACCGGGTGTGCACGTCGACATGCCGCTGCAGGCCTACTTCCGCATCAATGCCGAGAACGCTGGGCAGTTCGAGCGGACGCTGATCATCGCAGACGAGGGATCGTCGGTGCACTACGTGGAGGGTTGCTCGGCGCCGGTCTACAGCACTGACTCGCTGCACTCCGCCGTGGTCGAGCTCATCGCCCGCCCGGGTGCGCGCATCCGTTACACCACGATTCAGAACTGGTCGCCCAACGTCTACAACCTCGTGACCAAGCGGGCCCGGGCCGAGACCGAGGCGACGGTCGAGTGGATCGACGGCAACCTCGGATCGAAGCTCACCATGAAGTACCCGGCCGTGGTCATGGCCGGTCCGAAGGCCCACGGTGAGGTCCTGTCGGTCGCCTACGCCGGCGCGGGCCAGCACCAGGACGCCGGCGCCAAGATGACCCACGCGGCGCCGGAGACCACGTCGATCATCGACTCCAAGTCGATCTCCAAGGACGGTGGCCGCACGACCTACCGCGGTCTCGTGCGGGTCGAGGACGGCGCTTACGGGGTGAAGAGCCACGTTCGCTGCGACGCCCTCATCCTCGATCCCGACAGCCGGTCCGACACCTACCCGTACATGGAGGTCGAGGAGGCCGACGCCCGCATCGGCCACGAGGCGACCGTCTCGAAGGTCGGCGACGACCAGCTCTTCTACCTCATGAGTCGCGGACTCGACGAGCAACAGGCGACCGCCATGATCGTCAACGGGTTCATCGAGCCCATCACCAAGACCCTGCCGATGGAGTACGCCGTGGAGTTGTCGCGGCTTATCGAGCTCAACATGGAGGGCGCGGTCGGCTGATCGCGCGCCAACAGATCATGACGACCTTCACCCCAGACGCCGCTCGCGCGCTCGGTGGCCCGCAGTGGCTCGTCGATCGACGGCTCGCCGCCGCCGAGTCGCTGGCCGACCTCACCTGGCCGACGGCCGGCGAGGAGATCTGGCGCTACTCGCGGGTCGACGCCTTTGACCTCGACCGCTTCACCCCCGTACCCGCGGAGGAGCTCGGCGCCCCGGGCGACGAGCCGGCGCCGGGTGGCGGGCTCCTGGCCGCCGAGGCTGGAGAGCGCTCGGGCCTGGTCGTGGTGCGGAACGGGCGGGTGGTCCACCATGAGCTCGATCCCGCGCTGGAGGTGAAGGGCGTGCAGGTCTGCGGCCTGGCGACCGGAGCGGCCCGTGGGGTCGAGCAATGGCTCGGTCGGGGCTCCGACGCCTCTCCCGATGCCTTCACGACCCTGCACGACGCCTTCCTCGCCGGTGGCGCGTTCATCGACGTGCCCGCGGGGGTGGTGGTCGAGCGACCCATCGTGGTCCTGCACTGGTCGGTCGGAGCAGGGCAGGCGAGCTTCCCCCACACACTCGTCGTGGCCGGTGACGACAGTGAGGTGGCCGTCGTCGACCGGCACGCCTCCACGGGTGGCGACCACCTGGTCGACGCGGTGGTCGAACTGATGGTGGGGGAGCGGGCCCGAGTCCGGTACCTCTCGGTCCAGGAGCACGGTCCCCACACCTGGCAGGTCGCGCTGCAGCGGGCTCATGTCGGTGCCGGCGCTACGCTGCGGTCGTCGGCGGTGGCCCTCGGTGGCGACTACGCCCGACTGCGCAGCGAGGCCCGGCTCGAGGGGCGCGGCGCCGAGAGCGACCAACTGGCGGTCTACTTCGGCGACGGCACCCAGATGCACGACTTCCGGACCCTCCAGGATCACGCCGCTCCCGAGACCCACAGCACGTTGCTCTTCAAGGGCGCGGTCGAGGACGAAGCCCACTCCGTGTATTCGGGCCTCGTGCACCTGCGTCCGGAGGCCCAGCGCTCAGAGGCCCACCAGACCAACCGCAACCTCGTGCTCTCCGACGGAGCCGTTGCGGAGTCGATCCCCAACCTCGAGATCGAGGCCGACGACGTGCGCTGCTCGCACGCCAGCACCGTGGGCACCGTCGACGACGACCAGCGGTACTACCTCGCCACCCGCGGCATCCCGCCCGAAGAGGCCGACCGCCTGATCGTGCTCGGGTTCTTCGATGACGTGCTGTCCCGGCTTCCGGTGCGTTCGCTGGCGGCGCCGCTGCGCGACGCCGTGACCCGCAAGATCGAGCACCGGGGGCATCACCATGATTGACGGCACCCGCGTCTGCTCGGTGGCCGACGTCGCTCCCGGCACCGCCCGGAGGGTCGAGGTGGACGGGACCGCGGTCTGCCTCGTGCACCTCGACGACGCCTGGTACGCGATCGGCGACGCCTGCTCCCACGGTGAGTTCTCCCTGAGCGACGGCCTGGTTTGGGCCGACGAATGCACCGTGGAGTGCCCGAAGCACGGGTCGGCGTTCTCGTTGACGTCCGGCGAGCCGCAGTCGCTGCCGGCGTTGCAGCCGGTGGCGGTCTGGTCGGTGCACCTCGACGGTGACGACGTGGTGGTGACGCGGTGAGCGAACTGGTGGTCGAAGGCCTGCGGGCGTCGGTCGAGGGGTTCGAGATCCTGCGCGGGGTCGACCTGACGGTCGCCTCGGGCGAGGTCCACGTGATCATGGGACCCAATGGCTCGGGGAAGTCCACGTTGTCGCACGTGCTGCTGGGCCGGGGTGACTACGAGGTCACCGCCGGGTCGGTCACCCTCGACGGCGAGGACCTGCTTGCCCTGCCCACCTGGCAGCGCGCCGCTCGGGGACTGCTCCTGGCGATGCAGTATCCGGTCGCGGTCCCCGGTGTGCCCGTGGGGGACCTGGTGGCGGCCGCGGTCCGGGCCGCCGGCGGCGACGAGGCTGCCGCCGCGGCGCGCGTGGCGGCCGAAGCGGTCCGCCTCGGGGTCGGGGCCGAGTTCCTCACCCGTGGGGTCAACGATGAGTTCTCAGGTGGTGAGCAGAAGCGCATGGAGACGCTGCAGTTGGCGGTGCTCGAGCCGCGCATCGCGATTCTCGACGAGATCGACTCCGGCCTCGACGTCGATGCGCTCCGGGTGGTCGCCCGGCGGGTCGAGGAGCTCACCGAGTCTCACGGGCTCGGCGTGCTCGCCGTCACCCATTACGCCCGGCTGCTCGAGGAGCTGCGGGCCGACCGTATCCACGTGATGATGGGTGGCCGGATCGTCGCCACCGGTGGCCCCGAGCTCGCCGAGAGCCTCGAGGGCACCGGCTACGAGGGGTTGGCCTCGGAGCTCGGCGTCGAGGAGATCTCCCTGGTTCGACCGAGCGCCCCGGACCCCTTCGCCGAACCCGGTTTCTAGACGGTGGCGTCCGGCCCTCAGAGCCGGGCGGGCACCTCGACCTGGACGGACTCGACCGTCGCGCTCATCGCCGCCCGCGACGACTCCCGCTCGCCGAGGGTGGTCGAGGTCACGAGGAAGAGCGAGTGACCGTCGGACCCGCCGATGGCGCAGGCGATGCCGTGACGCCCCGGGACGTCGACGATGTCGGTGACCCGACCGCCCTCGACCACGCGCACGAAGCGGTCGGAGACGGGACCGGCACACCACACGCCGTCGCGGGCGTCGATGCAGATGCCGTCGGGGGCGTCGGGGAGGTCGGCCCAGATCCGGCGGTTGGCAAGCCGGCCGTCGGGGGCGATGTCGAAGGCGGTGAGGGCCTTGCCGGCGCTCTCCGCAACGATCAGGGTGGTGTCGTCGGCGGCGATGACCATGCCGTTGGCCATGCGCAGGTCGGGGGCGGCCTCGTGCACCGATCCGTCGGGATCGACCCGGAGGAGGGCGGCGGGAGCGGACGTGCCACCGCCGCGCAGGTCGTACCCGAACTGGCCCACGAAGGCGTGCCCGGCCCGGTCGACGACCATGTCGTTGATCTCGAAGGGCGCCAGGCCGGTGAGGTCGCCGTGGACGGTGAGGTCCGTGCCGTCGAAGCGCAGGACCCGACGGGTGGTCATCGACACGACCAGGAGTGAGCCGTCGGGCAGCCAGCCGAGACCGGACGGCTGGTCGACCTCCACGACGACGGACACCGTGCCGCTGGGGTCGGTGCGCAACACGGCGTCGCCGTGCATGTCGGAGCACCAAAGGGCGCCGTCGTGCCAACGGGGGCCCTCGAGGAACGAGCGTCCGGAGAGGACGGCTGCGAGATCGGTCATGGCCGCAGCCTAGGCCCGAGGGACGGGACCGCGTCGGGGTCGCCCGGAGATCAGGTGATGATCACCGGGGTACCGAGGGGCACTGTGGTCGCGATCTTGACGATGGTGTCGTTGTCGACGCGGATGCAGCCGTTCGAGACGTTCTGGCCGATGAGCTCAGGCTGGTTGGTGCCGTGGAGCGCGATCTGCCCGGGGCCGCCGTTGAACGACAACAGCACCTCGCTGTAGCCCGAGAGGCCGAGCGCGAACGTGCCGTAGGCCCCGCCCGAGCGGGTGCGGAGGTCGACGGGGTCGGTGACGTAGAAGGTGCCGAGGGGGGTCGGCGTGCGGTCGGTCCCGACGGCCACGGGAGCGGTGAGCACCTGCTGACCGGCGTTGTAGAGGGTGACGGTGTGGTCGGCGGTGCTCACCCGGATCTCGTAGGGGGTGTCGGAGAGCGTGACGTCGGCTTTCTTGACCCAGCCGACGGAGTCGTTGGGCCGCATCGGGAGCAGGGTCTTGAGCCAGTCGCCCTGCTGGTCGGTCACGAGGAGCGTGCGGGGCTGCTTGTACTCGGTGAGGGCGGAGAAGGTCGTGACGACCTTCTGGCCGTCGGGAGCCTCGTACACCGAGAGCTGGGGCACCTTGGTGGTGGCGATGACCGCCTTGGGCGGAGCCGTGGTGGTGGTGGTCCCCGGCAGGGTGCTGACGGTGCTGGGGACGGGTGTGGCCTGGGCGACCTTGTTCGAGCCGCCTCCGCCCAACAGTGCGAACCCGGCGACGATGATCGCCACGGCCACGGCGACGCCACTCCCGATCAGGAGGCGTTTGCGCCGCTGCTCGGCGGTTCGGGGGGCGCGCGCCGAGGAACCTTGCGGATTCGACGGTGCCGGAGGGTTCGGCGTCGTCTCGTCGGTCATGTGGTCAGGATACCGAGCCGACCAGCCCCGGAGTCATCGCGAGACCCCGACGGGGTCGCGGGCGGATCGGACCCGCCGACGCGAGGGCCTAGTTCGGGACGGGCTCGGACTCCTCGGCGGCGAGGAGCATGAGCCGGAGGTCGAGGAGGAAGTCGACGACCTCGGCACCGGCCACCAACTCGCGTGCCGTGAACTCACGGAGGGCCTCGTCGATCCGGATGGTGAGTGCCTGCTCGTCCATGTCGCTCCTCCTTGCCACTTCTCTCGGATGGTTCCCTGCAGGTGGTGCGTGTGCTGGTGGTGCCAGCCCCCGGAGGGGTACTCACAAGAACGTACCGCGGGGCCGGGACGTTCCCGGGTCACTTTCCGTGACGATTTCGATTCGATTGCTCAAGGGGCCGTTTCGTCGAGACCCTGGACCAAGACGTTCCAACCCAGGGTGGCGCACTTGATCCGCACCGGGAACTTCACGACCCCCTGAAGGGCCTCCAGGTCACCCAGGCGGACTCCGGCGAGGTCGTCGGCCAGGTCGGAGCCGTCGCCACCCTCGAGCTTGGACTCGTGGATCGACATGAGCGCCTTGAACGCCCGGATCAGCGTGCGGGCCTCGTCGACGGTCCGCCCCTTGACGGCGGCGCTCATCATCGAGGTCGACGCCTGGCTGATGGAGCAGCCCTGACCACCGGTGCGCACGTCGGCGACCACGCCGTCGACGACCTCGAGGTACAGCACGACCTCGTCGCCGCAGAGCGGGTTGAATCCCTCGACCTTGAGGGCCGGCGGCACCGGAAGCTCGCCACGGTTCCTCGGGGCCCGGTAGTGGTCGAGGATGATCTCTCGGTACAGGTCCTGCAACCCGGACATGGGTCTCTCCCGGTTCGGTGGTGGAGGGTCAGAGGGCGAAGAACCGCTCGGCGCGCCCGAGCGCCTCGACGAGCGCGTCGACGTCGTCGCGGTCGTTGTACACCCCGAACGACACGCGACTGGTGGCGGGGACGCCGAGGACCCGCATGAGGGGCTTGGCGCAGTGGTGCCCGGCGCGCACGCACACGCCGGCTTCGTCGACGACCTGCGAGACGTCGTGGGCGTGGATGTCGCCGAACAGGAACGAGATCACGCCACCGCGGTCGTCGGGGTCCGGAGGTCCGTAGAGGGTGATGCGGTCGGCGAAGCGGTCGCGCAGCGCATCGAGCGCGTAGGCGGTGAGGGCACGCTCGTGTTCGCGCACGGCACGCATGCCGATCGCGGTGAGGTAGTCGACGGCGGCACCCATGCCGACGGCCTCGGCGATGGCCGGGGTCCCGGCCTCGAACTTCCAGGGGACGTCGTTGGTGGTGAAGCCCTCGGTGCTGACGTCGCGGATCATCTCGCCGCCGCCGAGGAAGGGCGGCATGGCGTCGAGCAGCTCGCGCCGGGCCCAGAGGGCGCCGATCCCGCTGGGGCCGTAGATCTTGTGGGAGGAGAAGGTCACGAAGTCGGCACCCCAGGCGGTGACGTCGAGGGGCATCTGCGCCACGGCCTGGCAGGCGTCGACGAGCACGTGGGCGCCCACCGCTCGGGCGGCAGCCACCAGGTGGGGCACGTCGACGATGGTGCCGGTGACGTTGGACATCGCCGTGACCGACAGCAACGTGGCGCCGCTCAGGAGTTGGTCGAGCCCGGAGAGGTCGAGGTGGTGGTCGGGGGTGAGGGGGATCCAGCGCAACTCGATGCCCCGCTCGGCGGCGAGCATGTGCCACGGGACGATGTTGGCGTGGTGCTCGAGGTGGGAGAGCACCACGACGTCGCCGGCCTGGAGGTTGGCGCGGCCCCACGTGTGCGCGACGAGGTTGATGGCCTCGGTGGCGTTGCGGGTGAAGACGACCTGGTGGGGATCGGGGGATCCGATGAAGCCCGCGACCTTGGTGCGGGCGGCCTCGAAGGCCGTGGTGGCCTCCTCGGCGATGGTGTAGACGCCGCGGTGGACGTTGGCGTACGACTGCCGGTACAGCTGGTCCATGGCGTCGAGGACGACCGTGGGCTTCTGCGCCGACGACGCGGTGTCGAGGTAGACGAGGCGGTGGCCGTCGATCTCGCGGCGCAGGATGGGGAAGTCGGCCCGGAGGCGGGCCACGTCGAGGGTCATGCCGCCGCCCCGCTCCGGAAGGCGTCGAAGCCGCGCTCTTCCACCGTGGCGACCAGCTCGCCGCCACCGTCGGCCACGATCAGGCCGTCGAGCAGCACGTGGACCCGGTCGGGGGGGAGGTGCTCGAGCAGGCGCTGGTAGTGCGTGATCACGAGGATCCCGAGGTCGGGCCGGGCCGCGCGCACCTCGGCGATGCCCTGGGCCACTTCCACGAGCGCGTCGATGTCGAGGCCGGAGTCGGCTTCGTCGAGGATGGCGAAGTCGGGCTCGAGCAGGGCCATCTGGAGGATCTCGTTCTTCTTGCGCTCGCCCCCCGAGAAGCCCTCGTTGAGGTAGCGCGAGACGAAGCGGCCGTCCATGCCGAGGCGGGCCGACCACGACATGATCTCCATCCGGACCTCGAGCACGGAGAAGTCCTGGATTCCCTTGCGGTTGGCCATTGCCTGGCGGAGGAAGTTGGTGACGCTGACGCCCGGGATCGACTCGGGGTGCTGAAAGCACAAAAACATGCCCCGGGCCGCGCGGTCGCCGGGTCCGAGGTTGGTGACGTCGTCGCCCCGGAAGCGGATGCGGCCACTGGTAACGGTGTAGCCGGGGGCGGCGAGCAGGCTCTTGGCGAGGGTCGACTTGCCCGAGCCGTTGGGGCCCATGAGGGCGTGGACCTCGCCCTCGGCCACGGTGAGGCTCACACCCCGCAGGATCTCGGCGTCACCGACGGCGACGTGCAGGTCTTCGAGCTCGAGCAGGGCGGTCATGGCCTCCGAGTGTAATTCCTACTATCGGCGTAGTGGAAATGGTCGAGCGGCCCGTGGGGGGCGTCAGCGGACCGGGCGGGCCCGGGAAGCGACCCGGCGGAACTCCTCGACGAACCGGGGGGGCTCCGGGGCGCGCAGGACCGGTCGCCGGCGGCGGGTGTCCGCCGAGCGGTCGTCGGGGCCCAAGCGGCTGGCCACGGCGCCGGCCAGGCGGGCGGCGTCGGAGGGAGCGACGAGGTCGGCGGCGCCGGGGGTGGCGGCGCGGGCGATCTCGCGGGGTCCGCCGGCGTCGGTCATCACCACCGGCACCCCGCTGGCGAGGGCCTCGACCGCCACGAGGCCGTAGGGCTCGGGCTCGGTCGACGGCATCACGAACAGGTCGAGGTCGGCCAGGAGATCGGGCACGTCGGTGCGGGGGCCGAGCCAGTGCACCCCGGGGAGCGCGGCGGCCCGGGCGGCGAGCGAGCGGTAGTACGGCTCCTTGCCCGCCACCGGTCCACCCGCCACCACGAGGTGGGCTCCGGGGACGCGGGCCGTCACGTCGGGCCAGGCGTCGAGCAGGACGTCGACGCCCTTCCAGGTGTCGATGCGTCCGGCGAACCCGACCAGGGGGGCGTCGTCGGGGATGTCGGCCCCGGCGCGGAACCGTCCGGCGCGCCCGGGCGAGAACTCGGAGGGGTCGACGGTCTCGTGGATCACGACGACGTCGGCACCGGGGAGCTGGTCGGCGATCGCCTGTGACATCGCGATCACCCGGGTGGCGCCGTGCCGGGTGAGGAACCGCTCGACCCGCAGTGCCGCACCCGACTGCACGACGATCTCCCGGGCGTGCCAGACGTGCGGTCGCCGGGTGAGCGTCGCGACGGCCCAGCCGTACCACGAGTGCAGCGAGTTGGTGTGCACGACGTCGATCCGGAGCCGGTGCACGAGGCGGGCGAGGCGGGCGACCGCGACCGGCCAGCCGATCGCGTAGCGGGCCCAGTCGGTGGGGGCGTGGGACGTGGAGATCCGCGCCATCGCCACGACGTGCACGGCGGCGCCCGTCGCCTCGATCTCGGCCCGCAACGGGGGGTCGGCGGGCACGACGACGTGGCACTCGAACTCGCCGGGTGGCAGGCTGCGCAGCATCCGCACCAGTGCCTGGTCGGAACCACCGCGTTCGGCCACGGGCTGGATCGCGAGGAGTCGGATCATGCGGGTCGCCCTCAACCTCGAGCAGTGCTTCCAGCGCCCACCGGGCGGGATCGGTCGGTACGCCTCCGAGTTGGCGAGGGTACTGCCCGGTGCCGGGGCTCCCGGTGAGGTCGTGGTGGTGCCCTTCGTGGCGCGCCACGCCCCCGCCACCGTTCGCTCGGTGCTGGCCGCCGCGGGGGTCACGGCCGAGGCGGTCGCCTTGGGCCTACCCCGCCCGGTGCTCTACGAGGCCTGGAACCGCTGGGGTCGGGCCGATCCGCTCCGGGGTCACGGCTCGCTGGCGCTGCGCGACGTCGACGTCGTGCACGCACCATCCGTGGCGGTGCCACCCCGCCGGTTCGCGCCGCTGGTCGTCACCGTGCACGACGCCGCACCGCTGCGGTTCCCCGACACCTACCCCCGGCGGGGTCGGCGCTTCCACGAGTTGGGGTTCGCCGCGGCTGCGGCCCGAGCCGACGCCGTGGTCGCCCCGTCGGTCGCCGCCGCCGACGAGGTCGCCGAGTTCACCGCGATCGAGCGCTCCCGGATCCACCCGATCCACCACGGGGTGGACCACACGGCGGCGAGCGCCGACGACGTGGCGCGCGTGCGGGTCGCGCTCGGACTCGACCCCGACGAGCCCTACGTGGCGTGGGTCGGCACGCTCGAGCCCCGCAAGGACGTCGCCACGTTGGTCGAGGCGTTCGCCCGCGCGGTGGTCGCGCGCGGGTTGCCCCACCGGCTGGTGCTGGTCGGACCACCGGGCTGGCTCGCCGGGGCCGATGCCGCCGCGCGCGCCGCCGCTCCGTTGGGCGACCGCGTCACGTTCACCGGCCCGGTCCCCGCCGACCATCTCCGGGCGGTCCACGCCGGTGCCGACGTGTTCGCGCTGCCGAGTCGGCACGAGGGCTTCGGCATGCCCGTGCTCGAGGCCATGGCCCAGGGGACGGCCGTGGTGGCCTCCGACCTGGCGGTGCTGCGTGAGGTCGGGGGCGACACCGTCCGCTACGCCCCCGTCGGCGACCCGGGTGCCTGGGCGGAGGTGCTCGCTGCGCTGCTCGACGACGCGCCGACGCGCACCGCACTCGGCGACGCGGCCCGGGCCCGCGCGGCGACGTTCACGTGGGAGCGCAGCGCGGCCGAGCACCTCGCCGTCTACCGCTCCGTCGCCTGACGCCGACTCACCAACCGCGGTCGGCCCACTCCTGGAGGTGGGGTCGTTCGGCGGCGAGCGTGGTGTCGAAGCCGTGGCCGGGGAGCACGAGGAGGTCCCCGGGCAAGGTGAAGAGGCGGCGGTCGATCGACTGGAGGATCTCGGCGAAGGCGTCGGTGTCGCCGAAGGTGCTGCCGGGCCCGCCGGGGAAGAGGGTGTCGCCGGTCAGGAGCAGCGGGTGGCCCTCCACCAGGAACGAGGTGGAGCCCGCCGTGTGGCCCGGGTTGTGGATCGCCCGGAGGCGCAGGTCGCCGACCGTGACGACCTCGTCGTCGTCGATCACGAAGTCGTAGCCCGGGAGCATCTCGGCGTCGGCGGCCGCCACCCCGACGTCGATGCCGGCGTCGCGCAGGGCGGTGACGGCCTGGATGTGGTCCCAGTGGCCGTGGGTGGTCAGGACCCGCCGCACGCCGGAGGCCCGGGCGACCCCGAGGAGGAGGTCGTGCTCGTTGGCCGCATCGACGATCACGGCGTCGCCGGTGGTCGTGCAGCGCACCACGTAGACGTTGTTCTCCATCGGCCCGACCACGAGCTTTTCGACGGTGATCCCGGAGGCGGCGAAGTGGGCGGGGCGGGCCATGGGAGCAGGGTAACGCCGCTCCCGCTCCCGCCGTCGCCGGACCCCGGACCCCGTGCTTTGGCCTGGGCCGGTGACCCTCGGGTAGTTTCCGGTGGTTCCCCGTCGGACCCAGGGAGGCACGGGCATGAACTTCGCTTTCTCCGAGGAGCAGGAGCAGCTGCGCGACGCCGTTCGGCGTTTCATGGAGGCGAAGTCGGCCTCCGAGGACGTGCGGCGCCTCATGGAGACCACCGACGGGTACGACCCGGCCGTGTGGTCGCAGATGGCCAACGAGCTCGGTCTGCAGAGCCTGGCCATCCCCGAGGAGTACGGCGGCCAGGGCTTCACGTTCATCGAGCTCGCCATCGTGCTCGAGGAGATGGGTCGTGCGCTGCTGTGCGCCCCCTACTTCTCGTCGGTCGTGCTCGCCGCCCACGCGATCCTCAACGCCGGCACCGACGCCGAGAAGGCTGAGTTTCTCCCGGGCATCGCTTCCGGCGAGACGATCGCCGCCCTCGCGTTCACCGAGCCCAACGGCAAGTGGGACGCCGCCGGCATCACGATGGAGGCCACCGGATCCGGTGAGGCCTTCACGCTGAGCGGCACGAAGATGTTCGTCATCGATGGTCACCTCGCGAACACGATCGTCGTGGTGGCGCGTCAGGCGGGGACCTCGGGGGAGGACGGCATCGGCTTCTTCGTCGTCGACGCCGACGCACCTGGCCTCACCCGCACCGCCCTGGCCACGATGGACCAGACCCGCAAGCAGGCCCGCCTCGACTTCGACGGTGTGGCGGCCCGCCCGCTGGGCACGGTCGGCTCGGGTTGGGCGGCGCTGTCGAAGACCCTCGACCAGGCCGCGGTCGCGATCGCCAACGAAAGCATCGGCGGGGCGCAGAAGTGCCTCGAGATGTCGGTCGAGTACGCCAAGGTGCGCGTGCAGTTCGGTCGTCCGATCGGCTCGTTCCAGGCGATCAAGCACAAGTGCGCCGACATGCTGCTCGAGGTCGAGTCGGGCAAGTCGGCGGCCTACTACGCCGCGTGGGCCGCGGCCGAGGACAACGAGGAGCGCCCGGTGGTGGCCAGCCTCGCCAAGGCCTACGTGAGCGACGCCTACTTCCACGCCGCCGCCGAGAACATCCAGATCCACGGCGGGATCGGCTTCACCTGGGAGCACGACGCGCACCTGTACTTCAAGCGCGCCAAGAGCAGTGAGATCCTGCTGGGCGATGCCACCTACCACCGAGAGCTGCTCGCGCAGCGCATCGGGATCTGATCGCCGCACTCCTCCTCGCCACCGCGGCGCTGCTGCTCGTCGTGGGCGGCGCGCTCAAGGTCGTGGACCCGTCGGGAACGGTCGGGGCCGCCCGCGCGCTCGGGCTGCCCGCCGGCAACGGTCGGGTGCGGGCGTTGGCGGCGACCGAGGTCGTGGTGGGTGCGCTGACCCTCGCCGTGCCCGGTCGGATCCTGGCCGGGCTTGTCGGTGCGTCCTACGCCGGGTTCGCGATCCTCACCGCCCGGGCGCTCGTCCGGCGGCTGCCGATCGACTCGTGCGGCTGCCTGGGTCGCCTGGAGACCCCGCCGTCGTGGCGGCACGTCGTGGTGCTGGTGGTGCTCGCCCTCGGGTCGGCGGCGGCG
>JBAXBB010000017.1:0-34093 GCA_037142235.1 Actinomycetes bacterium
CCGGACACCCCTCCCCCATCCGGATCACCGACCTCGGCGCCCCCGAGTTCTCCCCCGACGTCCGGGCGATCATCGACGCCGTCGCCCCGCTGGGCGCCGCCGCCGATCTCACGCCGGCCGCCCTCATGGACGAAGCCCGCGCCCAGACCGGTCTGCACGACTTCGGGCCCACCGACTTCGTCGAGCGCCTCGACGTGCTGTGCACGGCCCTGCGCGACGAGGCCGGACTGTCGGACTTCGGCCGCTTCGGTCAGCAGCAGATGCTGCTCAAGCTCCTGAGCAACCGCCTGCAGATCGAGGACCTCGTGGCCCGCCACCCCGAGATCCTCTCGATCGAGATCGCCGCACCGATCGTGATCTGCGGCCTGCCCCGGACCGGCACCACCCACCTCCACAACCTGATGTCGGCCGATCCGGCCCTGCGCTCCCTGCCGTACTGGGAGAGCCTCGAGCCGGTGCTTCCCGCCGCCGAGGTCCCCGGGCCGGGCGAGCCCGACCCCCGCCTCGCCCGGACCCAGATGGGGCTCGACCTCCTCCATGCCGCCATGCCCCACTTCGACCGGATGCACGAGATGACCGTCGACCATGTGCACGAGGAGATCCAACTCCTCGCCGTCGACTTCTCGACGATGCTGTTCGAGTCGTCGACGTACGTGCCGACGTACGCCGAGTACTACAAGCGCCACGACCAGGCGTCGTCGTACCGCTACATGAAGAAGATCCTGCAGTGCATGACGTTCCTGCGCGGTGGTGACCGGTGGGTCATCAAGTCACCCCAGCACCTCGAGCAGTTCCCCGTGCTCGCCGACGTGTTCCCCGACGCCACGTTCGTGGTCACCCACCGCGACCCGGTGGCGGTCCTGACCTCGATGCTGACGATGGTCGTCTACGGCAACCGGATGGGCACCGAGCACCCCGACCCCGTGAAGATCGGCGCACACTGGAAGGTCCGGATCGACGAGATGCTGCGCGCCTGCGTACGCGACCGTGACGCCCTGCCCGCCGACCGCTCCATCGACGTGCGCTTCGACGAGTTCATGGCCGACGACATCGCCATGGTCGAGCGCATCTACGACCTCGCCGGTCAGCCGATGACCGCCGCGGGCCGGGCCGCCATGGACCGGTTCATGGGCGAGCATCCCCGGGGGCGCCACGGCACCGTCGTCTACGAACTCTCCCCGTTCGCCCTCGACCCCGCCGAGCAGCGCGACGCCCTCACCTACTACGCGGAGCGCTTCGGTGTCACCGCCGAGCCCGGCGCCGGGGCCGGGGCCTGATCAGGCGCGCAACGACACCACCGGGACCACCTCGGTGGTGGGCCGCTCGGGCGTGGCGTCCGGGAAGAACCAGCGGAGCCAGATCCGCCCACGTGGGTGCCCCGCGGTCGAGACCCAGTTGGGGTGACCCGGATCGGTTGCGGAGATCACGATGGTCCACGAGCCGTCGGGCTCGTAGCTGGCCTGGCCCCCGTTGAGGGTCACCCGCTCGTAGTCGTAGTTGTAGGTGTGCAGGAACTGGTTCCAGAGGCAGAGGTTCCAGAACGCACACTCGGGTGAACGACCCCGGACGACCAGCGCTTCGTCGTCGGCGAGGTCGAAGCTGCCCATCGCGTAGGCGGCGTCGCCCGCCGCCCAGCCGAAGGTCGTGGTGGGGACCGGGTACGGCTCGTCGATCACGTTGGGCTCGCCCAACGGGATCGGCACCATCGCCGACTGCTCGCGCAGCCAGGTGCTCGCCGCCCGGAACCGCCGGGCGAGGTCGGCGTCGTCTTCGCGGTAGGTCGTGGGCGGGTCGAGCGCCTCGATGGTCCACTCCACCCGACGACCCCGGACGGGGTCGATCAGGTAGTCACGGGTGATCGCGCACACCGCATCGTCGTCGAGCCGGATGAACGCACCGTCCCAACCGGAGGGCCGCTCGCGTCCGAGGACGAGCTCGACCACACCGTCGGGACCCGGGCGCACGTCGCGGTCGTTGACGATCCCGACGATGCGCTCCGAGTACCGCCCGTCGCGGGGGCCGCCGTAGACGGTCAACGACCAGTAGACGGCATCGCCGATCGTGGCCCGCACGCGGTAGGTGTGGGCCGGGTCGACGGGTGCGAACACGTAGAAGGCGTCGGAGTTGTCACCGCCCCACTTCTTGTAGGGACCCACGATCTCGACGAAGCGCGGGTTGGCGGGATCTGCCCACACCTGAGTGTCGAGCGCGACCTGCGCGATCGAGAACATCCACTGGTAGCCCTCGAGGACGGCCTGGTCGTCGGTGAGGGCCCGCTCACCCTCACGGAACCGGGGCTCGAGATCTCGGAGGACGTCGAGGAACTCGTGGACGGCGGCAGCGGTCGCGAACTCGCGGGGCTCGGGCATGGGGTGAGGTTATGGCATCCCCCGCCCGTGGTCGGGCCGACGCGGCCCGGAGAACGTGCTCGTTGCCGTTCGGGCACTTCGGCGTCAGTCCCGAATCCGGGGCCACCCGAATGGGCGGCCCCGGATCGGTCGAACGTGGGATTCCGGGCCCGGCCCGAACTGCCTCAGCCGGTGAAGGTGGGCTCCGGCGTCGGCTCCGGCGTCGGGGCGCTCCCGGTCACCGTGAGGGTGCTGACGCCGTAGCCGACCGTGAGGGCGGTCGGGACGATGTCCTGGTCCTCGACGGTGTACGTGGCGCCGGCGACCCCGGTCACCGGGACCCGCACGTGGCACACCGCCGCCGCGTCGATCGATGCCCCCGACAGGGACACCGACGATCCGGCCGCCGTCGCCGTGCCGCCGCAGTCGTTGGTGGCCGCACCGGCCACCGTCAGCCCGGCCGGCAGGGTCAGCGCGAAGCCGATGCCCGGCACGGGGATGAACTGCGTGTTCAGCACCTCGAACACGAGCTCGGCGGTCTCACCGGCCGCGACCTCGGCCGGGTCGAAGGCGGCCGAGACCGCCGTGCCCTGGAAGGCGACCGTGGTCTTGTGGGCGTAGGTGTACGTGCCCGGGGTGGAGCCGAAGGTCTTCTGCAGGTCGAGCCCGGCATCGTGGTCATCGGGGTCGACCACGAACCCGATGTCGTCCCCCGCCTCGATCTGGTCGTAAACGGGAGAGTTGTAGTACGCGGCGTAGAGGCCGTCAGCCGTGCCCTCGTCGGGAAGGTCGGTGTACGAGATGAAGATCCCACTGTCGGTGTTGACCTCGTACACACCGTTCTGCGCGGCGCCGGTGGAGAAGGCCGGCCCCACGCCGAAGCCGGATCCGTGGTCGGAGTTGCCCGGGGCGGCGTCACCGCCGTTGTAGAACTTCACGACCTCGGTGTTGCCCACGGGGATCGTCAGCGTGAAACTGTCGATGTAGTAGTTGTTCGGGAACGTGTACGACACGTACCGGTCGAGTGTGTACGTCAGGCTGCTGTGCACGACCGAGTAGCGGATGTGGGCCGTGCCCGAACCCTGGCTGGTCGGGTCGTCGGGAGTGCCGGAACCCGACGACGCCCGGCCGATGGCACCCGAGGTACTCACGATCGTGGTCGAGTCCCACGACGCCGCGTCCTTTTTGTAGGAGGCACCGGCCTCCCCGTAGAGCGTGCCACCGATGTTGATCTGCGGCGACGCGCCCGAGCAGCACCAGTTGCTGGTGTCGGCGAAGAAGATCTGGTCGCTGCCGTTCTTGGTCACGCCTTCCTCGGAGCCCGGGGTGCCGCTGTACGCCGTGCTGCCGTTGAGGACGATCTGGAGACCATCGGCACCGGTGAGGTCGACGCCGCCGCCCGGGTTGATGATGACCATGTCGGCACCGTTCTGGCTCGCGTAGGCACCGGCCGGCGCCGCCGAGAAGACGGCCACCGGCGTGGTCGCGACCGCCAACGCCACGACGGCCAACACCGCACCCCAACGGGCGCGCACAGTAGAAGAGAGCTTGCGCAACAAGAACCCTTTCACTCGTCCACCGCGGCGATGAACCGCGGGCGATTCCAGGAGCCCTGAGGCCTTGTGACTCGCGGACGATACCACGCCCGTCCCCTCATTTTCAGTTGGTGGAGGGCGGCTACGACGGCCGGGCCGGGGGTGACGGGGTCAGGTGGTGACGGGGTCGCCGAGGCGGAGGGTGGCACCGGTGACGATCTCGCAGCGCAGGCCGGCCCGGTCGGCCAGGGCCTCGCGCACCCCGGGCCGGGTGAGGCTCTCGAGGTAGGCGCACGGGTGCGCAAGATCCGTACCCCGCAGCACGACGTCGCCGACCCGGAACTCGGCGCCCACGAGGGCGTCGAGGTCGGCCGGGCTGATCCCCTCCACCACGAGGTTGCGCCGGGTCTCGGCGGCGTCCAACGCGACTCCCGACGCCACCACCGCAGCGACCGCCTCGGCCGCGATGACGGTGACCCCCCGTTCGTGGTCGGGCCGACGCTGCCCGGAGAACGTGCCGGACGCCGAGTCGTAGCGGTCGCCGGCGAGGCCGGCCCCGGCGGTGGCCGCCACCTCGTCGCGCGATGCCATCGGGGCGCCCGCCTCGGGGGTGACGAAGATCGCGACCAGCCGGCCAGGGCCGAGCGGGGGGCTCACGACGTCGGCCCCGTAGCGGGCGGACCCTGACCGGGAGGCGGACCCTGACCGGGAGGCGGACCCTGACCGGGAGGCGGATCCTGACCGGGAGGCGGACCCTGACCGGGAGGCGGATCCTGACCCGACGGCGACCCGCCTCCCGCCGGACCCTGGCCGGGAGGAGGGCCCGCCAGGCCCGACGACGCCGCCTTGAACGACGACACGGCGTTGGTGGGGACGACGCCGTGGTAGCAGCCGATGAAGTACGGGAACTCGCTGGTCGCCGAGTAGTGGTAGGTGGTCACGACGGCTCCCTCGAGCACGATGGGTGACGTCCGACCGTGACACTCGTCGAGGTCGGCGTCGGTCGGAAGCGTTCCGGCCTGGTCCCGTTCGACCACGATCGGGTACCCGTCGAGCGCGAACCCGACGACCGTCGACGGCCCCTTCGCGGAGCGCAGGACGCACCGCGGGATGTCGTGGTAGTGGTAGGTGCCCGACTGCTGCGGGTGACCGTCGCAGTGGTCCTGGACCTCGTAGGCCACCGCGTCGCGGTTGCCCTCGTCGATCGACGCGAAGAGCACGACGCCGTTCCTCAGGTATCCGACGAGGCCCTTGCCCAGGCACGCCGGCCTGGCGGCCGGGGTCGGCGTGCGCGGCAGCGCGAGGGCGATGGTGGTCTCGCCGATGCGATTCGGGTTGCGGTCGTAGGCGTAGGCGGGGTCGGTCGAGGCGATCGGGAAGACGCCCGTGGTCGCGTCGAACGGCAGTCCGTTGCTGGAGAACGACCGCGTGTCGCCGTTCTCCTGCTCCTCGTTGTGGGCCGACGGCCAGTCGACGCTTCCCTGCACCGCCGGCTTCTTCGTGGCGTCCCAGGTGCCCGCCGCTTCGTCGAGCCACGGGCCCGCGACCTGCGCGCCGCCGCCGTTCGGATTCCCGGCGTCGCACGAGTAGAGCCCACCCACGGCGGCCGTCGTCAAGGAGACTCGCGCCGTCCCGAGGGGCAGCCGGGTGAGATCCGCCGCCGGGCCCTTCCACACGTTGACGATCCCGGCGCCGACCTGGGTGGAAGCGGTCGCGCGGTGGCCGCCCGACGACTGCCCGCCCGACGACGAACCGCACGCGCTGACCGCCACGCCGATCGTGCAGACCATGGCGACGGTGACGGCACTGACTCGCACGGACCGACTCCCCTCCGAACGACACCGGCGACGGATCCCGTCGCCTCGACTCGCGCCTGCCACCGTAACGAACCCGCACACCAAAAGTGGTTCCGGAACCCGCTCATCCGGCCGGAAGGGTCCACCAGTGCTCGCGCCACCCGGTGGCGGCCACCACGATCCGGTCGCGCACCACGAGGACCTCGCCGGTGATCCGCCCCGGCTGGCGGTAGCCGTCGCCGTCGGGCAACCCGACCGGCTCGCCGGTGGTCTCCCACTCGAGGTCGAAACCCACGGCGAGGCGCTCGCCGAGGAGGTCGGACCAGCGCACCCCGTCCGGGGGCGGCTCGTCGAGGCGCAGGCCGAACGCCTCCAACCCGAGGGTCCAGTGCTCGTAGGGGGTCTCGCAGTAGAGCGAGGCCCAGAGCCCGTCGGTGCGCAGGTCGAGTCCCGTCCGGGGCCGGGGGACCGCCTCGTCGGCCACGATCAGGCGGTCCCCGCCGAGGTCCAGGTCCACCAGGAAGGCCGCCACGCCCGGACCGAAGGTGCACCGGACCAGTCCCGCCTCCGAGGAAGCGGCCCAGCCGAACTCCCATTGCTCGAGCGCGGCCGCCGGGTGCGGGTGTTCGTCGGTGGGGGGGCGGATCACGACCGACACCTCCTCCCGGCGCCATATCCTGATTCCCCATGAGCATCGGCCTGGTCGACGACATCCGGCTCGACGGTCTGACCGTCCACCTGCGCCGCTGGGAGCCGGCGTCGCCACGTGCGGGCGCCGATCCCACGCTCCTGGTGCACGGCCTGGGCGCCCACACCCTGTCGTGGATCACCGTGGGGCAGGCCCTCGCCGACCGACGCGGCGCCCCCGTGACCGCCATCGACCTCGCCGGGTTCGGTCACACCCGCGGCGCGGGCACCGAGACCACGGTGGAGCGCAACGGACGACTCGTGATCGCGGCGCTCGAGCACTTCGGTCCGTCGGTGGTGATGGGCAACTCGATGGGTGGCGCGATCACCGTGAAGGTCGCCGGTCGGCGCGCCGACCTCGTGCGGGCGATGGTGCTCGTGAACCCGGCGGTGCGGGCGGCGCGACTTCGCAGCCCCCAGACCCGCAACGGCCTCTTCATCTTCCCGATGCTCGTTCCCCCGCTGGGCAGCCGGCTCGTCACCAGCCGCGCCGACAAGCTCGGCCCCGAGGGCCTGGTCGACGAGTCGCTCCAACTGGTGTTGGAGAACCCGGACGCGCTCGCCCCCGGGGTGCGCGAGAGCTTCGTGCAGATGATCACCGACCGGTTGGACTATCCCGAGGCCGCACGCGCCTACGCCGAGGCCGCGGGGTCGTTGTTCTGGTACATGTCGCGCAACCTCGACCGCGACCTCGCCACGGCCCTGCCCCGGGTCCCGGGCCTGATGGTGTTCGGCGAGCGCGACCGGCTGATCGACATCACGAGCGCCCAGGCCCTCGTGGCGCGTCACCCGCGGCTCGAGGTCGAGTACCTGCCGGGCGTCGGTCACGCTCCCCAACTCGAGTCCCCGGAGACCTTCGTCGACGTCGTCGACACCTGGTTGAGCGGCCGCTGATCCTGCCCGAAGCACGGGCGTCGGGCTACTTGATCAGACCGAGGCTGCGGACCTCGTCGCGCTCGGCGACGAGCTCCTCGGTGGTGATGCGGATCCGCTCCTGGGCGAAGGCGCCGTGCTCGATCCCTTCGACCACCGACCACGACGAACCGTCGCTGCGGACCGGGAAGCCGAACTGGAGCCCTTCGGGGGTGCCGTACTCGCCGCGGCTGACGACGGCCAGCGAGTGCCAGTGGTCACCCTCGGTGGCGCGCCACACCGAGTTGACGGAGTCGATCGCGGCGTTGGCGGCCGACGCCGCCGACGAGGCGCCCCGCGCCTCGATCACGGCCGCGCCCCGCTTCTGGACGGTCTCGAGGAACGCGCCCTGGAGCCACGCGGTGTCGGTGATGACGTCGGTGGCCACCGTGCCGCCGATGCGGGCGTGGGCGAAGTCGGGGAACTGGGTGGCCGAGTGGTTGCCCCAGATGGCGAGGTTGCTCACCTCGGACACGGCCACGCCGGACTTCTGGGCCAGTTGCGTGAGCGCCCGGTTCTCGTCGAGGCGGGTCATCGCGAACCAGCGGTCGGCCGGCACGTCGGGGGCGTTCTCGCGGGCGATGAGGCAGTTGGTGTTACACGGGTTGCCGACGACGAGCACGCGCACGTCGGAGGCGGCGTGGGCGTTGATCGCCTGGCCCTGCGGACCGAAGATGCCGCCGTTGACGCTGAGCAGGTCACCGCGCTCCATGCCCGCCTTGCGGGGGATCGACCCGACCAGCAACGCCCACGACGTGCCGTCGAAGGCGGTCTTGAGGTCGGAGGTCGGCTCGATGCCGGCGAGCAACGGGAACGCGCCGTCGTCGAGCTCCATGCACACGCCGTTGAGCGACGGCAGCGCGGGCTCGATCTCGAGGAGCCGCAGGACGACCGGCTGGTCGGGTCCGAGCAGCTGGCCACTCGCGATGCGGAACAGCAGCGCGTAGCCGATCTGGCCGGCGGCGCCGGTGACGGTGACGTGGACGGGAGCCTTGGATGCCATGCCTGGACGCTATCCGTCGGCTTCGCCACCGGTCGAAGCGATCACCCCGAGCAGGAGGGTGCGGGCCTCGGTGAGCTCGGCCAACCGCTCGGCCGCCCCGTGATGGGCCCCGCCGTGATCGGGGTGGGCCTGGCGCAACAGGCGCCGGTAGCGGGACTGGACGTCGGCCCGCTCGAGCGCGGCTCCCGGCCCCAGGCCGAAGACCTCCATGGCCCAACGGCGTTCGCCGTCGATGGTTCCCCAGGCCACGGCCGGGCCGGCCCCTCCGCCCACACCAGCCGGCGGCGGGGCCGCACCGGGCATCCCGAGGAGGAGCCGCCGCACGACCAGGCCGGTCGGGAGCATCGGCCGGGCCACCGCCCGGGTGATCGCCCGGAGCGCCGCCGCCCGGGCCGGGCCCGGCAACGCCGCCGCCGCCATCACCGCGCCGATGACCTGCGGCTCGGGGCGACCGTGCCGGTCGAGTTCGAGCACCCGCACGTCGCCCTCCTGGACGATCCGGTGGCGGGAGCCGTCGAGGCCGTGGGTGTCGTGCTGGAGCCGGTAGCGCAGGGCCAGGCGGGGCACGTCGAGGCCCTCGCGGGCGTCGGCGACCAGGCGGGGCACGAGGTCGGCCTGCTCCGCCTCGAGTTCGGGCAGGCACTCCGACACCACCGCCGCCAACAGCACGGAACCGTGACCCGGCCCTCCGGTCGGGAGGAGGGCGTCACCGACCGCGACCCTTCGCACCGGCACGTGCCGGCGGGTGTGACGGACGAGGAGCTCGGCGAGGACCATCGCTCAGTTGGAGATCGCAACCACCAGGACCACGACGACGTAAACCGCCACGAAGGCCGCGATAGTCCAGGCCAGCGCGACTTTCGAGTAGAGCGGGCGCCCGCCGGTGCCGGCGAGGTCGCAGTCACAGTTCGCGCACCGTTCGTCGACCACCGCGGCGACCACCCCGCAGATCGGACACGCCGCAGGCCCCACCACCGGTTCGGGCCGCGCGCTCATCGGAGCCCCGCTCGCCGCTCCGGCACCACGGTCGCACTCGCTGGACACCTGGGCCGCGCGCTCATCGGAGCCCCGCTCGCCGCTCCGCGCACTCCACGGCGTTGCGGAAGAGCATGGCGATCGTCGTCGGGCCGACGCCACCCACCCGCGGCGTGATCCAACCCGCCACCTGCTCGCAGCGCTCGTCGACGTCGGGGAGGAGCTTGCGGCCCTCGTAGCGCACCCCACCGCCGATGACCACCACGCCGGGCGTGAGGTGGTCGGGCTGGAGGATGCCCGGCACGCCGGCGGCGGCGACCACGATGTCGGCCCCCCGGGTGTACTCGGGCCAGTCGGGCACACCGGTGTGCACCACCGTGACGGCAGCATTGGCCGTGGGCCGCTTCGCCGACAGCAACAGTGCGAGCGGACGACCGAGCGTGATGCCACGTCCCAGGATCACGACGTTGCGGCCGTTCACCGGGATCTCGTAGTGCGCGAGGAGCGCCTCGATCCCGGCGGGGGTGCACGGCACCGGACCCGGCATGCCCAGGGCGAGCCGTCCCATGTTGAGCGGGTGCATCCCGTCGACGTCCTTGTCGGGGTCGACCTCGAGGAGCACCGCGTCGTAGTCGATGTGAGGCGGTGCCGGGTGCTGGACCAGCAGTGCGTCCACCGCTGGGTCGTCGTTCATCTGGCCGACCGCGTCGATCACCTGGGTCTGGGTGGCGTCGTCGGGCAGGTGGAGGTGCGGCGAAGTCCAGCCGAGCTCCTGGGCCTTGGCCATCTTCATCCCGACGTAGCGGGTACTGGCGTCGTCACCACCGACGAGGATCGTGCCCAGGCCCGGTCGGTGGCCGGTGTCGACGAGGGCCTGCACCCGCGGCGCGAGGTCGGCGAACACCGCCTCGGCCACCGGTGCGCCCGGCATCATCACCACATCGCTCATCGTCGTGGACTCCCGATCAGTGGAGGAAGTGGCGTTCGCCGGTGAACACCATCGCCAGGCCCAGTTCGTCGGCCCGCTCCGTGACCGAATCGTCGCGCATCGCGCCCCCCGGCTGCACCACGACGCTCGCCCCGGCCGCGGCCGCCACCTCCAACCCGTCGGGGAACGGGAAGAAGGCGTCGGAGGCACAGGCCCCACCGACCGCCCGGCCGGCGGCCTTCTTGGCCGCGATCTCGCCCGACTCGACGCGGTTCTGCTGGCCGGCGCCGATGCCCCAGGCCACGCCGTCCTTGGCCAGCACGATGGCGTTGGACTTCACGTGGCCGCAGATCCTCCAGGCGAACGCGGCGTCGAGCCATTCGGCCTCGGTGGGGACCCGCTTCGTGACCACCTGCCAGGTGTCGCTCGCCGCCGCGAAGTGGTGGGCCGACTGCACCAAGAAGCCCCCGGAGATCTGGCGGACGTCGATGGGCCACGGCGCCGGGTGGGGCGCCTCGAGCAGGCGGGTGTTCTTGCGCTTGGCGACCAGTGCCTCGACCGCGCCGGGCTCGTAGCCCGGCGCGATCACGACGTCGGCCTGGGGCCCCTCCACCATCCGGGCCACGGTGGCGGCGTCGACGGGGCGGTTGAGGGCGATGATCCCGCCGAACGCCGAGCGCTCGTCGCACTCGAGCGCCCGCTGGTAGGCGGTGGCGAGGTCGTCGGCCACGGCGGCACCACAGGGGTTGGCGTGCTTGATGATCGCCACCGCCGGGGTGTCGCCGAGGTCGAAGGCGAGGCGCCATGCTGCGTCGGTGTCGTAGAAGTTCAGGTACGACAACGCCAGGCCGCCGTGCTGGGTGATGTGGTCGAGCCACGACGTCGTGCCGCGCAGCCGGTAGCGGGCAGCCTGCTGGTGTGGGTTCTCGCCGTAGCGCAACGTCTCGTCGGTGCGCTCGAGGGCCAGCACGAGGTGCTGAGGCAGCTCCTCCTCGGCCTGGAGCCAGCGCACCACCGCGGCGTCGAACTCGGCGGTGAGCGAGAAGGCGTCGAGGGCGAGGCGGCGCCGGGTGGCCGCCGACAGCGCGCGGTCGTCGCCCGAGAGCTCGGCGAGGACCTCGGGGTACTGCGCGGGGCTGGTCACGATGCCGACGTGGGCGTGGTTCTTCGCCGCCGCGCGCACCATCGTGGGACCGCCGATGTCGATCGTCTCGACGTCGGGTCGGGCGAGGAACGGGTAGAGGTTCACCACCACGAGGTCGAACGGCGCAATGCCCTGGGCCTCCAGGTCGGCCACGTGGTGCGGCTGATCGAGGTCGGCCAGGATGCCGCCGTGGATGCGCGGGTGGAGCGTCTTGACCCGTCCGTCGAGCATCTCGGGCGCACCGGTGACCGACTCCACCGTGGAGACCGGCACCCCGGCCTCCGACAACGTGGACGCCGTGCCCCCCGACGACACCAGCTCGAAGCCCAGCTCGTGCAACCGACGCGCGAAATCGACCAGCCCGGTCTTGTCGTAGACCGACAACAGTGCCCGTTTGCTCATGCGTCCTCCGTGTTCACCGCTGCTCCGTCGACGAGGTCGCGCAGCACCCGGGGGTACAACCGCCGCTCGACTTCCTTGATCCGCTCGTGCAACGCCTCGACGGTGTCGCCGGGCAGCACCGGGACCGCCTCTCGGGCCAGGATCGGCCCTTCGTCCACCGCGAGCGTGGCGAGGTGCACCGTACATCCGGTCACCGCGACCCCGGCCGCCAGGGCGTCTTCGACCGCGTGCCAGCCCTTGAACGCCGGCAGCAACGACGGGTGGGTGTTGACCACCGCCCCGGGAAAGGCGTCGTGGACGGGTTGGTCGAGGATGGTCCCGAACCCGGCCATGGCGATCAGGTCGACGCCGTGGCGTTCGAGCGCCGCCACGACCTCCCGGGTGTAGGCGGTGCGGTCGAAGGTGCCGCCGAAACTGGTGCGCTCCACCAGTTCGGCCGGGATCTTCGCCGCCGTGGCCCGCTCCAGGGCGGTACAGGGCCGGTCGGCGACCACCACCGTGATGGGCAGGTCGGCGTCGAGGAGGGCCTGGAGGATGGTGCCGCCGCCCGATGCCAGCACCGCCAGTCGCCGTCGCTCCGCCACGGCGCCGAACCTAGTCCAGGGGCCACGGACCGTCCCGACCGGGGATCCCAGCAGGGCTGGCCGATCTGTGGTGCACTAGGGGGGTACGCGGCCCGTCGGAGTGGCTGCACCGTCCATCTCGGGAGAGCGACATGAACAAGAAACTGACCCCAGGAGAGCTCGTCATCACCATCTCGGGAGTGGTGCTGCTGATCTTCAGCTTCTTCAACTGGTACGGGGTGAGCATCGGCATCGGCGGGACGACCCTCGTGTCGGTCGGCAACAACGGGTGGTCGGCACCGAGTTCGTTCCTCTCGATCATCGCCATCCTGCTCGGGGTGGCCATGGCCGCCTTCGTCATCGCCACCAAGATCGGTGGGGTGGCGGTGCCCGAGAAGGTCGGCAACCTCGGGTGGGGCGTCGTCCTGCTCGGTGCCGGTGGCGTGGCCGCCGTGTTCTTGATCCTCAAGTGGATCTTCAACACCGACTTCACCAAGTTCCCGCTCTACATCTCGATCCTCGCCGGGATCGGCCTCGCCGTGGGCGGCTACCTCGTCGCCAACGAGCGGGGCGACCTCGCCGCCATGAAGAACAAGGGCGGCGGCGCTCCTCCGGCGGCCTGATCCGCCCGACCCCCGAACGACGAAGGCCCCCGCCTGAGGCGGGGGCCTTCTCGTCGGTGGCGTGCGTCGGGGCTAGAGCCCGGCGACGACCTCGGCCATGAGGATGCCGGCCTCGGTGGGGTTGAGCCCGACCTTCACGCCGGCGGCGCGCAGCGCTTCCATCTTGGCGTCGGCCGTGCCCTTCCCGCCCGAGATGATCGCCCCGGCGTGGCCCATCTTCTTGCCCGGAGGTGCGGTCACCCCCGCGATGTAGCTCACCACGGGCTTGGTCACGTGCGCGGTGATGTACTCGGCGGCCTCCTCCTCGGCCGAGCCGCCGATTTCGCCGAACATCATGATCGCCTTGGTCTCGGGGTCGGCCTGGAAGCGCTCCAGGCAGTCGATGAAGCTCGTGCCCGGCACCGGGTCACCGCCGATGCCCACGCACGTGGTCACCCCGATGTCCTTCTGCTGGAGCTCGTAGAGCGCTTGGTAGGTGAGCGTGCCCGAGCGGCTCACGATGCCGACCGGCCCGCCCGGCTTGGCGATGTGCCCGGCCGTGATGCCGATGTTGCACTTTCCGGGGCTGATGATCCCGGGGCAGTTCGGACCGAGGAGCTGGACCTTCGGGAAGTCACGCTCGAGCTTGGAGAAGAACCAGGCCTCGTCGTGGGCGGGCACCCCCTCGGTGATGACCACGATGAACTCCACCCCGCCCTCGGCGGCGTCGAGCACGGCGTCCTTCACGCCCGGGGCCGGGATGAAGACGCACGAGGCGTTGGCGCCCGTCGCCTTGACCGCGTCGCCCACGGTGGCGAAGATCGGGATGCCCTCGATGTCCTCGCCGGCCTTCTTCGGGTTGGTGCCGGCCACGACGTTGGTCCCGTAGGCGCGGTTGAGCAACCCGTAGTACCGGCCCTGGGAGCCGGTGAGCCCCTGGTAGACGACCTTGGTGTTCTCGTCGACGAAGATGCTCACTGGGCGGGGCCTCCTGCGAGTGCGACCGCCGTGCGGGCGGCCTCGAGCATGGTCGGCTGCATCTGCAGCCGGTCCGACAGGTGCGGGGTCAGGATCGCACGACCCTGATCGGCATTGGTGCCGTCGAGGCGGATGACGATCGGGGCGTCGATCGTCACGCGCTCGAGCGCGGTGAGGATGCCGTTGGCGACCTCCTCGCCCTTGGTGATGCCACCGAAGATGTTGATGAAGATCGACTTCACCAGCGGGTCGTTGTTGATGACCTCGAGGGCACCGGCCATGACGTCGGCGTTCGCGCCGCCACCGATGTCGAGGAAGTTGGCCGGTGAGCCGCCCACCTGGCTGACGATGTCGACGGTGCTCATGGCGAGCCCGGCGCCGTTGGCGATGATCCCGACCGCCCCGTCGAGCCCGACGTACTGGAGACCCTTCTCGTGGGCCGCCTCTTCGCGCTCGTCGCGGTGCTGGATCTCGTCGTACTCCGCGTAGTCGGGGTGCCGGAAGACCGAGTTGTCGTCGACGGTGACCTTGGCGTCGAGCGCCCGCACCTCGCCGTCGGTGGTGAGGATGAGCGGGTTGATCTCGACCAGGTCGGCGTCACCGTCGACGTAGGCCTCGTAGAGCTTCATGAGGATCTGGACCGCACCCTCGACCGCTTCGGGGTCGAGCCGGGCGGCGGCGACCCACTCGCGGCACTGGCCCTCGGTCAGGCCGACGATCGGGTCGACGTGGATCCGGGCGATCGCGTCGGGGTCCGAGACGGCGACCTCCTCGATCTCGATGCCGCCCTGGGCGCTCAGCATGCCGAGGTACTGCTTGGCCGACCGGTCGAGGGTGAAGGAGGCGTAGTACTCCTTGGCGATGTCGGAGGCCTTCTCGATCCAGAGCCGCTTGACCACGTGACCCTTGATGTCGAGGCCGAGGATGTTCCCGGCGTGCTCGCGCACCTCGTCGGCGCTGCCGGCGAGCTTGATGCCGCCGGCCTTGCCCCGGCCACCGACGAGCACCTGCGCCTTGACCACCACGGGGTAGCCCAGACGCTCGGCCGCGGCGACGGCGTTGTCGACGGTGAACGCGACCTCGCCCGGCGAGATGGCGATGCCGTACCGCGCGAAGAACTGCTTTCCCTGATATTCGAAGAGGTCCATCGATCTCCTGTCTGGTGGGGGCTCAACCTGCGAGCCGGGCCCCCCGGTCGCCGAGTGCCTGTGCCACCGCCGCCGCGGGGTCCGACGCGAAGTCGGAGCCACCGAGGACGACGACGTGGGTGAGGCCCCGGTCGTGCAGCAACCCGGTGATGCGGCTCCGCCGGGCGTCGGTACCGGCTCCGAGAATCCCGACGGCGTCGGCGTCCTCTTGGAGCGCGGTCTCGACGACCGCCAGGTCGGGGAGATCGCCCAGGGCGACCACCTCGGTCCCGGCGTCCCGCAGGGCCCGAGCGACCGCCGCCGCCCCCTGGTCGAGACCCGGAGCCACCAGCACCACCCGTGCGCTTCGCCGCATCGGGGCAACCCTAGTCACGCCGCAGCCGGACCCGCCGACCCGGTGCCCGGCGGCGCTCCGGCGCCGACCACAATGGAGGGGTGCCGATCGCCCGGACCGACCGCCGACTGATCGCGGTGACCGCCCTCACCGTCGTCTTGGCCGCGGCGTTCTTCGCCGCCGTGCTGATCCTGGCCAGCGGGGGAGGGTCCAAGCACGTCCGGGAGACCTCCCCGCTCTACCTCGGACCGCGCATCGACCTCAAGGCCTCGCTCGACCTCGGCAGCCCGCTCTACTTCGCGAACCCGTTCGGCGGCCGGGGATTCTGGCTCGACCGGGAGCAGGGCCGGTTCGTCGCCCTCGACGTGGGCGTGCCCGGCGACACCTCGTGCTCGATCGTCTGGCGCGGTCGGATCAACACCTACCTCGACTGCAAGGGTCGTCACCTGTCGTCCGACCAGATGGCCCGCCACCCGGTCTCCGTGTCGATCGCCGGCGTCACCAAGGGCGGCGTTTACGCCGACCTGCGCGCGCTCGACCCCCCGCCCAGCCCCATCAACTGAGCGCGAGCGGCTTACGAACCTGCGCGATCCCCGGTCAGGCGCCCAGGCGCTTCAGCGGGGCGTAGTGCAGGATCAGGCGCTTTTCACCGGCGTCGCGGAAGCGCACGACCACCTCGGCGTCCTCGCCCTTGCCGATCACGTCGAGGATCACGCCTTCACCAAACGCCTCGTGCGCCACGTCGTCACCGACTTGCAGGCCGAGGTGCTCCGCGCCGCGGGCGCCCGACTGCGGCGCCACCGCCGGGGCACGCAGGCCCGGGTCGCCGCCGGCGTCGGTCCGGGCCCGGGTGACGGTGCCGACCATCTCGTCGCGTCGGTCGGTGCGCCGGAATCGAGCCCGTTCGTCGCCCACCGTGTTGACGAGCTCCTCGGGGATCTCGTGGAGGAACCGGCTCGGGGGGTAATAGTCGGTGGAGCCGAAGAGGGTGCGACTCCACGCGTGGCAGAGATACAACCGCTCACGGGCCCGGGTGATCCCCACGTAACAGAGCCGCCGCTCCTCCTCGAGCTCGTCGGGATCCCCGAGGCTGCGGAGGTGCGGGAAGATGCCGTCCTCGAGGCCGGTGAGGAAGACCAACGGGTACTCGAGGCCCTTGGCCGCGTGCAGCGTCATGAGCGTGATCGCCCGGACCTCGCCACCGTCCTCGGCGACGTCGAGGTCGGTGACCAGCGAGACGCTCTCGAGGAAGGCCTGGACGCGACCCATGCCCCGGGGCACTTCGATCACCTCGCCGTCGCCGAGGTCGGCCAGGGTGGACAACACCGACGCGTTGCCGGCGTCCATGGCCTCGTCGAACTCCTGGCACACGCCCACGAGCTCGCGGAGGTTCTCCACCCGGCCCAACGACTCGATGGTGCGCTCCGCCTCGAGCTCGGCCAGGTAGCCGGTGCGGTGCAGGATCGCCTCCACCGTGGCTGCCACCCCGCCGTCGACGACTTCGACGAACTCGTCCATCAACGTCAGCAGGTCGCGCACCCCACCGAGCGCCTTGCCCGTGATGCCCGCCGCCGCGCCGTCACGCAGGCCCTCGCGGAACGTGAGCTCGTTGCCCGCGACGTAGGCGTCGACCCGGTTGACCGAAGTGTCGCCCACGCCGCGCTTGGGCACGTTGACGATGCGCTTCCAACTGACCTCGTCGTCGGGGTTGACCAACGCCCGCAGGTAGGCCAGCACGTCCTTGACCTCGCGCCGGTCGTAGAACTTGGTGCCCCCGACCACCCGGTAGGGCAGCCCGGCTCGCACCAGCGCCTCCTCGATCACGCGGCTCTGGGCGTTGGTGCGGTAGAAGACCGCGGCGTCGTTGAACCCGTACTCCGACGCCTCGACCAGCCGAGCGATCTCCTGGGCCACGAAACTGGCCTCGTCGTGCTCGTCCTCGGCCTGGTAGCGGGTGAGCAGCTCTCCCCCGACCTGCTCGGTCCAGAGATGCTTGGGGGTGCGGGCCGCGTTGTTCGCGATCACGGCGTTGGCGGCGTCGAGGATGTGTTGGGTGGAGCGGTAGTTCTGGTCGAGCACGATGATCGTGGCGTCGGGGAACGCCTCCTCGAACCGCATGAGGTTGCGGAAGTCGGCGCCCCGGAAGCGGTAGATCGACTGGTCGGTGTCGCCCACCACCAGCAGGTTGCGGTGGTGCTCGGCGAGCATCTGGACTAGCTCCCACTGGGCGATGTTGGTGTCCTGGAACTCGTCGACGAGCAGGTGGGAGAACCGCTGCTGCCAGCGCGCCAGCACGTCGGGGTGCTCACGGAAGAGCTTCACGGTAAGGACGAGCAGGTCGTCGAAGTCCACGGCGGACGCGTCGAGCAACCGACCCTGGTACTCGGAGTAGACCTTGGCCAGCATCTTCTCGGGCGGCGTGACCGCCCGGGCCGCGTAGTCCTCGGGCAGCACGAGCTCGTTCTTGAGAGCCGAGATGCGCGAGTGGAGCTGACGGGGCGGGAAGCGCTTCGGGTCGAGGTCGAGGTCGCGGCGCACGAAGTCCACGAGGCGGGTGGCGTCGGCCTGGTCGTAGATGGTGAACGCCGTGCGCATCCCGAGGTGCTCGGCCTCGCGGCGCAGGATGCGGGCGCACGCCGAGTGGAAGGTGGCCACCCACATCCGCTGGGCAACCGGTCCCACGAGGTCGGCGGCGCGCTCCTTCATCTCGCCCGCGGCCTTGTTGGTGAAGGTGATCGCCAGGATCGCGAACGGGGAGACGTGGCGACTGCGCACGAGGAAGGCGATGCGGTGGGTGAGGACCCGGGTCTTGCCCGAGCCCGCACCGGCGACGATCAGCAGCGGACCGTCGGGCGCCGCCACCGCTTCGCGCTGCACGGGGTTGAGCCCCTCGAACAGCGCGTCGTCGTCCCAGGTCACCGGGGGATCGTACCCACGTTCGGTGCGCCGCCCCCGGCCCCTCCGCCAGCGTTTGTTCGTTTGTCGCGCCCCTGGCGCGTACAAACGAACAAACGCTGGCGGGTCAGGCTTCGAGCAGCAGGGTGACCGGGCCGTCGTTGACGAGCTCGACCTGCATGTCGGCGCCGAAACGACCCGTCGCGACCGTCGCGCCGACGTCGCGCAGCGCGGCGCAGAACGTCTCCACCAATGGCTCGGCGTGGTCGCCGCGCGCGGCCTCTCCCCACGACGGCCGGCGTCCCTTCGCCGTGTCGCCGTAGAGCGTGAACTGACTGACCACCAGCACCGCGCCGCCCACGTCGGCCACGGGCCGGTTCATCACCCCTGCGGCGTCGGCGAAGACGCGCAGTCCCCAGACCTTGTCGGCGAGCGTGCGGGCCACCGCCTCGTCGTCGGCGTGCGTGACGCCCACCAAGACGCAGAGACCGGGGCCGATGACCCCGGTCTCGACGTCGTCGACGGTGACGCGGGCCCGGGTGACCCGCTGGATCAACGCCCGCACGGTCGGCCTTCCGGTCGTCGACGACCGCCCGCCCGGATCTAGGCCGCGCTCTCCATGGCGGCGGTGTACTCGCCCTTGGCGGCGAGGCCGTTGAGGCGCGCGCGCTTGGCGAACGCGGCCTGACCCGCGCCCAGGTTCGCCGCCTGGCCACCCCAGGCCTTGAGGGCGGGTGCCTGGAGCGCCCGGCCGTAGGAGAACGACAGCGCCCACGGCAGCGGGCCCAGAGCGTTCATGGCGTTGAGCCGAGCGGTGGCGCTCTCGTCGGACTGACCGCCGGAGAGGAACACGATGCCCGGCACCGCAGCCGGCACCGTCGCCCGGAACACTCCGAGCGTCTTGGCCGCGATCTCGTCGTCGGAAGCCTGCACGGCCGCCGAGTAGCCCGACAGCACCATGTTGGGCTTGAGGATCACCCCGGGCAGGTAGACGCACTGGCGGAAGAGCTCCTCGAAGAGCTCCTGCTGGGCCCGAGCGGTCACTTCGGCGGCCCGGTCGATGGTGTGGGTGCCGTCCATCAGCACCTCAGGCTCCACGATCGGAACGATGCCGGCCTCCTGGCAGAGCGCCGCGTAGCGCGCCAAGGCGTGGGCGTTGACCCGGTAGCAGTTCTCGGACGGGAGGTCGTCGGTGATCGAGTAGGTGGCCCGCCACTTGGCGAAGCGCGCCCCGAGGGCGTGGTACTCGGCCAAGCGCTCGCGCAGGCCGTCGAGGCCCTCCGTGACGGTCTCGCCGTCGGACCCGGGGAGCGGCTTGGCCCCGGTGTCGACCTTGATGCCCGGGATCACCCCGAGGTCGGTGAGGTACTTCGCGAACGGCACGCCGGCGTCGGTGGACTGGCGGATCGTCTCGTCGAAGAGGATCACCCCACTGATGTGGTCGGCCATCCCCGGCGTGGTGAACAGCATCTGGCGGTACGTCTGCCGGTTGGCCTCGGTGGACTCGACGTCGATCGAGTCGAAGCGCTTCTTGATCGTGCCGCTCGACTCGTCGGCGGCGAGGAGGCCCCTACCCGGGGCGACTATGGCGTTCGCGATCTTGGACAGGGCTGCGGTGTCGAAGGACATTGGTTTCACTCCCACTCGATGGTGCCGGGCGGCTTGCTGGTGATGTCGTAGGCCACCCGGTTGATTCCAGGAACTTCGTTGATGATCCGTGACGCCATCCGCTCGAGCAGATCGTAGGGGAGGCGGGCCCAGTCGGCGGTCATCGCGTCTTCCGACGTGACCGCCCGGATCACGACCGGGTATTCGTAGGTACGCCCGTCGCCCATCACCCCGACGGTGCGGACGGCGGGCAGGACGGCGAAGCTCTGCCAGATCTCGCGGTAGAGCCCGGCGCGGCGGATCTCCTCCACGACGACGTGGTCGGCCTGCTGGAGGATGGTGATGCGCTCGGGCGTGATGTCGCCGATGATGCGCACGGCGAGCCCCGGGCCCGGGAAGGGCTGACGCCAGACGATGTCCTCGGGGAGGCCGAGTTCCTCGCCCACCGCGCGCACCTCGTCCTTGAACAGCTGGCGCAGCGGCTCGACCAACTCGAAGTTCATGTCGTCGGGGAGGCCACCCACGTTGTGGTGCGACTTGATCATGGCGTTGTCGCCCCCGCCCGACTCCACGATGTCGGGGTAGAGCGTGCCCTGCACCAGGAACCGGGCGTCGGAGAGGTCGCGGGCGACCTCCTCGAACACCCGGATGAAGGTCTCGCCGATGATCTTGCGCTTGGCCTCGGGCTCGGTGACGCCGTCGAGCTGGTCGAGGAAGCGATCGGCGGCCTTCACGTGCACGAGGTCGACCTCGAACTGGCGTCGGAACGTCTCCTCGACCTGCTCGGCCTCGTTCAGGCGCAGCAGCCCCGTGTCGACGAACACGCAGGTCAGCTGGTCGCCGACGGCCTTGTGCACGAGGGCCGCGGCCACGGCGGAGTCGACGCCGCCCGACAAGCCGCAGATCACCCGCTCGCTCCCGACCTGGGCCCGGATCTCGGCGACGGCGTCCTCGATGATCGAGGTGTTGGTCCAGGTGGGGCGAGCCCCGCACCCGTTGAACAGGAACGAGCGCAGCACCTCCTGACCCCGTTCGGTGTGGGCGACCTCGGGGTGGAACTGCACGCCGTAGAGCCCGCGCGCACGATCTTCGAAGGCCGCGATCGGGGCACCTGGGGTGCTGGCCGTGACCGCGAACCCGGGGGGTGGCACCGCGATGGCGTCGCCGTGGCTCATCCAGACGGACTGCTCGGCGTCGAAGCCGTCGAGGACCACCGAGGTGCAGTCGGCCCGGGTCATGACGGTGCGTCCGTACTCCCCACCGCCGGTGCGACGGACCTCGCCGCCGAGCTGCTGCGCGATGAGCTGGGCTCCGTAACAGATCCCGAGGATGGGCAGCCCCGACTCGTAGACCGCCGGGTCGAGGGAGGGGGCGTCGTCGACGTGGACGGACGCCGGACCTCCCGAGAAGACGATCCCGACGGGACGCTTGGCCAGCATCTCGGCGACCGGCATCGAGCGCGGCACGATCTCCGAATGGACGCGGGCCTCGCGGATGCGGCGCGCGATCAGCTGTGCGTACTGCGCCCCGAAGTCGACGACGAGAACGGTGTCGTGCGCGGTCGACATCGTGGTGTCAGCGACCCATCCCGACGCCCTGGCTCCGCTGCAGCGACTTGCCCTCGGTCTGCAGCGACGGGGCGACCATGACCTCGGCCTTCTGGAACTCCTTGACCGTCTCGTAGCCGGTCGTGGCCATCGAGGTGCGCAGGGCCCCGAACAGGTTGAGGGTGCCGTCGTTCTCGCGGGCCGGGCCGACGAGGATCTCCTCGAGCGAGGCCTTGCGGCCGGCGTTGACCCGAGCACCCCGCGGCAACGTGGGGTGGAACGTGGCCATCCCCCAGTGGTAGCCCCGACCCGGGGCCTCGTAGGCGGAGGCGAGCGGCGAGCCGATCATGACGGCGTCGGCGCCACAGGCGATGGCCTTGGCGATGTCGCCGCCCGTGCGCATCCCACCGTCGGCGATGACGTGGACGTAGACACCGGTCTCGTCGAGGTGGCGGATGCGCGCCCCCGCGGCGTCGGCGATCGCCGTGGCCTGCGGGACGCCGATGCCGAGGACCCCGCGGCTGGTGCAGGCGTGACCCGGACCGACCCCGACCAGGATGCCGACCGCACCGGTGCGCATGAGGTGGAGTGCCGTGGAGTAGGAGGCACAACCTCCGACGATGACCGGGATCTCGAACTCGCGGATGAACTTCTTCAGGTTGAGCGGCTGGCGCGACTCGTCCTTGGAGACGTGCTCGGCGGAGACGACCGTGCCCTGCACCACCAGGATGTCGAGTTCGGCAGCGAGCAGTGCGGGAGCGTAGGCCTCGACCCGCTGGGGCGTGAGCGACGCGCAGGTGGTGATGCCCGCCGCGCGAAGCTCGACGACCCGCTGTCCGACCAGCTCGTCCTTCATCGGCTCGCTGTAGATCTCCTGCATGCGCCGCGTGGCCTTCTCGGCCTCGAGTTCGGCGATCTCCTCGAGCAGCGGCTCGGGGTCTTCGTAGCGCGTCCAGAGTCCCTCGAGGTTCAAGCAGCCCAGCCCGCCGAGGCGGCCGAGTTCGATCGCGGTGGCGGGCGAGACGACGCCGTCCATCGCCGAGGCGATGACCGGCAGCTCGAAGTGGAAGGCGTCGATGTCCCAGGAGATGTCGACGTCCTCGGGGTCGCGGGTACGCCGACTCGGCACGATGGCGATGTCGTCGAACCCGTAGGCCCGCCGCCCCGACTTGCCGATCCCGATCTCGACTTCCACGTGAGCGACTCCTCGTCTTCGGGGGAAAGGGTCAGGATAACCCGGGGTCGGCCCCGAAGTCGGCCTGGGCCGTGTCTCCGGCGACGACCGTACAGAGGTGCGCGAGGAACCCGACGAGGATCCGCGCGGTCGCCCCCCAGACCGTTTCCCCGAAGAGCTCGAAGAAGTGGATCGCCCGGTCGGGTCCGACCCCCACGAGCATCTCCGCGGGCACCTCCCAACGCTCCTCGCGGAAGGCGTCGTCATGGAGGAGCTCCGACAGGGCGACGTCGAAGACGGCATCGACCTCGCGCGGGTCGGGGACGAGCACGGGGCGGGCCGGGAGCAGACCCACGAACGGGGTGAGCGCGAACCGGGCCGAGACGGTGACGAGGTGGTCGAGTTCGGCCACGACCTCGACCGACCCGGGATCGAGCCCGATCTCCTCGTGGGCCTCCCGCAGGGCGGTGGCGCGCAGGTCGGGATCGACGCCGAGTTCGTACTTGCCGCCGGGGAAGGCGATCTCCCCCTGGTGCGAGGGCATCGTCTGGGGCCGCTTCGTGAGGATCACCCGGGCCTCGCCCTGCTCCTCGAAGATCGCCACCAGCACGGCTGCAGGGCGCGTCGCCGGACCGGTGCCGGCACCCGGGCGGGGTACGGGCAACGTGGCACACGCCGCTCGCACGGCGGCCAGCGGGATGCGGCGGAGGTCGTGGGGAACCTCGGCCCACGGCGCCGGGTCACCCGGCCGGAACGACGAAGGCCGGGGGATCGCTTGCGCGCCCCCCCGGCCGTCCGGCGGTTCCTCGACGGCCCGACCAGCGGGCGTCACGACTACTTCTTCTTCGTGGCGATCTTCGCAAGGACGTCACGGCTGGAGAGGATCAAGAGGTCCTCACCGTCGACCGTGATCTCGGTTCCGCCGTACTTCGAGTAGACGACGGTGTCGCCGACCGCGAGGTCGAGGGCGATGATCTCACCGGTCTGCTCCGAACGACGGCCCGGACCCACCGCCAGGACCTCGCCCTGCTGGGGCTTCTCCTTGGCGGTGTCGGGGATGACCAGACCACTCACCGTGGTCTGCTCCGGCTCACCGGTCCGGACGACGATGCGGTCCTCCAGCGGCTGCAACTTCATCGATGCCTCCTGGCACGAACTCGACGGGACCGGCGACAACGCCGGCCCCTCTGCGGGGACGGGCACTCGGGTGGGCCGACCTCGGGGGGATCCCCAGAGGGACTTAGCAGTCGGGCCCGTTGAGTGCTAAAGCCAAGATACCCGGTCCGACGGATCCGTACAACCCGAGGCCGAGCCGGACCCGAGCCGGACCCGAGCGAAGCCCGTGGGACCGGCCTCAGCCCAGGGCGAGGTTGGGGTCGATGCCGCCGTCGAGCGGGGTGGGTCCGTCGGCCGCCAGCCGGACGAAGGCGGTGGCCGCGATCATCGCCGCGTTGTCGGTGCAGAGCTCGAGGGGTGGGAGGAAGACCTCCCGCCCGGTGGCCGCCGCCAACTCGACCGTGCGCTCCCGGAGCCGGGAGTTCGCCGCCACGCCGCCACCGAGCACCACGGTGGCCGCCCCGACGACGTCGGCGGCCCGGGCGAGCTTGCTCACGAGCTGATCGACCACCGCCTCCTGGAACGAGGCCGCCACGTCGGCGACGGGAGTGTCGGGGTGGGCCCGCACGTACTGCACCACCGCGGTCTTGAGCCCCGAGAACGAGGCGTCGAGCTCACCGGGCATGGCCCGGGGGAAGGCGATCGCCGCACGGTCGCCCTCGCGGGCGAGGCGGTCCACCGCCGGGCCACCCGGATAGCCCAACCCGAGGAAACGGGCGACCTTGTCGAAGGCCTCGCCGGCCGCGTCGTCGACCGTGGAGCCCAGGACCCGGTGGACCCCCGGCGCGTCGACCGCGACGAGCATCGTGTGCCCGCCCGACACCAGGAGCACCGCCAGGGGGGTCGCGAGGTCGCGCTCGAGCCAGCCCGCACCGCAGTGCGCCTCGAGGTGGTTCACCCCCACGTAGGGCACGCCGCCCACCAGCGCCAAGGCCTTGGCCGCGCTGACCCCCACCAGCAGAGCGCCCGCCAGGCCCGGCCCACAGGTCGCGGCGACCGCGCCGAGGTCGGCGATCCCGACCCCGGCGGCGGCGAGCGCGTCGCGCACCACGGGGACGATGAGATCGACGTGGGCGCGGCTCGCCTCCTCGGGCACCACCCCGCCGTACCGGGCGTGAAGATCGACCTGACTCGACACCACCGACGAGCGCACGATCCGCCCGTCCTCGACGACCGCCGCCGCCGTCTCGTCGCACGAGGTCTCGATACCCAGGATCAGCACGGATCCCTCACCCCGCCGCGAACTCGGTCGTGCCCGGGACCCGGCCCTCGAGCGCCACGAGCAGGTCGGCGTATCCGGGTTGGTCGATGTCGTGCACCCACATCACCAGCGCGTCCTCGTTGGTCTCCGGGTAGTAGTTCTTCCGCACCCCCACCGGCGCGAAGCCGAAGCGGCGGTAGAGGTTCTGCGCCGCCGTGTTCGACATGCGCACCTCGAGCGTGAGGTTCTGGGCCCCGCGCGCCAACGACTCCCGCGCCAGGGCGATCAGCAGGCGCGTCGCGATCCCGTACCGCTGCCAGTTCGGGTCCACCGCGATCGTCGTGATGTGGGCGTCCTCGAAGCTCACCATGATCCCGGCGTACCCGACGAGCTCCCGACCTACGCGGGCCACGAGGTACGAACGGGTCGAAGCCAACGCGAGCTCCGACTGGAACAGCGGCGCGGTCCACGGACGCGGGTACACCTGGTGCTCGATCCGCAGCACCGACCGCACGTGCCGACGCGTCATCGGCTCCAGCACCACCGCGACCGGTTCGGTCATCACGGGGTCACCGCCGGACGGGCCTGCTCCCAGTTGATGACGGCGTCGCTCTCGCGGAGATACACCGGCACGAGCCCGTCCGGACCGACGACCGACCCGGACCGGACCGCGGCGTCGGCGAGCTCGCACAGGGCCAGCGGGCTCGGCGCCGCGTAGTGCGGAGGCATGCACTCGCCCCCCGCCAGCGCAGCGAACTCGACCCGGTAGCGGTCGAGGCCGTCGCCGACGAGGAGCACGGCGTCGGATCCGAGGGCGGCCACCACCGCGGCGGGCGGAGCCACGGTGGGCGCCACGGTGCAGACCAGGCCCGCCGGACCCGGGTGGTAGCGGGCCCAGTAGACCTCTTTGCGACGAGCGTCGACCACGACCACGACGTCGCGCTCGTCGTCGCGCCAGGGCTGGGCGATCACGTCGAGCGTCCCCAGCCCGACCGCCGGGACTCCGAGACCCAGCGCCAGCGCCTTCGCCGTCGTCACGCCCACCCGCAGACCGGTGAACCGTCCCGGCCCCACCCCGACGGCCACCGCGTCGACCATCTCCAGGGCGGTCGACGCCTCGTCGAGCACGGCCCGGATGGTCGGCACCAGGTGCTCGGCGTGCGCGCGCCCCGAAGCCACGGTCCGCCCGGCGATCAGGTCTCCGTGACGGCCGACCGCGACGGTGACCACGTCGGTGGCCGTGTCGAAGGCCAGCACGGTGGTCATGCTGCGCTCCGCGCCACGGCGACGAGGTCGTCCCACCGGCGCTCCCAGCCCTGCCCGTGGGGCATCAGGGTGATCCGCCGCGCGTCGGGCCGAGCGTCGACGAAGTCGAGCCGGACGTCGAGGCGGTCGGGCGCGAGCTCGTCGGCGACGACATCGCCCCACTCCACGACGAGCACCGCGTCGTGGGCCGCCTCGTCGAGGCCGAGATCGATCAACTCCTGGACGCGGTCGAGCCGGTACACGTCGGCGTGGACCATCCGCAGTCGCCCCTCGTACTCCCGGGCCAACGTGAAGGTCGGGCTGACCACGGGTCCGCGCACGCCGAGCCCGGCACCGAGCCCCTTGGCGAACGCGGTCTTCCCCGCGCCGAGGTCCCCGGAGCACACCACCACGTCGCCGGCCCCGAGCAGGGAGGCCAGGCCCTCCGCCAAGGCCGCGGTTGCCGCGGCGGACCCGGTCTCGACCACGACCGGCCGGCTCACGACCGACGCCCGAGCACGCGCCCGGCCACCACGAAATCGGCCTCCGTGCGGGTCAACGCCTCGCTCCCACCGCGCAGGACCGCCGCCGGGTGGAGCGTCGGGACCACCACGGCACCCGTGCGGTAGGCGAACTCCCGGCCGCGCAGCCGGGTGATGCCGGTCTTCGTGTCGAGGAGCAGTCGCGTCGCGACGTTGCCGAGGGTGATCAGCACCTTCGGCGCGACGAGGTCGATCTGGGACTCGAGGTAGGGGCGGCACGCCTCGATCTCGACCGGATGCGGATCGCGGTTGCCCGGCGGCCGGCACTGCACCACGTTGGCGAGGTAGACGTCGTCGCGCGTCAGCCCGATGCCGGCGATCAGCCGGGTCAGGAGGCCGCCGGCGCGACCGACGAACGGCAGGCCCTGGCGGTCCTCTTCGGCACCGGGGCCCTCCCCCACGACCATCAACGCGGCGGCCGGGTCACCGGCGCCGAACACCACCTGGGTCCGGGTCGGGGCCAGCGGACAGCGGGTGCACGCCAGCGCGTCGGCGCGCAGCGCGGCGAGGTCGGGTCCGGCCGTCGGACGGTCGCTCACCGAGTGCCCCCGGCGCGCACGGCGTCCCGGACCGCCTCGGCGACGACCTCAGTCGCGATCACGCGCAACCGTTCCAGCGACACCCCCTCGACCACGCCGGTCGAGACCGCCACCGCGAGGTCACCGTCGAAGCGGGTGTGCGACGGGTGGATCGAACGCACCAGCCCGTGGTGGGCGCTCTGGGCCACGAGGAAGCACTCGCGCTTCGACAGCCGGGCGTCGGTGGCGACGACCACGAGCGTGGTCTGCTCCATCGGGGCCAACGGCTCGGGAAAGGCCGGAGTCCCCGGCGGCGCCGACGAACCGGCCAGCACGGTGCCGTCGGCGTCCACGACGTCGCCCACCGCGTTGACCACGGCCAGCGCGCCGAGGCACGCGCCGTCGACCCCGGCGTGGGCGCTCCCCAGGCCACCGGGGACCGCGTGCTCGGTGCCGCGCCAGCGACCGACCCGCGCGCCCCTCCCCGCGCCCACCGCGCCCACGAGGAAACCACCGTCGGTCGCGGCGGCGAGGGCGGCGCCGCCCTCGGCCGGGCCGGGCGGCCGGTCGTGGGGACCGACCAGGTCGAAGATCGCCGCGGTGGGGACGATCGGCACCGGCCCGGCGGCGGTCGGCACGCCGCGTCCTGCGGCGGCGAGCGGACCCATCACCCCGTCGGCGGTGGCGAGCCCGAAGGCCGAGCCGCCGGTGAGCAGGACGGCATCAACCTGCTCCACGGTGCGCACCGGATCCAGCAACATCACCTCGCGCGTGGCCGGCGAGCCCCCGCGCACTTCGGCGGCGCCAACGGTGCCGGCCGGCAGGAGCACCACGGTGCACCCGGTGCGCGCGCCCGTCCAGTGCCCGACGCGCACGCCGGGGACCGCCGTGATCATGCCGCCAGGCCCGGCGCCACCCCGAGCTCGCGGGCGAAGCCGAGGACGAGCGCACCGAGTTCCTCGGCCCGCTCGAGCATCACCATGTGGCCGGCGCCCTGGACGAGCTCGAGCCGGGCGTCGGGGAGCTCGCGGACGAGGCGCCGGGCGTCGCCCGGCGTGGCGAGGAGGTCGGCGGTGCCATTCACGACCAGGGTCGGGAGGTGGATCCTCCCGACCACCTCGGACAGGTCGAATCCGGCCGCCACCTCGGCCGCCGCCACCACCGTCTCGGGTCGCGCCGAGGCGAGGAGCACCCGCACCAGTTCGACCTGGCTCCGGAGCGGGCTGCGCCCGAACAACATCCGCGCGGCCGTGCGCGACCACTCGAACCGTGACCACGCGCCCGACTCCACGAAGCCGCGCACGAACGGCACCAGCACGGCTCGCGAGCCGGGCACACCGACGAAGCGGGTGGTCGGCCCTACCAGGACGAGCCCGCGCACGCGGTCCCCGAGCCCGCCGTTCCCCGCCGCGACTCCCGCAGCGAGCGCGCCGGTGGAGTGCGCGACGACCACGCAGTCGTGGAGGTCGAGACCGTCGACGACGGCCACGAGGTCGCGGGCCGCCTCCTCCACGGTGAAGGCGTCGGTGGGTGGCGTCGAGCCGCCGTGGCCGCGATGGTCGAAGGACACCGTCGTGACCCCGGCGTGCGCCAGGCTCCGGAACTGCTTCGTCCAGACCCGCGAGGTCATCACCATCCCGTGCACGAGCACGAGGGTCGGCCCGGTGCCGCGGGAGACCGTGAAGAGGTTCCCGCCGTCGGGAGCGGTGAGGTGCCGGGCCTCGTCGAACCCGACCGGGCCGAGGCGACCCACGTCGGGATCGGTGGCGCCATCACCCACCAGCATCGTGGCGGGGACCCGGACCAGTGCCGCCGCAGTGGCCGCCACCCGTCCGGTGCCACGACCCGCCAGCTCGAGCCCGCGTCCGATCACCGGGGCGACCGACCGCCGACGTAGTAGCGGGGCAAGCGGTGCCCGATCCGCGTGACCACCTCGTTGGTGATCGTCCCGAGGCGGTCGGCCCATTCGTGCGCGTCGATCTCCACGCTGCCCTGACGACCCAGCAGCACGACCTCGTCGCCCGCGTGCACCTCGGCTCCGCCGACGTCGATCATCAACTGGTCCATGGTGACGATCCCCACCACGGGGTGACGACGACCACCGATCAACGCCTCACCACCCACCAGGCCGTAGTTCCGGGGCACGCCGTCGGCGTAGCCCACCGGCACGGTGGCGACCCGACCCGGACGCTCCAGGACGTAGCGCCCGCCGTACGACACCGCCTCGCCGGCGCGGAGGTCCTTGACGAACGAGACGTGCGCCCGCACGGACAGCGCCGGCACGAGCGTCACCCGCTCGGCAGACCCCGGACCGGAATGGATCCCGTAGATCGAGATCCCGATCCGCACCAGGTCGTAGTGCGAGCGCGGGAACCCGACGAGCCCCGCCGAATTGGCGGCGTGGGTGACCGGCCGGAACCCGAGGCGGGCGGTGACGTCGGTGAGCACCGCGTCGAAGACGTCGAGCTGGGCCAGGCTCACGGACGAATCCTCGAGATCGGCCGACGCGAGGTGCGTGGCGATGCCCTCGAGCTCGAGCTCCGGGCGGTCACCGATCATCTGGACCAGACCCAGGGCGTCGGCGGGTCGACACCCGACCCGGTTCATGCCGGTGTCGACCTTGAGGTGGACGGGGAGACGGACCCCGGCCGCCGCGGCGGCGTCCGCCAACGCAGCGATCCCGGTCGGGGAGTAGACGAACGGCGACAACCGGCGAGCCACGACCTCGGCCGCCACCTCGGGGGGCGGTTCGGAGAAGACCATGATCGGAGCGCCGATGCCCGCCGCCCGCAGTTCGGCACCCTCGTCGACCGACGACACGCCGAGGTGGGTGGCTCCGCCGGCCAGGGCAGCCCGACCGACCGGCACCGCGCCGTGGCCGTAGGCGTCGGCCTTGACCGCGACCAGCATCCGGGCGGAGGGGGCGAGTGCCGCCAGGGCCGCCACGTTGGCCTCGATGGCCCCGAGGTCGACGGTCACCCAGGCGGGCCGTGCGGTCGCCTCCATGGGTGTCTCCACCGCCAACTCCCAGATCGCGAGGGTCAGGGGGTCTCGAGGACCGCGGGGATCGACCCCACGAGGTCCCCGGCGACCAAACCAGTATGCCCGGCGACCCCGGCCGCGGCGGCGTGCACCCAGGCTCCGGCCGCGGCAGCGTGGAAGGGCTCCGCCCCCCGGGCCAGGAAGGCCGCCACGATCCCGGTGAGCACGTCGCCCGTGCCCGCCGTGGCGAGCTCCGGGCCACCGATCGGGCAGAGGGCAGCCCGTCCGTCGGGGTCGGCCACCACGGTCCCCGGACCCTTGAGGAGCACCACAGTGCCAGTGGCCGCCGCCAGGGCCCGGGTGGCGGCCAGCCGGTCAGGACCGACCAGGGCGCCGGCCAGGGCGGCGTACTCCCCCGCGTGGGGCGTGCAGACCGTGGCGGCCCGCCGGTCGCGCAACGCAGCCGGCTCCGCCGCGAAGGCGTGCAGGGCGTCGGCGTCGAGCACGACCGGGACCGGCGCGCCGAGCACGATGCCCCGCACGGCCGCGGCGGTGGCCGGGCTGCGACCGAGACCCGGCCCGATCGCGAGCGCACCGAAGCGCTCCAGGTGGGCGAGCACAGTCTCCACGGCGGCGCCAGCGAGCGCGCCGTCGTCGTCGGGCAGCGTGACCGCGATCACCTCGCTCCCGGCCACGCGGGCGGCCGCCGCGGCTCCCGGCACTCCGCACCACACCATGCCGGCCCCCGAGCGCAGGGCAGCCCGGGCCACCAGGGCCGGCGCGCCGGTCATACCGCCCGAGCCACCGACCACCATCACCGCCGACCCCCACTTGTGGGCGTCGGCGGGGCGACGGGGGATCCAGTCCACCACGTCGGAGGCCTCGGTGCAGAACGTGAGTGACGCACCGGACGGCGGGTCGACCGCGATCCCCAGGTCGGCCACCTGCACCGCGCCCGCCAGCGACCGACCCGGCTCGAAGCAGAGTCCCGGCTTGCGGGCCGCGAACGTCACGGTGAGATCGGCTCGGACCGCGCACCGAGCGACCATCCCGGTCAGGCCGTCGACCCCGGACGGGATGTCGACCGCCAGCACCGACGCGCCGCTCGCCGCGAACGCCTCGGCCACCATCCGCGCGTCGTCCTGGAGGTCACCGCGGAACCCGGTCCCGAACATCGCGTCGACGCACACGTCGGCCCGGTCCGCCGAGCGCCGGACCGCCTCGGGGTCGAGCCCCGATCCCACCGCGAGCACCTCGACGCGCGCACCCCAGCCGCGCAGCACCCGCGCCGCGATCAGGCCGTCGCCACCGTTGTTGCCCTTCCCGCACGCGATCACCACCCGGATCCCGTAGGTGCGCCCGACGTGCCGGCGCAGCGCCCAGGCCACGGCCCGACCGGCGCGGTCCATGAGCACCGTCTCGGGCGTGCCCGCCGCGATCGTCCGACGGTCGGCGGCACCCATCTCCGCCGGGGTCAGCACGGCCAGCACGGATCAGCCCAGCGCCAGGGCGATGGCCAGCGCCATCGAGTCGGTGTGGGTGAGGGTGAGCCGCCACTCGCGCACGCCGCGCTCCTGGGCGAGGGCGGCGGCCTTGTCGTGGAGGGCAAGGAAAGGCTCACCGCTGCGGTGCTTGACGACCTCGACGTCGCGGAGGGCAAACTTCCAGAGCCCCACACCCATCGCCTTCATCACCGCCTCCTTGGCACCGAAGCGCGCCGCCAGGCTCTTGGTGGGATCACGGAAGCGGGCGGCGTAGGCCCGCTCGTCGTCGGAGAAGAGCCGCTCGGCCAGGGTGGGCCTCCGGGTCAGCGCCAGCCGGAAACGCTCGACCTCCACCAGGTCGGTCCCGATCCCGATCACTCCAGGGACGCCGTCGGTCAGACCGGCGGTCACCGATGCTGCCAGTGCTCCGCCAGCACGTTGACGGGCTCGGTGAGGAGTTCGACCACGTCGAGGGTCGCCAGGCCCCCGTCGTCGAAGGTCGGCTCGGTCTCGGTGACGGCGTCGACCAGGGCCGAATAGCGCCCCTGGTAGCCCTCGAGCACCGCCCGCACGGTGGCGGCCGGGAGCCGCTCGGCGAAGCGGACGTGGAGGAGGGTGAGCCCGACGGTCTGGTTCTGCTTGATCTCGGGCACCATGACCAGCGTCCGGCCGTCACGCCGTCCGCGAACCGCGGTGACCTCACGCTGGGTGGCGACCCGGTGCTTGGTCCCGGTGAGTCGCGGGTCGTCGTCGGTGCGGGTGGCGAGCCCGACCGCGATCCCGCCGCGGTCCACCACGTGCACGGTCGGGTCGGCTCCGGGCGCGCCCTCGACGCGGTAGCGGGTGAACCCGACGACCGCCTCGACCGCCGGGTCGAGGTCGACCAGGGTGCGCAGCGCGCGGTAACTGAGCCCGTCGCGAGCCGTCCCGGCGGCGAGCGCCGCCGCGACCAACGGCACCTGCAGCAACGTCTCGTCGGAACGCGAGATGCCGACCGTGACCGTCTTGGCCTGGTGCTTGATCGCGTCGATCGGACGCGTCAACTCGTCGATGCCCCGGGTGAGCGCGGCCGTGAGGTCATGGACGACGGTGCTCGGGGTCCCGACCTTGCCGTGCTCGACCTCGTAGTTCTCGAGGGGACTCAACCCGGCGGCGTAACGGAGCAGCGAGGTGATCCGGGCCGCGGTGCTCGCTTCGAGGCTGCCGTCGTACCGTCCCGCCCGGAGGCCCTCGAGGAAACGACGTGACGGCTCCTCCACGGCCTCGGCCAACCGTTCGAGCAGGCCGGCCGCGTCGGCACGCGAACTGACCTCCACCGCCGCACGCGCCTCGCGCAGGGGGCGCGCCGAGGCGTCGATGGCCAGCGCCGCCTCGTAGGAGAAGAGGTGCCCGGCCACCGTGCTCAGGAGGAAGTCGACAGACGGGTGGACCGACGGCACGGCGATGACCGCCGCAGCCGCGCCGAACCGGGTGCCGTGGTCCTCGCTGGCGATCACGATCGGTGACCCCCGATGGGCGCGGAAGATCGCAACCTCCTTCGCCACGTCGTCGAGGTTCGAGCCGACGAGCCCCGCTGCACAGACCACGGTCAGCGGCTCGGACGACAGGTCGATGTGTTTCTTGTCCTCGGTGACGTCGCAGGGGATCGCCTTGTAGCAGAGCTCCGAGAGCTTGATGCGCAGTTCGCGGGCCGCGATCGAGTTGGCACCGTTGCCCACCACCGCCCACGAACGCCGCGACAGCACGTGCTGAGCCGCGACCTCGGCGATGTGCGGCCGCTGCCGGAGCACCGTGCGCATCGCCTCCGGCAGTGCCCGCAGCGCTCGGAGCAGTTCGTCCTCGCGCGTCGGGTCGAGGGTGCCCACCGCCGCCGCGACACCGAGCGCGACGAGATACCCGGCGGCGACCTGCGAGTAGAAGGCCTTGGTCGACGCCACGCTCATCTCGACGTCGCGCCCGTCGGAGGTGTAGAGCACCCCGTCGGCCCGGTCGGTGAGGTCGCTGTTGCGCCGATTCACGATCGCCACGACCGCCGCCCCTCGGGAGCGGACGAGCTCGACGCTGCGGTTGGTGTCGGTGGAACAGGGCCACGATCCCCGCGATTACGCGCTGATCGCGTTCGGTGGCGCCGGCCCGCTGCATGCCAACGCCCTGTCGCGCCTGCTTGGCTCATGGCCGTCCATCATTCCGCCGGGGCCAGGCGTGCTGTGTGCGCTCGGTGACGCCACTACCGCGGTGCGGGATGAGTCCTCGCGTACGTTCATCCGCAAGTTCGCCGATACCTCGACGCAGGAAGTCCACGAGATCCTCTCGTCTCTGGCTGACGATGCCGCGCGCTCGCTCGAGCGGGAGAAAGTCCCGCGTGCGCAGATGCGCATAGGCTACCAGGTTGATATTCGCTATCAGGGCCAGGGACTGCAGCTGAC
>JBAXBB010000018.1:0-33911 GCA_037142235.1 Actinomycetes bacterium
CCCCACCGGGAGCGGGCTGGCCACGCGGCTGGCGTCGCTGGGCCACGACGTCGTCGCCGGGTCCCGTGACCCGCAACGGGCGGCGGGGGTGGTCGACGAGATCCGTGGGCGCTGGGGCGACCGGGTGGCGTCCCTGCGACCCGGTGGCAACGCCGAGGCGGCGGAGGCCGAACTGGTCGTGATCGCCACCCACTGGGACAGCATGGTCGCGACCGCTCGTGACCACGCCGACGTCTTGGCGGGCCGACCGGTGATCGCGATGGGCAACGGGCTGGTCAAGGTGGGTCGGGAGTTCCATCCGGTCCTGCCGCCCGAGGGTTCGCTCAGCCAGGCCGTGCAGGCCGCGGCACCGCAGGCGCGGGTCGTGGCGGCCTTCCAGCACGTGCCGGCCGCCGCGTTCGCCGACCTTGACCACCCGCTGGAGAGCGACGTCGTGATCTGCAGCGACGACGACGACGCCCGGGAGCTCGTGGTCGGGCTCGTGGCCGCGATGCCCAACCTGCGGGCCTTCGACACCGGGTCGCTGCTCCACGCGGTCGGGATCGAGACGTTCGCGGCCGTCCTGCTCAGCCTCAACATCCGCCACAAGGGCAAGGGGACCCTGCGCTTCCTCGGCCTCGAAAGCGCCTCGTCGTGAGCGTTCGTCTCTTCGACACCGCTCAGCGCAAGGTGGTCCCCTTCGAGCCCGGTCCGCTCGTGCGCATGTACGTCTGCGGCATCACGCCCTACGACTCCACGCACCTTGGGCACGCCGCCACCTACCTCGCCTACGACCTGCTCATCCGTCGGCTCGAGGACCTCGGTCACGAGGTGCGGATGGTCCGCAACGTCACCGACGTCGACGACTCCATCCTCCCCAAGGCCCGCGAGCTGGGCATCCCGTACCTCGAGCTCGCCGACGCGGAGTTGGCGCGCTTCCACGCCGACGTGGAGGCGCTCGATCTGCGCCCGCCCTTCGCCGAGCCCCGCGCCACCGAGTCGATCCCGGGAATCATCGAGATGGTGAACGCGCTCCTCGACTCCGGCCACGCCTACCTCACCCATGGCACGGTCTACTTCGACGTGTCGACCTTCGAGCGCTTCGGCGAGCTGTCGCAGTATTCGCCCGACCACATGGTCAAGTTGGCGCGGGCGCGCGGCGGCAAGCCTGACGACCCCCACCGGCGTGATCCGCTCGATTTCATCCTCTGGCAGCCATCGCTCCCCGACGAGCCGGCGTGGCGCGCGCCCTTCGGTGTGGGTCGTCCGGGCTGGCACGTCGAGTGCTCGGTGATGTCGATGGCGACCCTGGGGGAGACCCTCGACCTCCACGGTGGGGGGACCGACCTCATCTTCCCGCACCACGAATGCGAGGTCGCCCAGAGCGAGAGCGTCACCGGGCAGCGGTTCTGCCGCCACTGGATGCACTCCGCCATGGTCAGCTACGAGGGCGAGAAGATGAGCAAGTCGCTCGGCAACCTGGTGTTCGTGAGCGACCTCCTGCAGACGGCCGACCCTCGGTCGATCCGGCTCGCCCTGATGCGGCACCACTACCGGGCGGGGTTCGAGTGGTACGACACCGACCTCGAGGAGGGCACGGCTCTGCTGCACCGGCTGCTCGCGGCCGCGGGGCTCTTGGGCGGTCCGGACCCCCGACCCTTCGCCGACCGGGTCCGGGCGGCCCTCGACGACGACCTGGACGCCCCTCGCGCCCTGGAGGCGCTCGACGACCTCGCGAGCGCGATCCTGTCGGGTGGCGACGACGCGTCGGCGCCCGCGGCGTTGCGCGACCTGGGGGCGCTGGTGGGCGTCGACCTCACCCGGCCGCCGGCGCACTGAACCGGGGCGGTTCGGCCCGGTACCGCTGGTACCTTCCGACCGTGTCCGAGGCCCCGATCACCCTCACCCTTCCCGACGGCAGCACGCGCGAGGTTCCGCGTGGGACCACTCCGGCCGAGGTGGCGCTGGCGATCGGGAAGCGCCTCGGGCGTGACGCGCTGGCCGCCAAGGTCGACGGTGCCTGGTGGGACCTCGGACGTCCCATCCCGGGTGATGCCGCCCTGGAGATCGTCGTCCCGGCCACGCCCGACGGGCGGGAGGTCCTGCGGCACTCCACCGCCCACGTGCTTGCCCAGGCGGTCACCGACCTGTTCTCGGGGACCCGGTACGCGATCGGGCCCGCCATCGCCGACGGCTTCTACTACGACTTCGAGATCCCGGGTGGGGTGCACTTCACCGAGGCCGACCTCGAGCGCATCGGGGCGCGCATGCGCGAGATCGTGGCCGCCGATCAGCACTTCGTCCGCGACGAGGTGAGCCGCGACACCGGCCGAGCCTTGTTCGTGGACCAGCCCTACAAGCTCGACATCATTGAGAAGGTCGACGTCACCGAGGTGGGCTCGGGCGCGGAGGTGTCGCTCTACCGCAACGCGCGTTCCGACGGCACCGAGTTCGTCGACCTCTGTCGGGGTCCGCACGTCCCCTCCACGAAGCGTCTGGGGTCGTTCCGCCTGATGCGGGTCGCCGGGGCCTACTGGCGCGGCGACGAGAAGGGCCCGCAGCTGCAGCGCATCTACGGGACGGCCTGGGAATCCGACGCCGCGCTCGCTGAGCACCTGCACCGGCTCGAGGAGGCGGAGCGGCGCGACCACCGCCGACTGGGCGCCGAGCTCGACCTGTTCTCGTTCCCCGAGGAGATCGGGTCGGGGCTGGCCGTGTTCCACCCGAAGGGTGCGCTCGTGCGTACGGTCATGGAGGACTACTCGCGGCGTCGCCACGAGGCGGCCGGGTATTCCTTCGTGAACTCGCCGCACATCACGAAGTCGAACCTCTTCGAGACGTCGGGTCACCTCGACTGGTTCGCCGACGGCATGTTCCCGCCGATGCACCTCGACGAGGGCGGCGAGGACGGTGCCACCTATTACCTCAAGCCGATGAACTGTCCGTTCCACATCCTGATCTTCCGGAGCCGGATGCGTTCCTACCGGGAGCTGCCGCTGCGGTTCTTCGAGTTCGGCACGGTCTACCGCTACGAGCGCTCGGGCGTGGTGCACGGCCTGACGCGGGTGCGCGGGATGACCCAGGACGACGCGCACATCTTCTGCACCAAGGAGATGATGGCCACCGAGCTGCACTCGTTGCTCGTGTTCGTTCTCGACCTGCTCGCCGACTACGGCCTCGACGACTTCTACCTGGAGCTGTCGACCAAACCTGAGGGCAAGGCCGTGGGTACCGACGCCGAGTGGGACGAGGCGACCGAGGCCCTGCGCTCGGTGGCCGATGGCGCGGGCCTCGAGCTCGTGCTCGACGAGGGCGGCGGCGCGTTCTACGGGCCGAAGATCTCGGTGCAGGCGCGCGACGCGATCGGCCGCACCTGGCAGGTGTCGACCATCCAGGTCGACTTCCAGCTGCCCCAGCGCTTCGAGATCGAGTACGTCGGCACCGACAACGAGCGCCACCGCCCGATCATGATCCACCGCGCGCTGTTCGGCTCGATCGAGCGGTTCTTCGCGATCCTGCTCGAGCACTACGCCGGCGCGTTCCCCACCTGGCTCGCCCCGGTGCAGGTCACGGTCCTGCCGGTCGCCGACCGCCACGACGCCTACGCGCATGAGGTCATGGCCTTCCTCCGCGGCCTGGGGGTCCGGGTCGAGATCCACGATGCCTCGGCCGACACCCTCGGCTCGCGGGTCCGTCGGGCCAAACTCGACAAGGTGCCCTTCGTCCTCGTCGTCGGCGACGACGACGTTGCCGGGCGAACCGTGGGTGTGAATCGGCGAGGCACCGACGCTCCCGAGCGCGGGATCCCCCTCGACGTCTTCGCCGCTGAGCTCGGTCCCGAGCTCGCGCCGCGTCGCTGACGGCGGGCCGTCGGTCGTGGCGCTCGAACGGCTCTGGGCGGGTTGGCGGTCGCAGTACCTACGCGAGGTGGTCGACGCGCCCCACCGTGAGGACGAATGTCTGTTCTGCGCGCTGGCCGCCACCGACCCCGACGAGGCGCTGGTCGTGGCGCGCGACGACCACTGCTTCTGCGTGCTCAACGCCTACCCCTACGCCAACGGCCACGTGATGGTGGTTCCGTTGCGTCACGGCCCCGACCTCGAGGTGCTCCCCGGGGTGGAGGCCAACTCCCTGATGGCCTTCACACAATCGGCGGTGACCGCGGTGAAGGTCGCCTACCGCCCCGACGCCTGCAACGTGGGGATGAACCTGGGCGTGGCGGCCGGGGCGGGCGTCCCGCACCACTTGCACGTGCACGTGGTGCCACGGTGGACCGCCGACACCAACTTCATGACGACCGTGGCCGAAACTCGCGTCCTCCCCGAGGCGTTGCCCGAGACCCTCGCCCGGCTCCGAGCGGCCTGGCCGGGAGGGGCTAGCGTCGAACCGTGACCGACGACGTCGTGGCCTCCGGACCCGCTCCCGAGCCCACTACCCCCGACCCGGGCGCGGCCGACCAGCTGCCTGAGGACCTCGACGTCACCCACTACGTGGGGCCTTACCAGTTCCCGGGGACCCACCGGCGCCGGATCGCCGGGTCGCTCGACGCCGGCCTCGCCCTGGTCGTGGCCATCGGGGCCGCGGCCTCGGGCAACGCCGGGCTGTTCGCGGCGGTGGTGATCCTGGCCGTGGCGGCCGGCTACCACTTCTTGGCCTCCTGGCACCTGCGGCTCGACGAGACGGCCGCGCTCACGGTGGCGAGCCGGACGGTCGGGTTCCCGGTCGGGCACGCCTCCGGCCAGTTGGGTTTTCGCGGCCTGCGGTCGCGCCCGTCCTGGCGGATCCTGCTCTACAGCGCCGACGACCCTCCGTCGTTGCGCGGCCTGGTCGAGCTCGACGGCGTCGACGGGGCGGTCCTCGGTGAGTACACCGAGCGCAACCCCGAGGACTGGGCGCAGTTCGGCCTGGGGGACTCGACCGAGCCGAGGTCCTGAACCCGCACGGAGGAACCCGGCTACCGTGACCCTGCTCGCCGGCGCTCGAGGAGGTATGCGGGAGCGATGCTCGACGGACGGTGGCGGAGCAACGCCGAGGTGGTCCTCGACCCGATCGGGCGGGGCCTGCACCGCATCGGGGTGAATGCCGACGTGCTCACGTCCGTCGGCTTGGTGGTCGCGGCCGCCACGTCGGTCGCCATCGCGACCGGGCACTTTCTCTGGGCCTTCTTCGGCGTGATCCTGACCGGTGTGCCGGACCTCCTCGACGGCTCGGTCGCCCGACACAGCGGCAAGGCCGGCCCCCGCGGTGCCTTCTTCGACTCGGTCTCCGACCGCGTGTCCGACGCTCTGCTCTTCGGCGGGGTCGCCTGGTGGATGGTCGGGCAGGGCCGGTACCTGCCGGTGCTGGCGCTCGCCGTCCTCGCGCTCTCCATGGTCATCACCTACGAACGCGCCAAGGCCGAGGCACTCGGGTTCGAAGCCCGCGGTGGATTGATGGAGCGGGCCGAGCGGATGGTGCTGCTGGCCGCGGCGCTGCTCTTCGGCATCGTGGTCCCCATGATGTGGGTCATGCTGGCCCTGACCGCCCTCACGGCCGTCCAGCGCTTCGTCAAGGTCTGGCGTCAGGCCACCCGGGCCACTGCCGTGCCCCCGGCTCCGACTCCGGGTCCGGGTCCGGGTCCGGGTCACCATTCCGATGATCGCCGACGTCCGCGCCCGCGCCGCTTATCTCGCGTACCGGGCCGGCGCTGAGCTGGCCCGCGTCGTCCCCCTTCGGATGGGGGGCGCCGTGGCCGACGGTCTGGCACGGGTGATGCAGGTGGCATCGCCCGCCCGGCGCGCGCAGGTCGTCCGGACCCTCGGGCGGGTGAGCGCCGGGCAACTCCGGGGCCGGGCGCTCGACCGGGCGGTCGACGAGGTGTTCGCCAACTACGCGCGCTACTGGCACGAGCTCTTCCGGATGCCCGATCTGACGGCGGCGGAGATCCGGGCCGCGGTGCCGCTCGAGGGCGTCGACGTGCTCGACGGTGCGCTCGCCCTGGGCAAGGGGGTGCTCCTGGCCCTGCCGCACCTGGGCAACTGGGACCTCGCCGGTGCGTCGGCGGCTGCCCACGGCTACCCGATGTCGGCGGTCGCCGAGGTGGTGGAGCCCCCCGAGCTCTTCGAGTGGTTCGTCCGGACCCGGCGCTCCGTCGGGATGGAGGTCATCGCGCTCGGCCCCGACAGCACTGGGGCGATCCGTCGTGCTCTCGGACGCGGCCGGGTGGTCTGCCTGCTGGCCGACCGCGACCTCAGTGGCACCGGTATCGACGTCGAGTTCTTCGGCGAGCGCACGACCGTGCCGGGTGGTCCTGCCCTGCTCGCGTTGCGCACCGGAGCACCCCTCGTCGTGGGAGCGGCCTATTACACGGCGGACGGCGGGCACGTTGGCCGATTCTTCCGGGTGATCCCGGCCGAGCGCGTCGGGCGGATGCGCGACGACGTCACGCGGGTGACCCAGGACCTGGTCGCCGAGATCGAGGCGGCCATCCGGCTGGCCCCGGAGCAGTGGCTGCTCATGCAGCCCAACTGGCCGAGCGACGGGCCGGCGCGGTGAGCGACCTGCGGGTGGCGCTCGTGTGCCCGTACTCGCTGTCGGTGTTCGGGGGCGTGCAGGGGCAGGTGCTGGGTCTCGCCCACGCGCTGCGTCGCCTCGGTGTGGAGGCCCGGGTGATCGCGCCGTGCGACGGTCCGCCCCCCGAGCCGGGGATCACCACCGTCGGGCCGACCCGCCGATTCCCGACCAACGGGTCGATCGCGCCCATCACCTCGAACCACCTCACCTCGGCCCGCACCCTCGAGGCGTTGCGGAGTTTCGCCCCCGACGTGGTCCACCTGCACGAGCCGCTCACACCCGGCCCGACCCACGCGGCGTTGGTCGGAACGGACCTTCCCGTGGTGGGGACGTTCCACGCCGCCTGGGGGACCAACACCAACCGCTGGTATTCGGCCCTGCGGCGGCCGCTCCAGCGCATGGTCGGACGCGTCACGGTGAGCACGGCCGTGTCGGCCGAGGCGAGCCGCGACGTCGAGACGAACTTCGGGGTCGAGTGCGAGATCCTGTTCAACGGCATCGATGTCGACCGGTTCGCGGCCGCGTCACCGTGGCCGAGTCCGGAGCCCAGCATCGTGTTCGTCGGTCGTCACGAGCCGCGCAAGGGCCTGGAGGTGCTGCTCGACGCCTACGCGGGCCTGGACCGACCGGCCCGACTCTGGGTGGCCAGCACCGGACCCCAGACGACCCAACTCCGCGACCGACGGGACGCCGGGGTCGAGTGGCTCGGTCGCATCAGCGAGGACGAGAAGGCCCGACGGCTCCAGGGTGCGACGCTCGCCTGCTTCCCGTCCATCGACGGCGAGTCGTTCGGCGTGGTGCTGCTCGAAGCGATGGCCGCCGGGACGGCGGTCGTGGCCTCCGACCTGGTCGGCTACCGAGCGGTCGCCCGGACCGGAGACGAGGCGGTGCTGGTCCGACCCGGCGACGTCGGCGCCCTCCGCTCCGCGCTGCGATCCCTGCTCGACGATCCGGCGCGACGTGCTGCGACGGCGGCGCGCGGCGCGACGCGCGCGGGAGAGCTCTCGATGGCCCGGCTCGCGGAGCGTTACCTCGAGATCTACGCTCGGGCGATCAGGACCCGGCGCTCCGGTGCGGTCACGGCGCGTCCGGTACGCCTCACCCGCGACCGCTGACCCCCGCGGCGGCCACGGGTCGCCGTGCGGGCGGCGGGGACGCCACACCCGGCCTCCGGCCCGGCCGGTCGTCGAACCCGGGGGATCGGGGCGCTCGGGCCCCCTTTCGGGCGGAGGGGGTGGGGCCGTCCGCTCAGGGACTCCCGCTAGCATCGCCTCGTGGTCGTCATCGTCGTCATCGTGGTCGTGGTGCTCATCGGCCTGTTCCTGGTCGTGTCCTACAACGGGCTGGTCCGGAGCCGGAACACCGTCGACAGCGCTGCCTCGCAGATCGAGGTGCAGCAAAAGCGCCGGTACGACCTGATCCCGAACCTGATCGAGACGGTGAAGGGCTACGCGGCCCACGAGCGCCAGACGCTCGAGGCCGTCACCAACGCCCGGTCCAACGCCATCAACGCACAGCAAGGTGGTGACGTCGGTCAGCAGGCCGCCGCCGAGAACGTCCTCAGCGGTGCCTTGAAGTCCCTCTTCGCCGTGGCCGAGGCCTACCCCGACCTGAAGGCCAACCAGAATTTCCTCAACCTCCAGGAGGAGCTCACCTCCACCGAGGACCGGATCGCCTACTCCCGGCAGTTCTTCAACGACGCCGTCCTCAAGTACAACAACGCCATCCAGACCTTCCCGCGCAACGTGCTCGCCGGGATGTTCAACTTCTCGCGGCGCGGGTTCTTCGACGCCGCCCCCGAGACGGACGCGCCGCCGCAAGTCCGGTTCTGACCCCGGACCGGTCCTCCGCGACCGTCGCTCCCTCGCCCGATCCCAGGAACAGCGTCCTCCCCGATGACCGAACCCGAACTCGGCGCCGTCGAGCGCACCTCCTACGAGACCGAGATCAACCGCAACCGTCGCCGGACCTTGCTCATCCTGGCGGGCCTGTTCGTGTTGACCGTGCTGGTGGGTCTGGCCGTCGACTACCTCGTGCACGGCGGGCTGGTGGTGGCCGTGCTCGCCCTGGTCATCGCCATCGTGATGGCCTGGGTCGCCTACTTCAAGTCCGATGCCGTCGCCCTCGCGGTGTCGCGCGCCCGACCGGCCGACGGTCCTGAGTTCCGGCGTTACCACAACCTGGTGGATGGTCTGTGCATCGCCGCCGGCGTGCCCAAGCCCCGTCTGTTCGTCGTCGACGACCCGGCGCCCAACGCCTTCGCGACCGGGCGCGACCCCGAGCACGCCGCCATCGCCGTCACCACCGGGTTGCTCGCCACGATGAACCGGGTCGAGCTCGAAGGGGTGCTCGCGCACGAACTCTCCCACATCAAGAACTACGACATCCTCATCCAGACCGTGGCCGTGGTGGCCGTCGGGGCGATCGCCCTCATGTCGGACCTCGGCCTGCGCATCCTGTTCTGGAGCAGCATCTTCGGCGACGACGACGACCGCCAGAACAACAACCCGGCGGGCATCGTGGTCGCCGTCCTGGCCGTAGCGCTGTTGGTCCTCGCCCCGCTCGGTGCGGTCGGCATGCAGTTCGCCCTGAGCCGCCGACGTGAGTACCTCGCCGACGCCCAGGCGGTGGCGTTCACCCGCTACCCGCCGGGGTTGGCCTCCGCGCTGCGCAAGCTCCAGGCCGACGGCGCCGTGGTGCGCTCCGCCACCAAGGCGACCGCCCAGATGTGGATCGAGACCCCCCTCGACGTCCGGCCGGACGAGCGCGGGGCCCGCCTGAACCGCATGTTCGACACTCACCCGCCGCTCGAGGAGCGCATCGCTCTGCTCGAGGCGATGTGAGCTGGTCCACCTGGAGCACGGGCCGCCGGATCGGGGTGGTGGCCGGTGCGGTGGTGGCGTTGGCGGCGCTCGTCATCGGCGCCGTGGTGGCCTTCTCAGGCGGTGGCGGTCAGCAGGCCGTGCAGCCCGTCGCCACGACGGCGTCCACCACGACCACCACGGTCGCTCCGCCGATCGCCCCGCTCACGGGGCTCCCCGACCCGACCGGGGTGAGCCAGACGCGCTCGTCGCTCGGCGTCAAGATCGAGAACACCCCCGAGGCCCGGCCCCAGTCCGGTCTCGACCTCGCCGACGTGGTCTACGAGGAGGTCGTCGAGGGTGGGATCACCCGCTTCTGGTCGTTCTTCAACTCGGCCACCCCCGACAACGTCGGACCGATCCGTTCGGTCCGGCTGATGGACCCCAACATCGTCTCGGCGCTCGGTGGCACGATCGCCTTCTCCGGGGGCACCCCCGACAACGTGGCGCTGATCCGCCAGACCCCCACCGTCTGGGTCGACGAGTCCAACGCCGGCGACGCCTACTACCGGGAGAGCTCGCGAGCGGCGCCGCACAACCTCTACGGCGACACCGCCAAGCTCTGGACCCGCGGCGGGACCCCGGTGCCGCCCCGGCCGCTCTTCGCCTACGTCGCCAAGGGGCAGACCTTCACCGGTGACGGGGTCGGGCAGTTCCACGTGGGCCTCTCGCCCGGGTACGACCCCACCTACACCTACGACGCTGCCACCAGCACCTGGAAGCGTGCCTACGGGTTCGCCCCGTTCCTGGGCGCCGATGGGACCCAGGTCGCCCCCACGAACGTGATCGTCCAGTTCATCAACTATCCGGCGGGCTCCGAAGGGGAGTTGCTCGGGAGTGGCGACGCGTGGATCTTCTCCAACGGTGCCCTGGTCAAGGGTCGCTGGGCCAAGTCGGATCCGACCGTGCCGACCCAGTTCACGAACGTCTTCGGGGTGCCCGTCCCGCTCACCCCGGGCCGGACCTGGATCGAACTCGCCCCGCTGACGGCCGCCGTCGACGTGGTGGCCGCCCCGCTGCCCCCACCCACCACGGTGCCGCCCACCACGACCACGCTCAAGAAGAAGCAGTCCAAATAGGTGCTCCGGGGCTCCCGGGAAGGTTTCGGGCCCCGTAAACGTAGAATGTCTGCATGAGCGACTCGCACGCCACCGGAACCGCCCGCGTGAAGCGGGGCCTCGCCGAGATGTTGCGCGGTGGGGTCATCATGGACGTGGTCGACCCCGACCAGGCCCGGGTCGCCGAAGACGCCGGCGCCGTCGCCGTGATGGCCCTCGAGCGCGTCCCCTCCGACATCCGGCGCGATGGCGGCGTGGCCCGCATGTCGGACCCCGCGATGATCGAGGGGATCAAGAGCGTCTGCACCATCCCGGTGATGGCCAAGTGCCGCATCGGCCACTTCGCCGAGGCCCAGGTGCTCCAGACCCTCGGCATCGACTTCATCGACGAGTCGGAGGTGCTCACGCCGGCCGACGAGGCGTACCACGTCGACAAGTGGGCCTTCGCCGTGCCGTTCGTCTGCGGCGCCACCGATCTGGGGGAGGCGCTGCGGCGCATCTCCGAGGGCGCCGCCATGATCCGCTCAAAGGGAGAGGCCGGCACCGGCAACATCGTCGAGGCGGTGCGGCACCTGCGCTCCATCCTGGGTGACCTCCGCCGCCTCACCGTGGCCACCGAGGAAGAGCTCTTCGGCTGGGCCAAGGACCTGCGGGCGCCGCTGTCTCTCGTCCAGGAGGTCGCCCGCGTCGGTGAGCTCCCCGTCCCCATGTTCTGCGCCGGTGGCATCGCGACCCCCGCCGACGCCGCGCTGGTGATGCAGCTCGGGGCGCAGGCGGTGTTCGTGGGGAGCGGGATCTTCAAGAGCGAGGACCCCACAGCCACGGCCAAGGCCATCGTCGAGGCGACGACGCACTTCCGCGATCCCGAGATCGTGGCGAAGGTGTCGCGCAACCTCCCACCGGCCATGCGCGGCGACGAGATCGGCACGCTCGACGTCAAACTCGCCGAGCGTGGCTGGTGAGTGACGCAAGGCCTCCAGGCCGTGAAGGTCGGGGTCCTGGCGCTGCAAGGTGCGTTCCGCGAGCATCGTGAGGTGCTCGAAGCCCTCGGCGTCGACAGCCTGGAGGTGCGCGTGCCCGAAGACCTCGGGCCGGTGGGTGCCCTGGTCCTGCCGGGGGGTGAGTCGTCGGCGATGAACCGGCTGCTCGACACCTCGGGTCTGCGCGATCCTCTGGTGGCGCGCCTGCGCGACGGAATGCCCGCGTTCGGCACCTGCGCGGGGCTCATCCTCCTCGCCCGGGAGATCCACGACGGTCGTCCCGACCAGGTGCCCTTCGGCGTTCTCGACGCCTCGGTGCGCCGCAACGGCTACGGGCGCCAGCGGGAGTCGTTCGAGGTGGAGCTCGCGGTCGAGGGCCTGACGGGTCCGTTTCCCGGAGTGTTCATCCGGGCGCCGGTCGTGGAGTCGACCGGACCGGGTGTCGAGGTCCTGGCTCGGCACGGCGACGCCGCCGTGCTGATCCGTGAACGCAACGTGTGGGGTGCGACGTTCCACCCGGAACTCTCCGGGGACCTGCGCCTCCACGAGCAGTTCTTGCACGCCGCGCGCGCGGCCTGATCCACGGGGGAGACCATGAGCGGACATTCCAAATGGCATTCCATCAAGCACAAGAAGGGCGCGGCCGACCAGGCCCGGGCGAAGCTCTTCGCCCGCCTGACGCGTCAGATCGAGGTCGCTGCCCGCGAGGGTGGCGGTGACGCCGAGGCCAACGCCTCGCTGCGCACGATGGTGCAAAAGGCCCGTGACAACTCGGTACCCGTCGACAAGATCGAGCGGGCCATCAAGCGGGGGACGGGCGAGCTCGAGGGCAAGCGCTACGAGCCGGTCACCTATGAGGGCTACGCCCCCAACGGGGTGGCGGTCTACGTGGAGTGCCTCACCGACAACCGCAACCGCACCACGGCCGAGATCAAGAACATCTTCAACCGCAACGGTGGGTCGATCGCCGAGCCCGGCTCGGTGGCGTGGCAGTTCGAGCGCAAGGGCGTCGTGATCCTCGACCACGCCGCCACCGCCGAGGACGACCTGATGCTCGTGGCCCTCGAGGCCGGCGCCGAGGACATCGCCGACACCGGCGACTCCTGGGTCGTCACCACCGGCGCTACCGACCTCCACACCGTGCGCACGGCCCTCGACGACGCCGGGATCGTCGTGGCCAGCGCCGACCTCACGATGGCCCCCACGATGACCGTCCCCCTCGGTGACGAGGCCTCCGCCAAGTCGGTCCTGCGGGTCATCGATGCCCTCGAGGAGCACGACGACGTCCAGAACGTCTTCGGCAACTTCGACATCCCCGACGACGTCCTCGCCGTCGTGATGGGCTGAGTCGCCCGGTCCCGCCGGCCCCGGGCCCGTCGGTCCCTTCGGGGGGCTCGAACCGGGATAGTGTGCAACGTCCGATCCTCCGAGGAGTCCTCCGTGCACGTCTCCACCACCGTCAACGGCACCGGCCAGAGCCACGACGTCGAGCCCCGGGCGCTGCTCGTGCAGTACTTGCGGGAAGCCTGCGGTCTCACCGGGACCAAGGTCGGCTGCGACACGTCGTCGTGCGGGGCGTGCACCGTCCTCCTCGACGGCGAGTCGGTGAAGTCGTGCACGATGTTCGCGGCCCAGGCCGACGGCGGCGCGATCACCACCATCGAGGGCCTGGCACCGTCCGAGGATGCGCTGCACCCGGTCCAGCAGGCCTTCCAGGACAAGCACGGTCTGCAGTGCGGGTTCTGCACGGCCGGGATGGTGATGGCCGCGGTCTCGTTCCTCGACGAGAACCCCGACCCGACCGAGCGTGAGGTCCGCCTCGGCCTCGAGGGAAACCTCTGCCGGTGCACCGGCTACCACAACATCGTCCAGGCGGTGCTCGAGGCGGCCCGGACGATGGGGGCGCAGCGATGATCCCCGCGGCGTTCGAGTACGTCCGGGCCGACACCGCCGACGCTGCGCTGGCGGCGTTGACGGAACACGGTGACGAGGCGAAGCTGCTCGCCGGCGGGATGTCGCTCATCCCGCTGATGAAGCTCCGGCTGGCCACGCCGACGGTCGTCGTTGACGTCGGCCGGCTGCGCGACCTCTCGTACGTCCGCGACGGCGGCGACCACGTCGCCATCGGGGCGCTCACCCGCCACCGCGACCTCGAGACCTCCACGCTGCTGGCCGAGGCGTGCCCGGCGCTGCGCGGCGTGGCCGCCGAGGTCGGTGACAACCAGGTCCGCCACCGCGGCACGCTCGGCGGCTCGGTCGCCCACGGCGACCCGGCCTCCGACCTCCCCGCCGCGCTGCTCGCCCTCGACGCCACCTTCGTGGTGCGCGGTCCCGAGGGAGAGCGGACCATCGGCGCCGACGGGTTCTTCCAGGGTTTCCTCGAGACGGCCCTGGCACCCGACGAGCTCCTCACCGAGATCCGCGTCCCCAAGGCCACCGGCGGCTGGAACTACCAGAAGTTCAACCGACGGGCCCAGGACTGGGCGATCGTCGGAGCACTCGTCGTCAACAACGGCAGCACGAGGGTCGCACTCGTCAACATGGCCGGTACCCCGTGGCGGGCGCGGCCGGTCGAGGAAGCCCTCGCCGGCGGTGCTTCGCTCGCCGACGCCGCGGCACTCGCCGCCGAGGGCACCGACGCCCCGGCTGACCTCAACGCCTCCTCGGAGTACCGCGAGCACCTCGCCCGGGTGCTGGTGCGCCGGGCGCTCGAGGCCGCCGGCGCCTAGGCGTCGGCGGAGATCGGTGCGCACCGCCGGACTGGTCCTCGCCGCGGGCGCCGGGTCGCGCCTCGCGGCGTCGGGTGCCGACGTCGCGGCCAAGCCGCTCCTCGAGTGGGGCGGTCGCACCCTCGTCGAGGCCGCGCTCGCCGCGGCCCGCGACGGAGGCTGCGCGCCGTTGGTGCTCGTCGTCGGCCACCGCGCCGACGACGTGGCCCGACGGGCGGGGGCCGACGTGCGCGTGGTCGAGGCTCGCGACTGGGCCCTCGGCATCAGTGCCTCACTGCGGGCCGGGCTCGAGGCCCTCGAGGCCGAACCCGTCGACGCTGTCTGCGTCGGGCTCGCCGATCAGCCCCGGGTGGGGGCCGTCGCCTACCAGTTGCTGCGCGAGGTCGCGGACTTCGTGCCTGACGCACCCATCGCCGTGGCCACCTACGGCGGGGTCCGGGGCAATCCGGTGCTCCTGCGCCGGACCGTCTGGCCGGCGGCGGTCGTCCTCACCGGCGATGAGGGGGCCCGAGCGCTGATGGCCGAGCACACCGTGGTCGAGGTCGACTGCACGGGTGCCGGTGATCCCACCGATGTCGATACCCTCGGGGATCTAGCGGCGCTGGACGATCCGGACGCCACCCGGGAGGGACGATGAAGATCGAGGACCAGTTCCGCGTGGACGTGCCGGTCGAGCAGGCCTGGAAGGTCTTGCTCGACGTCGAGCGCATCGCGCCGTGCATGCCCGGGGCGCAGCTCCAGGAGATCGAGGGCGACGAGTACCGCGGGGTCGTGAAGATCAAGGTTGGCCCCATTACCGCGCAGTACAAGGGCGCCGCGAAGATCATCGAGGCCGACGAGGTGGCCCGCCGCATCGTGCTCAAGGGAGAGGGTCGCGACACGCGTGGTCAGGGCAACGCCTCGGCCACCGTGACCGTCACGCTCGCCGCCGATGGCACCGGCACGATCGTCGGCGTCGACACCGACCTCAACGTCACCGGCAAGGTCGCCCAGTTCGGGCGCGGCGTGATGGCCGATGTGTCCGCCAAGCTCCTCGCCCAGTTCGTGGCATCGCTGGAGGCGGACGTGCTGTCCGGTGACGCGGCCGAGCCCGCGGCCGCGCCGACCGCGGTGCCCACCGCCGAGACTGCCCCGGTCACCCCAGAAGCCCCGGCGGCCCCGGCTCCGACCGGCGGCGTGCGCACGATCGACAGCCCCGAGGTCGAGCCGGTCAACCTCATGGACGCCGCCGGAGCCGCCGTGGCCAAGCGCCTCGTGCCGGTGCTGCTCGGCATCGTCGTGCTCGCCGTCGTCATCTACTTCATCGCTCGCTGACCCGGTCGAGGTGTGCCGGCGGTCGGGCCTCCCGATCGACCGGAGGCATCCGGACGGCGTGCGGAAGGCATCGGGACGGCATCCGGGCGGGAGCGGGGTCGGCCCCCTACAATCGAACCCATGTTCGGTCACGGCGGCCAAGGTGCCGGCCACGCGGTCGTCCTCGGCATCGACCCAGGGCTGTCGCGCTGCGGGTACGGGGCGCTGCGCCGCGACGGGCACCGGATCGTGCCGGTGGCCTACGGCGTGCTGCGGACCCCGCCCGAGACCGACCTGCCCGAGCGCCTCGCCCAACTCCAGGCCGACCTCGAAGAGCTCTTCGACGACCTCGGTCCGGCGGAGGTGGCGGTGGAGCGCATCTTGTTCCAACACAACGCCCGCAGCGCCATCACCGTCGGTCAGGCGAGCGGGCTGGCGCTGGCCGCCGCGGCCCGACGGGGTATCCCGGTCACGCACTACAGCCCGAACGAGGTCAAGCTCGCTGTCACCGGCGACGGTGCCGCCGACAAGGCCGCGGTCCAGGGAATGGTCACCCGGCTCTGCGGCCTGACCGAGACCCCGCGCCCTCCCGACGCCGCCGACGCCCTGGCGCTGGCCGCCTGCCACCTGTGGGCGTCGCCGGTGCGGGCCGGCGCCGCTGCGGCCACCGGCGTCGGCGGACGCGGTGGCTACGAGCGGGCGGTCGCCGCCGCCCTGGCTCGGGACGCCACCCGGTGATCGGCTCGGTGCGCGGCACGGTCATCGACCGGTCGGCCGCGGGTGAGGTGCTGGTCGAGACCGGGGGTGTGGGCTACCGGATGCTCGTGCCGCTCGGTGCGCTGCCCGACCTTGCGCCCGGTGCCACGGCGTTCTGCTTCACGCACCTCCACGTGCGCGAGGACGCCATGACCCTCTACGGCTTCTTGACCCGCGAGGAGCGCGACACCTTCGAGATCCTGATCGGGGCGAGCGGTGTGGGGCCCAAGCTCGGGCTGGCGATTCTCAGTGTCCACCCGCCGTCGGCACTGCGCCGGGCCCTGGTCGACGACGACCTCGACGCGCTCACGCTGGTGCCCGGAGTGGGCAAGCGCACCGCGCAGCGACTCCTCGTGGACCTCAAGGCCCGACTCGACGTCCCCGCCGCCGACCTGCTCGACGCCGTCCCGGGCGGTCCGGGGCAGGCCCGGGCCGAGGTGCGCGAGGCCCTGGCGGGCCTCGGGTACGCCCCTGACGAGGTGCGGGCGGTGATGGGTCAGATCTCCGACGACGGCGCCGTGGAGGACCTCCTCCGTGACGCCCTCAAGTTGCTGGCGGCCGGGCGGTGACCCCATGAGCCGCGACGAGCTTCTGCGCCCCGACGCCGACCCGGTCGAGGAGGCCGACGAGGTCACGCTGCGACCGCGGCGCCTCGGGGAGTTCGTCGGCCAGCCCCGGCTGCGGGAGCACCTCGAGATCATGCTGGGTGCCGCCCGCAACCGGTCCCAGGCCGTCGACCACCTGCTCTTCGCTGGGCCACCCGGTCTGGGCAAGACCACCCTGGCCGCGATCGTCGCCGCCGAGATGGAGGTGTCCTGTCGAATCACGAGCGGGCCGGCGCTCGAGCGGGCCGGCGACCTCGCCGCCATCCTCACCAACCTCGAGGCCGGCGACGTGCTCTTCATCGACGAGATCCATCGGCTGCCCCGGGCGGTCGAGGAGGTCCTCTACCCGGCGATGGAGGACTTCCAACTCGACATTGTGATCGGCAAGGGGCCGAGTGCCCGCTCGATCCGCCTCGATCTGCCCCACTTCACGCTGGTGGGCGCCACCACCCGCAGCGGGATGATCGCCGGGCCACTGCGCGACCGGTTCGGCTTTGTCGCCCGCCTCGATTACTACGAGCCCGCCGACCTCGTCGTCATCGTGGAGCGGGCGGCCGGGATCCTCGGGGTTCCCCTCGATCCCCGGGGCGCCCACGAGATCGCCCGCCGTTCGCGCGGCACTCCCCGGGTGGCCAACCGGCTCTTGCGCCGGGTCCGGGATTTTGCCGAGGTGCGGGCCGACGGGATCGTGACCGTCGAGGTGGCCCGCGAGGCCTGCGCCCTCTTCGACGTCGACCCGCTCGGCCTCGACAAGATCGACCGGGCCATCCTGCGCGCCCTCTGCGAGACCTTCGCCGGTCAGCCGGTGGGCCTCTCCACCCTGGCGGTCACGGTCTCGGAGGATCCCGACACCGTCGAGGACGTCTACGAGCCGTTCCTGCTCAAGTGCGGTCTCTTGCGCCGGACGCCCCGGGGGCGGGTGGCGGCGGCCGCGGCCTATGAGCACCTCGGGCTGACCGTTCCGCCGGGCGCCGGGCCGAACCTCTTCGACGACTGACCGCTGGCTAGCATCACGGCGCCCCGCCCGCTCGGGCGGGAATCCCCGACATCCGGACGCCACCGTGGTCATCGCCGCTTACCTCGTCATCCTGGTCGCCGCCTTCTACTTCTTGATCGTCCGGCCCCAGCGTCGTCAGTCACAGTCCCGGCGGGCGTTGCTCTCCGCGGTCCAGGTCGGCGACGAGATCATCACGAGCGGTGGTATCCACGCCGTCATCCTGTCGCTGGGTGACGACACCGTTGAGGTCTCGATCGCTCCCGGCGTCGAGGTGACCCTGGCCCGAGGCGCCGTCGCCGCACGGATCAGCACTCCCGCGGCCGCCGAAGGCGACCCGACCGACCCGGGTGATCCGGGTGATCCGGACGATGTCGACGAGGATGGCCTGACCGGATCATGAGCGCCGGCCGCCTCCGGGCGAAACTCTTCGGCTTCCTGACGGTGGTGGTGGTGCTGGTGATCGCCACCCTCGCGTCGGGCAACGCGCCCCTGCTCGGCCTCGATCTCCAGGGCGGCATCTCGGTCGTGCTCGAACCGCTCGGGCGCCCCAAGCCGGGATCCGTCGACGTGGCCGTCGACATCATCCGGAACCGGGTCGACGGCCTCGGGGTGTCGGAGCCCGAGATCTCCAAGCAGGGCGGCAACATCGTGATCGACCTGCCGGGCGTGGCGAACCGCGACAAGGCCCGTCGTCTGGTCGGTCAGACCGCAGAGCTGCGCTTCCGGCCGGTGCTGGCGATCCTCCCGCCCGAGACCCTCGACCCGCTCACGACGACCACCACGACCGTGCCGAAGTCCGGCACCACCGTGGCCGGGGGCGGATCGACGACCACGACCGAGCCCACCACGACCACCACTGCCGTCGCGGCCGACGCCGCGGCCCAAAAGGCCGCCGTGGCGTCGTGCGATCCGAACGCCGTCCTGGCCCTCAAGAAGGTCGCCACCACCTCGCGGACCGACGACACGCGCGACGCCTGCGTCGTGCTCCCGCTCCGGGCCAAGAACGGCGCCCCGTTGAAGCAGTCCACCCGCCTCCTGCTCGGGCCGACCCAACTCACCGGGTCCGACGTCGCCTCGGCCAAGAGCGAGTTCGTCAGCCCCAACTACGGCGTCTCGATGACCCTCACCTCGGGTGGGTTGGGCAAGTTCAACACGCTCGCAGCCAAGTCCTACGGCCGGAACGCACCGAACAACGAGGTCGCGATCGCGCTCGACGGCGTGGTGCAGTCGAACCCGGCGTTCCAGGCGGCGAGCTTCAGCGGCCCGGTCCAGATCACCGGGAACTTCTCCTCGACCGAGGCGTCGGACCTGGCCAAGCTCATCAACTACGGCGCCCTGCCCGTCCAGCTCAAGGAGCTGACGGCCGAGAACGTGTCGCCGACCCTCGGCAAGGACCAGCTCGACGCCGGCATCATCGCCGGCATCATCGGTCTGGTCCTGGTGTCGCTCTACATGCTCGCTTACTACCGGGTCCTCGGCCTGGTCGCGATCCTCGGGATCGGGATCAGTGCGGCACTGCTCTTGGTGGTCGTCACGTCGTTCGTCGGGCAGCTCATCCTGGAGTTCCTCGGTGGGAGCGGCAGACCCGTACTCACCCTGGCCGGCGTGACCGGCCTCATCGTGTCGATCGGCGTGACCGTCGACTCCTACGTCGTGTACTTCGAGCGCCTCAAGGACGAGGTGCGGGCCGGTCGTTCGGTCCGGACCTCCGCCGACCGCGGCTTCACCCGGTCGTTCCGCACGATCGTGGCCGCCGACCTGGTGTCGTTCCTGGGCGCCGCGGTCCTGTTCCTGATCGCGGTGGGCTCCGTCAAGGGCTTCGCGTTCTTCCTCGGGCTCTCCACACTGCTCGACCTGCTGGTCGCGTACTTCTTCATGCACCCGTTGGTGTCGTTGATGTCGCGCAACCGGGGCATCGTCACGAACCGGGTCTTCGGCATCGGCGCCGGTCTCGACGCTCCGGACGTCGAGGCCTGAGGAGGCGGCATGAGTACCGACGCCACGACCCAGATCAACCTGGCCCGCACGCCCGCCCCGGACCCGTCGTCGCCGGGCCCGGGTGGCCGCCGCCACACCTTCTCGGACCTCTACCACGAGCGGTCGAACTACCAGTTCATCGACCGCGGCTGGCGCTGGGTGGTCCTGTCTGGTGGGCTCGTGGTCGTGTCGCTGATCGCCCTGCTGGTCAGTGGTCTCAACCTGGGGATCGACTTCACCGGGGGGACCCAGTGGCAGGTCCAGGTGTCCGGCCGTTCGGTCAGCACCGCCGACGTGCGCAGCGCGGTCACCGCGGCCGGGGGTGTCGACCCGAAGGTGCTGGTCCTGGGCAACTCGGGGGTCCGGGTCCAGACGGCCGAGGTGTCGCAGGCGGAGCGCGACGCGATCTCGAAGGCGCTGTCCGACTACGCCGGGGTCAACGTCACGAAGGTGAGCGTCACCAACGTCGGGCCCACCTGGGGCCGGCGCGTGTCGTCGAAGGCGCTGGAGGCCTTGGTCGTCTTCTTCATCGCCATCGCGATCTACCTCAGCATCAGGTTCGAATGGCGGATGGCGTTCGCCGCGATCGTGGCCGTGATCCACGACATCATCATCACGGCGGGGGTCTACGCGCTCACCGGGTTCGAGGTGACCCCGGCCACCGTGGTGGCCTTCCTGACGATCCTCGGGTTCTCGCTCTACGACACCGTGGTGGTCTTCGACAAGGTCAAGGAGAACGAGGACCACCTGGGCTCGACCAAGGGCGATACGTACTCGATGATGGTGAACCGGTCGCTCAACCAGGTGCTGATGCGCTCCCTCAACACCTCGTTCGTGGCCGTGCTCCCGGTCTTTTCGCTGCTCGTCGTGGGGAGCTTCATCCTCGGCGCGGTGGGGCTGCAGGACTTCGCTCTGGCCCTGCTCGTGGGGCTGCTGACGGGTGCGTACTCGTCGATCTACGTGGCCACCCCGATCGTCGCGTGGCTCAAAGAGCGCGAACCGCAGTACCGCTCGGTCCGGGACCGGGTGCTGGCCCAGCACGCTCGCGAGCAGGGGGCCCCGGCCGCGAGCCCGGTCACCGAATCCGCTCCGAGTGCTGGTTCCGAGGGCGTGGGGGACAAGCCGTCGCTGTCGTCGCAGACCCGCGGGGTCACGCCCCGACCGCGGCAACAGCGGGGCGGGCGCAAGAAGCGGCGCTGACCCCGCCCGCCGACCGGGCCGCTAGCCTGGAGCGCACATGACGTCGACGGACCTCCGAGGGGACCGGCGATCGGTCCTCGGCCGCCCCTGGCGGCGCGGCGCTTCCCCGGCCCCCGATGCCGAGCTCCAGCATCTGCTCGGGGTCTTCCGCGAGCGGAACCGTCGGGCCGAGACCACCCTGATCGAGCAGGCCTATGCCGTGGCCCGCGAGGCCCACGCCGACCAGGTGCGGCGTTCGGGCGACCCCTACATCGCCCACCCGCTCGGCGTGGCCATGTTGTTGGCCCGCCTCGGCCTCGACGACGTCACGGTGGCCGGCGCGCTCCTGCACGACTCGGTCGAGGACACCGTGGTCACCCTCGCCGACGTCGAGCGCGACTTCGGAGCGGAGGTGGCCCGGATCGTCGACGGCGTGACCAAGCTCGACCGCCTCCAGTTCGATTCCAAGGAGGCTCAGCAGGCCGCGACGTTGCGCAAGATGCTCGTGGCGATGGCCCAGGACATCCGGGTCCTGCTCATCAAGCTGGCAGACCGCCTCCACAACATGCAGACGATCGCCTCGTTGCCCGAGTCCAAGCAGCGGAGGATCGCCCAGGAGAGCCTCGACGTCTACGCCCCGCTCGCGCACCGTCTCGGCATCGCCGAGATGAAGTGGCAGCTCGAAGATCTGGCGTTCGCCGTGCTGTACCCGAAGCGGTACGCCGAGATCGAGCAGATGGTCTGGACCCGTCAGCCCGAGCGGGAGGAGCGCCTGCAGCAGGTGCAGTCCGAGCTGCGCGACCGCTTGGCCGACCTCGACATCAAGGCCCAGGTGCAGGGTCGTCCGAAGCACTACTGGTCCATCTACGAGAAGATGGTCGTCAAGGGCAAGGAGTTCGACGAGGTCCTCGACCTGGTCGCGGTGCGGGTGATCGTCGACTCGGTGAAGGACTGCTACGGGGCGTTGGGCTCGATCCACTCCACGTGGGCGCCGGTGCTCGGTCGTTTCAAGGACTACATCGCAATGCCCAAGTTCAACCTGTACCAGTCGCTGCATACGACGGTCGTCGGGCCGGGTGGTCGGCCGGTCGAGGTGCAGATCCGCACCCAGGAGATGCACCGGCGCGCCGAGTACGGGATCGCCGCCCACTGGGGCTACAAGGCCCACTCCGACGCCGGAGACCTCGCCTGGCTCCAGCGGATGGCCGACTGGCAGCAGGAGGCCGACGATCCGTCGGAGTTCATGGAGACCCTGAAGATCGACCTCGAGCAGGACGAGATCTTCGTCTTCACCCCGAAGGGCAAGGTCGTCAACCTCGACGCGGGGTCCTCCCCGGTCGACTTCGCCTACGCGATCCATACCGAAATCGGCCACCGCTGCATTGGTGCACGGGTCAACGGTCGTCTGGTCGCGCTCGACTCGGCGCTCGCGAACGGCGACAGCATCGAGATCTTCACGAGCAAGATCGAAGGCGCCGGCCCGAGTCGCGACTGGCTGGAGTTCGCGCACACCCCGAAAGCCAAGGCCAAGATCCGCCAGTGGTTCTCGCGGGAGCGCCGGGTCGACGCCATCGAGCAGGGCCGCGAGGACCTGGAGCAGGCCCTGCGCGACGAGGGCCTCGCGACCCAACGGCTCACGCGCTCCGACGCGTTGCTGGCGGTGGCCGCCGAGCTCCACCACCCCGACCTCGACAGCCTCCACGCCGCGATCGGCGACGGCACGCTGTCGGCCCACGTCGTGGCCGAGCACATCCAGCGGGAGTTGATCGGGGGCGAGGAGCAACTCCCCGTCACCACCCAGCGGCCACCGGGCATCCCCCACACCGGCCGGCGGCGCGCCGTCGGCGTGCACGTGGAAGGGCTCGACGACGTGGTGGTCCGCCTGTCGCGGTGCTGCACCCCGGTGCCCGGCGACGAGATCCTCGGCTTCGTCACCCGGGGTCGGGGCGTGTCGGTGCACCGCACCGACTGCGCCAACGCGGTGGCGATGTCGGCCCAGACCCAGCGCTTCGTCGAGGTGGAGTGGGACAACGAGCAGACCGCCGCCTTCGTGGTGTCGATCGAGGTCGAGGCGCTCGACCGCTCCCGGCTGCTCCGCGACATCGCCCAGGTGCTCTCCGACACCCACGTCAACATCCTCGCCTGCAGCACCCAGACGTCGTCCGACCGGGTGGCGCGGTTCCGGTTCGACTTCGAGCTGGCCGACGCCGGCCACCTCGACTCGCTCATCAAGTCGGTGAAGCGGGTCGATTCGGTCTTCGACGCCTACCGGCTGCTCCCCACCAGCACCCGGGCCTGACCCGGTGGGCGTCTAGCCTGCCCGCGTGACCAACCCCGATGTGTACCGCGCACCGGTCGGGACCCACGACGTGCTGCCTCCCGACTCCGAGCGCTGGACGGCGGTCGTGGCGACGTTCGCCGACCGGGCGCGCCGCTTCGGCTTCGGGTTGGTCCTGACGCCGGTCTTCGAGCACGTCGAGGTCTTCCAGCGGGTCGGGGCCTCCACCGACGTGGTCCGCAAGGAGATGTACGAGTTCACCGACAAAGGTGGGCGGAACCTCGCTCTCCGGCCCGAGGGCACCGCTCCGGTGGTCCGGGCGTTCGTCCAGCACCATCCGCAGGTCCCGTGGAAGGTCTGGTACCTCGCCCCGCACTTCCGCTACGAGCGGCCGCAGAAGGGTCGCTACCGCCAGCACTGGCAGCTCGGGGCCGAGGTCATGGGCGTCGACGACCCCGACGTCGACGTCGAGGTCATCGCGCTCGCGTCCGGGTTCTACCGTGAGTTGGGGCTCACCCGGGTCCGGCTGCAGATCAACTCCATGGGCGACGCGGAGTCGCGCCCCGCGTACGTGGCCGCACTGCGCGCCCACCTGCTCGCGGGTGGTGCCGACCTCGGCGACGAGTTCGTGGCGCGGGTCGAGCAGAACCCGCTGCGGGTGCTCGACGCCAAGGTGCCGGCGTGGCAGCCCCTGATCGACTCCGCCCCGCGTCTGGCCGATTTCCTCTCCGACGCCGCCGCGGCCCACTTCGCCCGGGTCGGCGACGGGCTCACCGCGCTCGGGATCCCGTTCACGGTCGCCCCGCGTCTCGTGCGCGGCTTCGACTACTACACGTCGACCACCTTCGAGTTCGTCAGCGACGCGCTCGACGCGGCCCAAAACGCCATCGGCGGGGGTGGCCGCTACGACCAGCTGGCCTCCGACATGGGCGGTCCTCCCACCCCGAGCATCGGCTTCGGGATCGGCATCGAGCGGGTCCTGATCGCCGCTGAGGCCGAGGGTGTGCTGACCCCCGACCCCATCCGGCTCGACGCCTTCGTCGTCGACGGCATCGGCGACGCGACCGCCACCGCCGTGGTGGCCGAGCTCCGGGAGTCGGGCCTGCGGGCCGACCGCGCCTACGGTGGGCGATCGGTCAAGGCGCAGTGGAAGCTGGCCGACCGGTCGGGCGCGCGTTTCGGCGTGATGCTCGGCACCCGCGAAGCCGAGCGCGGCACCGTCGCGATCAAGGACCTCCGCACCCCGGAAGGGGACCAGCGCGAGGTCCCCCGGTCCGAACTGGTCACCTGGCTGCACACGAGTACCCGAGGAGCCCCCACGTGATGCGCACCCACCGGGCCGGCGACGTCCGGCCCGAACACGCCGGACAGACGGTCGAACTCTGTGGCTGGGTCGCGGCTCGTCGCGACCACGGGGGAGTCGTCTTCCTCGACCTCCGTGACGCCGCCGGGTTGGTGCAGGTCGTCGTCGACCCGGACCACGTCACGGGCTCCGACGTCCATCACCTGCGCGCCGAGTACTGCCTGCGGGTCACCGGAGCGGTGCGGCCACGGCCCGAGGGCACGGTGAACCCCGACCTCGCCACCGGGGCGGTCGAGGTGGCGGCGAGCGTGGTCGAGGTGCTCAACGCCTCGGAACCGCCGCCCATCCCCATCGACGACCGCACCTCGGCCGACGAGATGCTCCGGCTCCGGCACCGGTACCTCGACCTGCGCAGCGCCCGTCTCCAGCGGAACCTCCGTCTCCGCTCCCGGGTCAACAACGTGGTCCGCAACGCCATGGACGCGCAGGGCTTCGTCGAGGTCGAGACCCCGATGCTCATCGCGTCCACGCCGGAGGGCGCCCGCGACTTCGTGGTGCCGTCCCGTCTGTCGCCGGGGGACTTCTACGCGCTCCCGCAGAGCCCCCAGCTCTTCAAGCAGTTGTTGATGGTCGGGGGGCTCGACCGCTACTACCAGATCGCGCGCTGCCTGCGCGACGAGGACCTCCGGGCCGACCGGCAGTTCGAGTTCATGCAGCTCGACGCCGAGATGTCGTTCGCCGACGGCGACGACGTCCGGGCCGTCATCTCCGACGTGGTGCGCGCGGCGGCCGAGGCCGTCACGGGGTTGCCGGTCCCGGAGATTCCCACCCTCACCTACGCCGAGGCGATGGCCCGGTTCGGTTCCGACAAGCCCGACCTCCGCTTCGGCCTCGAGCTCGTCGACCTCGGAGAGGTCTTCGCCGCCACCGGGTTCCGCGCCTTCCAGGCCGACTCCGTGAAGGCCATCCGCGTCCCGGGGCTCGGAGACCTCGGTCGGGCCCGCCTCGACGCACTGATCGAGCGGGCCCAGGGCCTGGGCGCCGCCGGCCTCGTGTGGGTGCGGGTCCGTGACGGCCGCACCCTCGAGGCCCCGACGGTCAAGTTCATGAGCGAGGCCGAGCAGCTGGGGTTGGTCGACACCACCGGCGCCGAGGCCGGCGATCTGCTGCTGATCGTGGCCGGCGAACGGCGCATGGTCGACCACGTGCTGGGCACCATCCGCAACGACCTCGGCCGTCCACCGGTCCACGAGGGCGGACTGCACTTCTGCTGGGTCGTCGACTTCCCCCTGTTCGAAGCCCTCGTCGACGGGCGACCGGTGCCGGCGCACCACCCGTTCACCGCGCCGCACCCCGACGACCACGCGCTCCTCGAGCGGGCGACCGGCGAGGAGCTGTTGAGCGTGCGGTCGTTGTCGTACGACCTGGTGTGCAACGGATGGGAGCTGGGCTCGGGCAGCGTCCGGATCCACCAACCCGATCTCCAGGCCCGGATCTTCTCCATGCTCGGGATCGACGACGAGACCGCCCAGGCCCGGTTCGGCTTCCTGCTGGAAGCGTTCCGCTACGGTGCGCCGCCCCACGCCGGCTTCGCCTTCGGTCTCGACCGGCTCGTGGCGATCCTCGCCGGCGAGGACAACATCCGCGAGGTGATCGCGTTCCCGAAGACCCAGTCGGGGGCCGACCCGCTGACGGGTGCGCCCACGCCGGTCGACGAGCGCCACCTGCGGGAGCTGGGGATCAGCGTGCGGGCGAGGAAGGCCTGACCGACGCCGGCGGTTCGCCCCGGTGGCGGGCGGCGCCGTCGCCCTCGTCGACGAGCTGGACCGCCACGAGGACCCCGACCAACGCGAGTCCGGCGATCACGGCCGTGGCCAGGCGTCGTCGTCCGGGCCCGGTCGGCCCGGTCGGCCCGGTGGGTGCGGCGGAGGTCACGGGATGATCGTACGATCCCGGGAGTGGCCGACGACCTGTTCAGCGCGGCGATGGAGGAGCGACTGGCCCGGCGCGCGCCCCTGGCTGCCCGCTTGCGGCCCCGCACGCTCGACGAGGTGGTCGGCCAGGAGCACCTGCTCGGGCCCGGACGTCCGCTGCGAGCCCTGATCGAGGCCGACCGGCTGTCGTCGGTGGTGCTGTGGGGTCCACCCGGCACCGGCAAGACGACCATCGCGCGACTCGTGGCGGGGGCGACCGCGAAGTCCTTCGAACCCCTCTCGGCGGTCACCGCCGGGGTCAAGGACGTGCGCGAGGTCGTGGAGCGGGCGCGCGACCGGTTGGGCCAGCGCGGGCAGGGGACCATCTTGTTCCTCGACGAGGTCCACCGGTTCACCCGCACCCAGCAGGACGCGCTGTTGCCGCACGTCGAGGAGGGGCTCCTCGTCCTGGTGAGCGCGACCACCGAGAACCCGTTCTTCTCGCTCACGAGTCCGCTGCTGTCGCGCTCGACCCTGTTCCGCCTCGAATCCCTCGCTTCGGGCGCCCTGCGCTCGCTCTTGGAGCGGGCGATCGCCGACCCCGACCGCGGGCTGGGCGAGGACGGGCTCACGCTGGAACCGGCCGCCGCGGTGCACCTGGCCGAGCGGTCCGACGGCGACGCCCGTCACGCGCTCACCGCGCTCGAGGTGGCCGCCGCCCTGTGTCTGGAGGCCGGCCGGGCGGTGGTGAACCTCGACGACGCCGAAGCGGCGCTCTCGCTGCGCGCCATGCACTACGGCGACGACGAGCACTACGACGTGCTGTCCGCCTTCATCAAGAGCCTGCGGGGCTCCGACCCCGATGCGGCCCTCTACTGGATGGCCCGCATGCTCGAGGCCGGTGAGGACCCACGCGTCGTGACCCGGCGCATGGTCATCCTGGCTTCGGAGGACATCGGCCTCGCCGACCCGATGGCGCTGCTCGTCGCGGACGCCGCGGCCCGCGCCCTCGAGGTCGTCGGACTGCCCGAAGCGCGACTCAATCTGGCCCAGGCGGCGTTGTACCTGGCCCTCGCGCCGAAGTCGAACGCGGTCACCCGGGCGATCGACGCGGCGCAGGCCGACGTGCGTGAACGGCCCTCGGGGCGGGTCCCCGCGCACCTGCGAGATGCTCATTACCCTGGCGCCGCGCAGCTCGGTCACGGTGCCGGGTACCGCTACCCCCACGACGAGCCGGGCGGCTGGGTCGCCCAGGACTACCGGCCGGCCGAGATGGCGGGACGCACGTACTACGAGCCGAGCGAGCGGGACCCGGCCCGTCCGACGGGGGAGACCCATCCATGACCCTGGGAATCGCGATCGTGGCGCTGGTGCTCGCGGTCGGGTGCGGTGCCGGGTGGTGGCGCACCGAGCGCCGCCTCGTCGGCCTCGAGCGCCGGACGGCCATGCTCGAAGGGGCATTGCACGACCGGGTGCTGCCCGACCTCGACCGCAGCGTGCGCCGCAGCGAGGCCGCGGTCGACGCCGCGCTCGAGGTACGCCGCGCCGTCGGGATCGAGGATCCGCCGCCCCGCCTGGCGGGTGAGCGGATCACCGGACCCCTCGTCCGCGCCGTCGCCGTGGGAGCCGGCGCCCGCCGGGTGCTCCAGCGCCTGGCCGCCGATCTGGTGCCCGGCCCGCGCCGGAGGCAGCGGTGAAGCGCTCGTTCTGGTTGGCCGCGGGCTTCGGCCTCGGGATCTACGCCGGGGAGCGCGTCCGGCGGGTGGTGGCTCGGGCGACCCCGGACCAGGTCACCGACCGCGTGCGGGGCGCCTGGGCCGATGCGCTCGACGCCGGCCGGCGTGAGGCCCGGGCCCGGGAGCGGACCCTGCGCGAGACGTTCGCCGCTCCCGACGGAGAACCCGGAACCCCCCGGGATCTCCGACGGAACGACCGGTAGCCTGACGGGGTGCCGCCCCGGACCGCCGACGAACTGCGCGCCGCGTTCACCGACTTCTTCGCCGCGCGTGGCCACACCGTCGTCCCGTCGGCGAGCCTGATCCCGATCGACGCGACCCTCCTCTTCACCAACTCGGGCATGGTGCCGTTCAAGCCCTACTTCGTCGGCGACGAGGTGGCGGCGTACACGCGGGCGACCTCGGTCCAGAAGTGCGTCCGGGCCGGTGGCAAGCACAACGACCTCGAGGAGGTGGGGCGCACCAACCGGCACTTCACCTTCTTCGAGATGCTCGGCAACTTCAGTTTCGGCGATTACTTCAAGACCGACGCCATCCGCTGGGCCTGGGAGCTCTACACCGACGTCCTGGGCCTCGACCCGGACCGCCTCTGGGTCACCGTGCATACCTCCGACGACGACGCCGAGGCGATCTGGCGCGACGTCGTGGGGGTTCCGGCCGAACGGATCCAGCGCCTGGGCGACGACAACTTCTGGCGGATGGCCGACACCGGACCGTGCGGGCCCTGCTCGGAGATCTTCTGGGATCTCGGCGACGCCTTCGGGCCGCCGCTCGGCCCGGGGGGCAACGAGGGTCGGTACCTCGAGATCTGGAACCTCGTGTTCATGCAGTACGACGCCCGCCCCGACGGCGAGCTCGTGCCGCTCCCCGCTCCCAGCGTCGATACCGGGGCCGGCCTCGAGCGCAACCTGGCCGTGCTCCAGGGCGCCGAGACCGTCTGGGACATCGACGTCTTCCGTCCGCTCATCTCCGCGGCCGAGGTGGCGACGGGCGTGCGCTACGGCGGCTTCCCCGGCGGCGAGACCGACGTCTCGCTGCGGATCCTGGCCGAGCACGGTCGCACCATGACCTTCCTGGTGGCCGACGGCGTGGTGCCGTCCAACGAGGAGCGCGGCTACGTGCTGCGTCGGATCATCCGCCGCGCGGTCCGGCACGCGTTCCTCCTGGGCTCCGAGCACCTGATCACCCCGGCCCTCGTCGACGCCACCGTGGCCGCCATGGGCGCCGCGTACCCCGAGATCGTCAAGCAGCACGCGCTCGTCGTCGACATCGTCGGCCGCGAAGAGGAGCGGTTCCGCACGACCTTGACCCGTGGGCTCGACTTCCTCGACGGCGTCCTCGGCACCGGTGACGTCGGCGGCGACGACGCCTTCTTCCTCCACGACACCCTCGGCTTCCCGATCGACCTCACCCGCGAGATCGCCGAGGAGCGGGACCGCTCGGTCGACCTCGACGGGTTCCGCGCTCTGATGGGCGAGCAGCGGGCCCGGGCCAAGGAGGCGCACAAGGCGGCCGGCGGTACGGGCGACGTCCCGCTCGAGCTGTTCCGGGAACTCCTCGACGAAGTCGGCGCCACCGAGTTCACCGGGCGTCAGGAGTACGTCACCGAGGGGGTCAAGGTGCGCGCCATCGTGGGCGGCCCCGACCGCCAGGCGGCGGCCACGGCGGGCGCGGCGGTGTCCGTGGTGCTCGACCGCACGCCGTTCTACGCCGAGAGCGGTGGCCAGGTCGGCGACCTCGGAACGCTCACGACCCCCGACGGTGCCGTGGTGCGGATCACCGACACCCGGTACGGCCTTCCGGGTCTGGTGTTGCACGTCGGTGTGGTGGAGACCGGATCGATCGCCGAGGGCGACACCGTGGTGGCCGCCATCGACGGTCCGCGCCGTGACGCCATCCGTCGCAACCACACTGCGACCCATCTTCTCCACTGGGCCCTGCGTGAAGTGCTCGGCTCGCACGTCGCGCAGGCCGGATCCTTCGTCGGACCCGATCGCCTGCGCTTCGACTTCAGCCACTTCGAGGCGGTCTCCCGGTCGGCCCTGGCCGAGGTCGAGGCCCTGGCCAACGCCGAGGTCATCACCGACGGCGCCGTCCGGCACTACGAGACCACCAAGGACCACGCCCTGAGCCTGGGAGCGATGGCGTTCTTCGGCGACAAGTACGGCGACCTCGTGCGGGTGCTCGAGGCCGGTGAGCACTCGATCGAGCTCTGCGGCGGCACGCACGTGCACGCCTTGGGCTTCATCGGTCCGGTCAAGATCGTGAGCGAGGGTTCGGTCGGCGCCAACCTCCGACGGATCGAAGCCGTCACCGGTGCGGGTGCCCTGGCGCACATCCGCGACGAGGAATCGGTGCTCTCGAGTGCGGCCGGAGCGCTGCAGGTGAAGCCCGACGAGCTGCCCGAGCGCATCGACGCCCTGCTCGCGGAGCTCAAGGCCGCCCGCCAGGAGATCGCCGCCGCCCAGGCCAAGGCGGCCGCCGGTGAGGCCGTGGAGCTCGCGAAGGTCGCGGAGGGTGGCGTGGTGGCCGTGCGCCGCGACCTCGGCAACGACGACCTGCGGCGCCTCGCGCTGGCCACCCGCGATGCGCTGGCCTCCGGAGTGGTCGCCCTGGTCGGCACCGTGCCGCCCGACGGCGCCAAGGCGGCGATCGCCGTGGCGGTGACCGCAGATCTCGTCGCCGCCGGGGTCTCGGCCGCGGAGATCGCCGCCACCGCCGCCCGGCTGCTGGGCGGCGGCACCGCCAAGAACCCCGAGGTCGTGGTCGGTGGTGGACCCGCCGCCGACCAGGTCGACGCCGCACTGGCCGAGGTCCGGGCCCGGGCCGCCGCAGCGGTGGCCGGGGTCGCGGGCGGCTGATCGCCGTGGGACGCGCCCTGGGCGTCGACCTGGGTGAGCGTCGGATCGGCCTCGCCCGTTCGGACCCCAGCGGGGTGCTGGCATCTCCCGATGGTTGTCTCGTGCGCAGCGGCGACCCCGTGGCCGACCGGGAGGCCGTGGTGGCGGCGGCGCGCGAGGCAGGTGCCGAGGTCATCGTGGTCGGGCTGCCCCGTTCGCTCTCGGGACGCGAAGGCCCGGCCGCCCGAGCGGCGCGTGCCGAGGTCGAGGCCCTCACGGCGGTGGCCGGAGAGATTCGCGTGGTGGTGCACGACGAGCGGTTCACGACCCGTGAGGCCCAGCGCGCCATGACCGCGGCCGGCCGCTCGACCCGCGACCAGCGTGGTCGCATCGACGCCGCGGCCGCCACGGTGATGCTCCAGTCCTGGCTCGACGCCGCGGCGGCCCAGCGGTGAGCGGCCCGCCGTCGAGCGGCCCCGGTGGTCCCCGCCGCCCGCCGCCGCGGGCGCCGCGTGGTCCGGGTGGTCCGGGTGGTCCGGTCGCTCCGGGCCGTCGGGTCGCTCCGGGAGACACCGGTGATCCGGCCTTCGACCGCCGGCGCGCCGCCTACGAGCACTCGACCCGGACGCCCCCCGCACCCCCGGGCCGGCGGGCGCGCTCTCGGGCCGAGGCCGCCGCCCGGGCCCGGTCGCGGCGTCGGTGGATCGTCCTCCTGGTCGTGCTCCTCGCACTCGTGACCCCGTTGGTCGTGGCGGGAGGGTGGTTCTGGCTCGAGGTGCATCCCCAGGGTGCGCAGGGCCCGGCGGTGGCGGTGGAGGTCCAGAAGGGCTGGACCGTCACGGAGGTCTCCGACGCGTTGTCCAGGGCGGGCGTGATCGGCTCGACGCAGGCCTTCCGGTGGTGGTCCACGTTCAGCGGGCTCGGCACGATCGTGCCGGGGAAGTACACGTTCCACCTGAACATGGGCGACCGCGACGCGCTCAACATCCTCAAGATCGGTCCGCCGCCGGAGGCCGTTCCCGACCTCACGCTGCTGATCCCTCCGGGGCTCAGCGTCAACCAGATCGCCGACCGTGTGGCGCAGCTCCCGGGGCACACACGCGACGGGTTCCTCGCCGCGGTGAACTCCGGCACGATCCGCTCCAAGTACCAGGCGGCCAACGTCGCGTCGCTCGAGGGGTACCTGTTCCCCGACACCTACAGGATCGGCATCAAGGACGACGACGCCGCGGTCGCGCGCCGCCTGGTCGCGCAGTTCGACGCGGTCGGTGACCGCATCGGGCTCGGCAACTCCGCCGCGACGAACGGGCGCACCCCGGCCGAGACGGTCACCATCGCCTCCCTCATCCAGAACGAGGCCAAATTGGCAGAAGACGCCCCGTTGATCTCGGCGGTGGTCCGCAACCGCCTGCGCGACGGCATGCTGCTCCAGATCGACGCGACCCTCTGCTACGCCAAGGGGGGCTGTCCTCCTGTCCCGACCGCCGCCGACAAGGCGATCAACTCCCCGTACAACACCTACAAGATCCCGGCGCTGCCGCCCACGCCGATCGCCAACGTGACCGAGGCCAACCTCGCAGCGGCGCTGCACCCGGCCGACGTCACGTACAAGTACTACGTGATCGCCGATGCCAGCGGGAAGCACGCGTTCGCCGACACGTTGGCCCAGCACGAGGCCAACATCCGCGCGGCGCGGGCGAAGGGGCTCCTGTGACCCCGAGGCCCGTCGTCTCCGGTGCCACCCGGGTGGTCGGTGTGATCGGTGCACCGGTGCGCCACTCACGTTCGCCCGCCATCCACAACGCGGCCTTCGCCGCGTGTGGGCTCGACTGGGTCTACGTGGCGTTCCCCGTGCCGGCGGGTGAGGGCGTGGCCGCGGTCGCCGCGGTCCGGACGCTCGGCCTCGAGGGCCTCAGCGTGACGATGCCGCACAAGACCGACGTCGCCGGCGCGTGCGACGAACTCAGCCCGGTGGCGGCCAGCCTCAGGTCGGTCAACACCGTGGTGCACCGTGACGGTCGGATCTTCGGCGACTGCACCGACGGTCCCGGGTTCGTGGCCGCGCTGGCCGAGCAGGGAGTGGATCCGGCGGGGCGCCGCGTGCTGGTGCTCGGGGCGGGCGGGGCGGCCCGAGCGGTCGTCGACGCCCTGGGCCGGGCCGCTGCGATCGTGACCGTGGCCGCCCGGCGGACGGAGGCGGCCGACGAGGTGGCGGCCCTGGCTCCGGGCGCCACGGCGGTGTCCTTCTCCGGTCTCGACGAGCAGGTCGTGGGCGCCGACGTCGTGGTGAACGTCACCCCGATCGGGATGCGGGGCGAAGAGCCGCCGTTCGCAGTGGAGCGTCTGCGGCCCGAGCAATTCGTCTACGACGCGGTCTACCACCCGTCACCCACCCCGCTGCTCGCCCGGTGCGCCGCCCTCGGGATCCCCCACTCCGGCGGGCTCGGGATGCTGGTCCACCAGGCGGCGTTGGCGTTCACGCTCTGGACGGGGCTCGAGGCCCCGCTGGCGGTCATGACCACCGCCGCGCTCGGCGAGGAGTGAGCACCGCGGGTTGGGAGGCGGTGGTCGTCGGGGTGGTGGGAGCCGTGATCGGCGCGCTCCTGGCCGTTCCCGCGGCCCGAGTGCCCGAGCGACGGCCCGTCGGACGGCGGCCGTTCCCCGAGGTGCGGTCGGCCCTGCGTACCCCGACGGGCATCGTCACCGTCGCCACCACGGCCGGGCTCTTCGCGGCCCTCGCGGTGCGGTTCCGAGGTCAGGGGGTCGGCGTCGCCTACCTGGTGCTGGCCGCGGCACTCGTGGTGCTCTCGGTCATCGACGCGCGCCGGTTCGTGCTGCCCGACCGGATCGTCCTGCCGCTCGCCGGGTTCTCCGT
>JBAXBB010000019.1:0-33834 GCA_037142235.1 Actinomycetes bacterium
CATGGTCCCACCCCCGGGGGTCACCCCGTTCGTCGTCCTGTCGATGGCGCGGTCGGGGTCGACGCTGTTCGTCCACGAGCTCGGTCGGCGTTGGCCCGAGATCCGCTCGCTCGGGGAGGAGTTCAACGCCCTCGACACGCCGCGATGCTCGGTCGACGACGGGATCCGTCACGTCTTCCTCGCGGGGACCCCACACCGGTTCGTCGGCTGCAAGATCTTCCGCGGGCACCTGCCCGATGCGGACCTCCGGCGCGTCCTGGCGCTGCCGGGGATGCGGGTGGTGATCCTCCGGCGACGCAACACGCTCCGTCAGTACCTCTCCCAGTGCATCGCCCAGACCGAGCAGGTCTGGGCCATACCCCGGACCGGGCTCCGGGCTCCCGTCGAAGCGCGCCGGGTGGAGATCGACCCGACCCGCTACCTGGAACACCACCTCATGAGCCTCCGCTCCTTCGACGACTTCGAGGGGCTGGCGAAGGGCCTCCCGGTCCTCCGGGTCGACTACGAGGACTTCGCCGCCGACCTCGACGCCACGCTCCGGCGGGTCGCGTCGTTCCTCGGGGCCGGGCCCCCACGAGTGGAGCCACCGTCGATGCTCGTCCGCCAGAACCCCGAGCCGATCGACGTCCTCGTGAGCAACTACCCCGAACTGCGCTCGGCCCTCGTCGACGCCCGAATGACGGAGTTCCTCGAAGAAGGAGCCGCGGCGGACGTCACCCCTGCGCGTTCCGGGGGCAGACCCGGCTGGCCCGACCCGGTGCAAGAGGTCGTCCTGCACCTGGCGCTCGATCCCCCCGGCCGAGAGGGCGAGTGGATCGCGCGGTGGCTCGACTCGGGCCAGGTCTGGAGTCCCGACGACGGGGTCCGCCGCCTGGCGCCCCTCGTCCACCGCCGCGTCACCGCCGCCGGGATCGACCTGTCCCAGCACCTCCCGACGCGCACCCTCTCGGCGAAAGCCCGGGGCCGGAACCTGCAACTCCTCCACGCCCTCGGTGAGGTGCTCGACCGTCTCGCGGCCGCCGGCGTCCGGACCCTCGTGCTCAAGGGCGCAGCCCTGGCGCTGCTCCACTACGGGCACCTCGGTGACCGCCCGATGCACGACCTCGACGTGATGGTCCCCCCCGATCAGGTCGCCATCGCGCTCGACGGGCTCCGGGCCGACGGCTGGACGTTCCTGGTCCTGCCCGCCGACACTCCGATCGAGCGCCTGCTGACGGTCCGGCACTCGGTGGCGCTCGTCCGCGACGACATCGAGCTCGACCTCCACTGGCACAGCCTCGTGGAGTCGGTCGGCACGAGCCTCGACGACGACCTGTGGGCGACCAGCGTGCCGCTCGACGTGCTCGGCCGGTCCACCCGCGCACTCTGCCCCGCCGACCAGGTGCTCCACGTGGCGGTGCACGGCCTGCGCTGGAACCCGGTGCCCACCATCCGTTGGGTGGCCGACGCCCACACCGTGATCACCTCGGCGGGCCCCGACCTCGACTGGCGGCGCCTCGCCGACCTCGCCCGGCGCCACCGACTCGGTGCTCCCGTGACGGCCGCCGTCGGCTACCTCGCCACGGAGTTCCCGGGGATCGTCGCACCGGAAGACCGCGCCGTCGTGGCGGCGGTGCCGGTGAGCCGCCGTGACCGACGGGTCTTCGAGCACGGACTCCGGCCGCACGGCCCCACGGGCACGGCCCTCAGTGCCTGGTACCGGTACCGTCGGCGAGTCCCCCACCGGACCGGGGTGGGGGCACTCCCGGGGTTCTTCCACGACATGATGCGCCAACTCGACCTCGACCGGGCCACCCAGGTGCCGGGGCGTCTCGCCCGCGAGGTCGCGCTCCGCCGGCGGCGCTCGCGCACCGGAGCGTGAAGCGCCCCTCCGGCGGGTTCCGGGCCAACGCCCGCTTCGCCCTCGGATGTTGCTGGCGCGCGAACCGGCCCCTCACGGTGCTCTTCGTCGCCGTGCCGCTCTTCCAGGCCCTGCTGCCCGCGGCGCTGGTCCTGACCCTGCGCGGGCTGGTCAACGACATCGTGCACCTGCGCTCGGTCCACGCGACCGGACCCGGCCACGTGGCGGCCTGGGTCGGGCTCGGGTTCGCGGTCGCGCTGACGAACGCCGCGTGCGGGGCCCTGCTCCTCTACGTCGGCAATGCCCACCTCGAGTGGCTCGACCACCGCATCACCCTCGACCTGACCGTGCACGCCAGTCGCCTCCCCTACGCCGTGTTCGAGGACCGCGAGTTCCAAGACACGCTCACCCACATCAACGAGGGCCCGGCGATCCACGTGCAGGAGTTCGTCAACACCTCGATCGGGATCGTGGCCGCCGTCGTCCGGGTGGTGACCCTCCTCGGCATCCTCCTCGCGATCCAGCCGCTGATGATCGCCTTCCTGGCTCCCCTCGCGGTGCCCTACCTGGTCTGGCAGGTCTGGCTGTCGCGACGCCGCTTCGAGGAGTCCCTCGCCCAGCGCACCAAACGCCGGTGGGTGGCGTACTACGTGTCGCAACTCACCTCGGCCACGTCGCTCGCCGAGGTCCGGATCCTCGACCTCGGCCCGCTCTTCATCGCCCGGATCCAGGAGATCCTCACCGGGTTCCGGCGCCGCAACCACCGGTTCCTCGTGATCCAGCTCGTGGGCACCGTCGTCTTCATGGCGCTGTCGATCGGCGTCATCTACCTCGCCCTCTACGCCGTCGCGCGCGACGTGCTCGACGGTCGGCTCGACGTCGGCGACGTCGCGATCTTCGGTGCGAGCGCCCTGGCCCTGCGGAGCGCGATCGACGCCACCGTGAGCACCTTCGGAGGCTTCCGCCTGCACACCCTCTACGTCACCGAGGTCCGCCAGTTCCTGGCGCTCCCCTCCCGGACCCGCGCGGCCACGAAGGCGCTGCCCGCCGACGGCCCCGGCGACCTCATGATCGACCACGTCACCTTCGCGTACCCGGGCACCGACCGCGCGGTGCTCCACGACGTCTCCGTGCACCTCGCACCCGGAGAGGTCGTCGCGATCGTGGGCGAGAACGGCTCGGGCAAGAGCACGCTCGTCAAGTTGATCGCCGGTCTCTACCCGCCCGACCGCGGTGCAATCCGCATCGACGGCATCGACATCGCCGACGTCGATGCCACCGATCTCGCGCGGGCGGTCACGTTCGTGTTCCAGGCCACAGGTCGCTACGAGGCCACCCTGGCCGAGAACGTCGCCTTCGGCGACTGGACGACGCTCCTCGACGATCCGGCAGGAGTGCAACGGGTGATCGACCGGGTCGGGATCACCGATGTCGTGGCCCGGCTCCCCCAGGGCGCCGAGACGCTGCTCGGTCGGCGCTTCGGCGTCCACGAGCCCTCGGGCGGACAGTGGCAGCAGATCGCGATCGCGCGGGCCAACGCCCGACCGGGGTCGGTCCAGATCCTCGACGAGCCGACCTCCAACCTCGACGTCAAGACCGAGTACGCGATCTTCTCGAAGTTCCGATCCCTGGCCCGCGGCCGCACCACGATCCTGATCTCCCACCGCTTCTCGACCGTGATGCTCGCCGATCGCATCCTCGTGATGGACGGCGGTCGGATCGTGGAAGAAGGTCCCCACGACGACCTGCTGGCACACGACGGGATCTACGCGTCGCTGTACCGACTGCACCGGCGCGACATCGAGGACGCCACGGAGCCGGAAGCAGGCACCTGAGGTGTCCGACGCGGTGCACGGCGTCGTCGTGGTCGTCGAGCAACCGGCGGCGGCGGCCCGGCTCCTCCGGTCGCTGGTGGCACGCGACGACCTCGCCGGCACTTCGCTCTCCCGCGTCCGCGCCGGCACCGCCGTGACCGAGCACCGCCGCGACCGGGTGCGCCACCTGGCCCGGATCCGGGGGTTCGCCGACCCGACCGACGCCGACCCGGCCCTCACCACCCACCTCGTCGAGCGGTCCCTCGCCGCCACGGCGTTCGTCGTGGTCGTCGTGGACCCCGACGACCGCGCCGGTACCCGGGCGGCCCGATCCGCCCGGGCGGTCGCCGCCGGCACCGGCCGCCGCGTCGAGGTCGTCGACGGCGACGCCACGGTCACGGCCCCGGTCGCGCCTCCGGTCGCGCCGCTGTCGGAGTCGGAGCGGCTCCTCACGGAGGTGGTGCTCGGGTCCCCGCTCGAGACGGCGTCACGTTGGTCGGCGTGGCGGGCCGAGGAGACGCTGGAGGAGTGGCCCGACGTCGCCCGGATCGGCGACCGGCTCCTCGCCGCTCTGGGGCGCGCCGGGGTGACCGGTCCCGACGTCGATCGACTCCGGGGCGTGCGCCGCCGGGCGTGGTACGCACGGGCCCTCCTGGAGCCGGCAGCCGCAGCGCTCGTGGCGGCACTGGACGCCGCGCAGGCCGGGCCGGTGTTGGTGGGCGACCTGGTTGCAGGCCCCGCCGGCCCTGGATCCGCCCGCTGGTGCACCCGGATCGACCTCGTCGTCGACGCCCCTTTCGACGACGCCCGTGCAGTCGTGGGTCGACTGGGGTGGGTCCCCGCCGGCCCGGGCAACGCCGCCGGCCGGGTGGCGCCCCACCGGGACCACCTCGACCTCCGTCACCCCGACGGTCTCGGGTTGCGCCTGGTGCGCCACCCCCTGCCCCGGCGCGCGGGGCGGAGGCTCGACCACGACCTCGACCGGACCCACCGTCTCGTCGGTGACGCGGACCTGCCGGTCCTGGCCTCGGCGGCGTCGCTGGTCCGCCACTGGGTCGTCAGCGCCGACGCGCCCGAACGGGTGTCGCACCTGATCGGTGCCGTCGACCTGATCGCCGCCTGCCGTGGGGATGACCTCGCCCGGGCCCGGGCGGCGGCCGAGACGCTCGGGGTCGGTGCCACCGCCGAACTCCAGTTCGCGGCCCTCGAGCACCTCCAGGCGCCCCACGAGCGTCGACTCGGTCCGTGATGCCTCGAGTTCGCCTGACGACGACGGGCACTCCTGGTGGGCGAGGGGGGACTTGAACCCCCACGAGGTTGCCCTCACTGGCACCTGAAGCCAGCGCGTCTGCCATTCCGCCACTCGCCCGAGTGAACGACGGATCGTACCAGTGGGCCCCTGGGCGGCCCTCGGCGGCGCCCCGGGTGTGGGTCGGCCCGGGTGCCGGTGGGTCGGTTCCCGGTCGGCCGTAGACTGACCGCGTGGGTCTCCAACGGTTCGAACAGCGCCTCGAGCGCATGGTCGAGGGGACCTTCGGCAAGGCCTTCCGGAGTGGTCTGCAACCGGTCGAGCTGGGTCGGAAGGTCACCCGCGAGGTGGACGCGCACCGCCAGATGGGGGTGCACGGAGTCCCCGTCGCGCCCAACAACATCGGGGTCTACCTCTCCCCCGAGGACTTCGACCGGTTCGAGTCGTTCGCCGAACCTCTCGCCCGCGAGCTCTCCGAATTGGTCCGGGAGCACGCTCGCGAGGAGGGATACCAGTTCGTCGGCGCGGTGGCGGTGCACCTGGTCCCCGACGAGGATCTCCGTGAAGGCGAGTGCGACATCGCCACCGAGATCACCGCCACCACGCGGGTCGGCTCGGTCGTGCTCGCCGACGGGCGCCGGGTCCTCCTCGGCGAGGTCACGTTCACCGTCGGCCGGCTCCCCGACAACGACCTCGTCACCGCCGACTCCAAGATCTCCCGCCGCCACGCCGAGATCCGCCCGGCCGGCAACGGGTACCTCCTCGTCGACCTGCAGTCCACCAACGGCACCCGGGTCAACGGCACCGCGATCGAAGAGCACCTGCTCGTCGACGGCGACCGCATCGCGATCGGCCTCACCGAGTTCGACTTCGAGGCCTCGTAAGGACCGGCCGTGCCCGAATCCGTTCTCACGCTGCTCAAGTTCGCGTTCCTGGCCCTGATCTACCTGTTCCTCTGGCTGGTGGTGCGCGCCGCGATGCGCGAACTGCGCGCCCCGGCGCTGGTCGGGGCGGGAGGGGTCGGCACCGCCCTCCCCGAGTCGCCGCGCGCTGCCGCCACCAAGCAGTTCGCCACCCTGCGCGTCGTGGCGCCCCCCGCCCGCGAGGGAGAACTCGTCGCCGTCGACGGCGAGATCACGGTCGGACGCGGTGGCGGATGTGCTCTCGTGATCGCCGAAGACCAGTTCGCGTCGACGGTGCACGCGCGCGTCTACCGCAACGGCAAGGACCTCGTGGTCGAGGACCTCGGCTCCCGCAACGGCACGTTCGTCAACGGCGAGCGCATCGAGGTTCCCACCAAGCTCCGGCGCAACGACCGGCTGCAGTTCGGTCAGACCGTCTGCGACGTGACCCGATGATCGGGGGCCGAGCATGAAGCTCGTCGTGGTGGCCCGCACCGACGTCGGCCAGGTCCGGATGGGCAACGAGGATTCGTTCCTCGTCGGTCCCGACGGGGCCGACCGCGGCGACGACGTGGCGTGGTTCGCCGTCGCCGACGGCATGGGCGGTCATCAGGCCGGCGAGGTCGCCAGCGCCGAGGCGGTCCGGTCGCTGCTCGCCGCGCTGCGGTCCGGCCGTCCGGTCGGCGAGGCGATCGGCGTCGCCAACCGCACCGTGTTCGACCGAGCCACCGCCGACCTCGACCTGCGGGGCATGGGCACCACCCTCACCGCCGCGGTCTTCGACGGCGCGCAGCTCCGCATCGGCCACGTGGGCGATTCACGGGCCTACCTCTGGCGGGCCAGCACCCTGCGCCAGATCACCCGCGACCACAGCCTGGTCGCGGAGCTGATCGAACTGGGCGAGCTCACCCCCGAGCAGGCCGAGGCCGACCCCCGACGCTCCATGATCACCCGTGCGCTCGGGATCGGCGCCGAGGTGGAGGTCGACGTCGTCGACCTCCCCGTGGAGCCCGGCGACCGACTCCTCCTCTGCTCCGACGGCCTCACCACGATGGTGCGCGACGCCGACATCGAGCAGGTGCTGAGCCGCCACTCCGATCCGGCCCGCGCCGCCGACGTCCTGGTCGCGGCCGCCAACCTGGCGGGCGGCGAAGACAACGTGACGGTGGTGGTCGCCGACGTCGTCGGCGACGAGGTCCCGGAACCGACCGAGCAGGTGGCGCCCGCGACCGGCCGCGCCGTCGAGCCCGAGCCCGAACCCGAGCCGAAAGCCAAACGCAAGCCGAAGGCCGAGCCGGAACCCGAGGCCCTTCCCGAGCCGGAAGCGGCGCCGGAGCCGGAGCCCGAGGCCGAGCCCGAGCCGGAGCCCGTCGAACGCCGTGTGCGCGAACTCGACGACACCGACCCCGAGCTGGAGATCCCCGCCGACCTCCTCCATCCGGTCGACGTCGAGCCCAAATCGTCCGGCCCGGCGATGGTGGTGGTCGACGACGACGACTTCGCCGATGCCATCGACGCCTCGGCGCTCCCGGCACCGGTGCGACGCCGTCGGTGGTGGCGTCGCTCACCGTGAGCAGAGTCCCCTCGCGGCGCCGGAGGGTCGAACTCGGGCTCGGGCTCGTCGCCCTCGCCATCACCACCTTCGGGTACCTGCTCGTCCAGCTCTCCGACTCACCCGACCTGCCCCCCGGGCTCTGGGCCCTCCTCGCGGTGGTCGCCGGGCTGTTCGTCGTCGCCCATCTCGCGGTGCGTCGGTTCGCGCCACACGCCGACCCGACCCTGCTGCCCCTCGTGGTGTTCCTCACCGGATTCGGGTTCGTGATGATCTCACGCCTCGACCACGACCTCGCCCGCACGCAGGCCGTGTGGGCCGCGGTGGGCGTGGCGGCGTTCGTCGTCACGTTGGTGGTCGTGAAGCGGGTCCGCACGCTCGAGCGGTACCGCTACACCTTCCTGCTGCTCGGCGTGGTCGCGCTCCTGCTGCCACTCGTCCCCGGCGTCGGCGCTGAGATCAACGGTGCACGTCTGTGGGTGCGAGCCGGTCCGTTCAACTTCCAGCCCGGCGAAGCGGCGAAGGTGTTGCTCGTCGTGTTCTTCGCCGCCTACCTCGTCGACAAGCGCGAACTGCTCTCTGCCGGGAGCCGCCAATTCGGACGCCTGTCGCTCCCCAGTGCGAAGTATCTCGGCCCGTTGCTCCTGGTCTGGGGTGCTTCGATCCTGATCATGGTCCGCCAGAAGGACCTCGGGTCTTCGCTGCTCTTCTTCACCGTGTTCGCCGCGATGCTCTACATCTCCACCGATCGCGGCTCGTACCTGTTCATCTCCCTGGTGCTCTTCATCGGTGGCGCCACCGTGGCGTACCAGCTCTTCGGGCACGTCCAGGAGCGGGTCTCCACGTGGGTCGACCCGTGGCCGGTCGCGCAGAGCACCGGCTACCAGTTGGTGCAGTCGATGTTCGCCCTGGGGAGCGGCGGCGTGGCCGGGAGCGGCCTCGGGCTCGGGAGCCCGAAGGTCATTCCCAACGTCGCCACCGACTTCGTGATCTCGGCGATCGGTGAGGAACTCGGCATCGTGGGTGCCATCGCCGTGATCGCGGCGATCGTGTTGCTCTGTGCCTCGGGCTACCGGATTGCGGTGCAGGCGAACCGGCCGTTCTCCAAGCTCTTCGCCGCCGGCCTCACCACGATCATCGGGGTGCAGACCTTCGTGATCATCGGTGGTTGCATCCGGGTGATCCCCCTCACCGGCGTGACCCTCCCGTTCGTGTCGTACGGGGGTTCGTCGCTCGTCGCGAACTTCGTGATCCTCGCTCTGCTGCTGCGGATCTCCAACGACAACGCGCTCCAGTCGCCCGCTGCCGGTTCACCGGTGGGCACCGTGGCGACCGGTGCCGACCGGTGAACCGGGGGATCCGCCGTGTCGGGATCGCGGTCATCGGGCTGCTCCTGGTCCTGGTGGTGCAGCTGACGTGGCTCCAGGTGGTCGACTCCCACACCCTCGACCACGACCCTCGCAATCTCCGGTCGGTCCTGCGCGACATCAATCGCCCGCGGGGACGGATCGTCACCGCCGACGGCACGGTGCTCGCGCGATCGCGGCGGGTCCACGACGGCACCCAGTTCGCCTACCAGCGGGAGTACCCCCTCGCCGGGCTCACCGCTCAGGCGGTCGGCTACCAGTCCTACGTGGTCGGCAACGCCGGCATCGAGCGCACCTACAACGACGTCCTCGCCGGTCGGACTCCCGAACTGCGGAGCCTCGGTGACCTGCTGCAGGCGAAGGAGACCACCGGGACCGTGGTCCTGGCGATGCGGGCGGCGGTCCAAAAGGTGGCCGCGGCCGCCCTCGGCGACCAGCAAGGCTCGGTCGTCGTGCTCGACGTGCACACCGGCGGGGTGGTCGCCCTCTACTCCAACCCCACGTTCGACCCCCAGCCCCTCGCCGGCCACGACACCAAGACCGTCACCGATTACTTCACTCTGCTCAACGCGAACCCGGTCCACCCGAGCCTGGCCCGGGCGTTCCGGGAGATCTACCCGCCGGGCTCCACGTTCAAGATCGTCACCAGCGCAGTGGCCTTCGACGCCGGAACCGCCACTCCCACCACCGTGTATCCGACCCTCGGTGCTCTCACGCTCCCCCTGACGTCCAACACCCTCAAGAACTTCGGCGGCTCCACCTGTGGCGGCACCGTGTTCGAGAGTTTCGTGGTGTCGTGCAACGTGACGTTCGGGAAGATGGGTCTCGAGCTCGGCGAGCGCTTCCCGCCTGGCCTCGATGGCTTCGGGTTCGGATCCGCGGCGGCGCCGCTCGACGTGGATCCGGGAGCGGTCCGCAGCACCGGGCTCGAAGGAGTCGACTTCCGGACCGATACTCCCCAATACGCCTACGCCGGCATCGGCCAGGGTCCGGTCACCGCGACACCCCTGCAGATGGCGCTGGTCGCCCAGGCCGTGGCCAACGGTGGGGTCATGCTCGCACCGCACGCCGCGGCCGAGCTCCGCGCCGTCGACGGTCGTGTCGTGAAGCGTTTCGGTCCAACGCCATGGAAAACTTCCATGACGCCGGCCACGGCGCAGGCCCTGACCGCCATGATGCGGGCCGTGGTCGACCGGGGGACCGGGTCCCGGGCCCAGATCGCCGGGGTGGCGGTGGCGGGCAAGACCGGCACCGCCCAACACGACGGCGGGGCTCCCCACGCCTGGTTCGTGGGCTTCGCCCCTGCCGACGCTCCCCGCTACGCGGTGGCGGTGATCGTGGAGAGCGGAGGATCGGTCGGGAGTGAGGCCACCGGTGGCGCGGTCGCCGCTCCGATCGCCGCGGCCGTGCTCGGGGCCGCGCTCGCACCCTAGGGATCGGGCCGGGTCGCCGGGGCTCGACCATGCCCACTCCGGCTGCCCGTTCGACGGTACCTTCGTCGCCGAATGGCGAACATCGGCGATGTCTTCGCGGCGCGATACGAGATCCAGCGGGAGATCGCCCGCGGCGGCATGGCCGACGTCTATCTCGCCGTCGACCGGCAACTCCAGCGACCCGTCGCGGTCAAGATCCTCTTCTCCGAGTACGCCCGCGATCCGAGCTTCGTCGAGCGGTTCCGTCGAGAGGCCCAGAACGCCGCGGCGCTCAACCATCCCAACATCGCCGACGTCTACGACTGGGGCCAGGAGCACGGCACCTACTACATCGTGATGGAGTACGTGGAAGGCAACTCCCTCCGCGACATCATCCGCACCGAAGGCCCCCTGCCCGGCGTCGTGGCGGCCCGCATCGCAGCCGAGCTCGCCGACGCCCTGGCCGTGGCCCACCGACACGGGGTCATCCACCGCGACGTGAAGCCTGGAAACGTCCTGATCACCGCCACCGGGCAGGTCAAACTCACCGACTTCGGCATCGCCGCCAATCAGTTCGACGCCAACCAGGGCCTGACCGACACCGGGCTGGTCATGGGGACGGCGGCGTACTTCTCGCCGGAGCAGGCCCAGGGACACCCCGTCGACGGACGCTCCGACGTCTACTCGCTGGGCGTGGTGCTCTACGAGATGCTGACCGGAGCCGCGCCCTTCACCGGCGAGACCCCCGTGGCGATCGCCATGAAGCACGTGCGAGAAGTGCCGCCTCCGATGAGCAGCCGCGTGCCTGACGTGCCGGCCCAGCTCGAGTCGATCGTCAATGCGGCGTTGACCAAGGAGATCGCAGTCCGCTACCAGTCGGCCGAGGAGCTGCGCGTCGACCTCGTCGACTTCGCCCGCGGACGACCGCTGACCTTCGCCTACGAGCCCGGCGTCACCGTCGACCCGGGAGTCGGCGCCCAGCCGCCCACCGTCGCCGCGGCCGTCGCCCAGAACGTGCTGCCCCCGTCCGCGCCGCCCCGTCGGCAGTGGGGCGGGATCCTCGCGGCGATCCTCGGCTTGGGGCTGCTCGGTGTGGTCGTGGTGTTCCTCCTCGTGAGCAGCGGCTCGGGCAACAAGAGCGTCGCGCGGCCCACGGCCGAGGTGCCGTCGGTGATCGGGCAGCAGTACGAGCCGGCGGCCGCCACGCTCACCAACGCCGGCTTCAAGGTGACGCGGCTCGATGACGAGACGAGCACACAGGCTCCCGGCACCGTGATCGCACAGAATCCCAGCGCCGGACGCCTGGCGGAGAAGCAGTCGGCGATCGTCCTGACCGTCAGTGGCGCCGAGGTGACGCTCCCCGACGTGGCCGGCCAGAACTTCGACACTGCGTCGGGAACGCTCCAGCGGATCGGCATCACCGTCACCCGCGCCAACGTCGACTCCGACAAGACCCCGGGCACCGTGCTCGGCTCGGACCCGCCCGCCAAGACGAAGGTCGCCAAGGGTTCGACGGTGACGCTGCAGGTCGCCGCGGTCCCGGGGGTCGATCTCCCGGAGCTGCGCGGCAAGTCGCGGACCGATGCAGTCAACATCATCGCCTTCATCGGACTCACGGCGAATGTGACCGAGGCCCCGAGCGACTCCGTAGCCAAAGACACCGTGATCAGCACCGACCCCGCCGGTGGCACCCGCGTCAACAAGGGCGCCGCGGTCAACGTCGTGGTCTCGACCGGGCCGTCCGAGATCGACGTTCCGTCGGTCATCGGCCAGACGCAGACCGGGGCGACCAATGAGCTCCTTGCCGCCGGGTTCAACGTGGTGGTCAACTTCACCCCATCGCCCGGATCGGTCGGCAAGGTGGTCGCGCAGGCCCCGACCGGCGGCAAGTTGGGCAAAGGCGGGACCGTCACCATCACGATCGGCTCCTGACGGCGCGGTGGGCCGGCCACCTTCACTGCGCACCTGGTACTCGCTCCAGGGGCGCCACGACCTCGCGTGGCGGGGAACCCGCGACCGCTGGCTGGTCCTGGTCTCGGAGGTGATGCTCCACCAGACCCAGGTGTCGAGGGTCGCGGTCGTCTGGCCGGCGTTCTCGGACGCGTTCCCCACGCCCGCGGCCATGGCCGCCGCTGGTCCCGCGGCGGTGATCCGCGCGTGGGGGCGCCTCGGCTACCCGCGTCGGGCCCGACGCCTGTTCGACGCCGCCGTCCTGATCGAGCGAGACGGTTGGCCCGACGACCTCCGGGTCCTGCCCGGGGTGGGGCGGTACACCGCGGCGGCGGTACGCGCGCAGGCCGACGCCGCCGACGTGGCCGCCATCGACGTGAACATCCGCCGGGTCCTTCAACGGGTGGTGGGTCGCACGTTGACCGACGCCGCCGCCGAGGCGGTCATGGTCGAGGTGGGGGCTCCGCTCCGGGGTCGGGACCGACTCCTCGCGCTCATGGACGTGGGCGCACTGGTGTGCCGGCCGCGCGATCCCGACTGCGGGAGGTGTCCGCTGGCGACGCGGTGCACGATTCGCGGTCCGCTGGAGGGGGAGGTGCGCACCCGTCAGGCCCGGTTCGAGGGCTCGTTCCGCCAGCGACGGGGCGCGGTGATGGCGCGACTGCGGGACGGGCCCGCGCCGGTCGCGGACCTCGACCCCGAGGCACTGGCGTCGCTCGTCGCCGACGGACTCGCCCGGATCGCGGGGTCCCGGGCCCGCTTACCGTGAGGCGGCCGGACCGTTCGGATCAAGCGCGGGTGAAGGCCAGGAAGTTCGCGAGGAGGTCGTGACCCGACTCGGTGAGGATCGACTCGGGGTGGAACTGCACGCCCTCGATCGGGAACTCGCGGTGGCGCAGACCCATGACCAGGCCGTCGTCGGTCTCGGCGCTGATCTCGAGGACCTCGGGCACGCTCGACCGCTCCACCACGAGGGAGTGGTACCGGGTGGCGGTGAACGGATCGGGCAGCCCCGCGAAGACCCCTCGACCGTCGTGCGTGATGGTGGAGGTCTTGCCGTGCATCACCGTCGGGGCCCGCACCACCGATCCGCCGTAGACCGCGCCGATGGCCTGGTGCCCGAGGCACACCCCGAGCACCGGCACGCCGTCCTCGCCGAACCGGCGGATGGCGGCCGACGACACGCCGGCGTCCTCGGGCCGGCCCGGTCCGGGCGACACCAGCACGGCGTCGGGTGCCAGGTCGACGAGCTCGTCGAGGGATCGTTCGTCGTGGCGGTGGACCACCGGCTCCGCCCCGAGTTCCCCCAGGTACTGGACGAGGTTGTAGACGAACGAGTCGTAGTTGTCGATCACCAGCACCCGGGCGGCCACGTCGTGCACGGTAACCGCCCCGGGCCCCGGGTGGCCCCGGAGTTCGATACCATCCCGCCGTGGCTCGTCACGGCACCAGCTCCCGCACCACGCCCAAGGGCAACCGGAAGGGCGCGTCGGCTCGGCCCGCACCGGGCTCGAACCGGCTGACCCCCAAGAAGCCCAACACCGACAAGCGCCCCAGCCGGCTCTGGGTGCCGGTGGCGATGTTCACCTTCCTCGGGCTCGGGCTCGTGGTGATCATGGCGAACTACCTGGGCCTCCTCCCGGGAGGCACCGCCCAGAACTCCGACTTGGTGCTCGGGCTCGCCCTGCTCGTCGGGGGCTTCGTGATGTCGACCCAACTGCGCTGACCCGCGGGCACCGCCACCTCCGGCCCATTCGCCTGGAGGAACGACACGCGTGTAACTCTGCACAGGGTTTTCCACAATCTGTGGAGAACGGCGGGTGAGCCGGTCAGGACAGGTCGGCCACCAGGACCATGTCCTCCCGGCAGTGCCGGGGGGCCTCGACGTCGGCTTCGGCGTTGGCGGCGGTCATCGTGACCTCGGCGCCGCAGACGATGCAGCGGAAACGGAAGTCCACCGGCACGACGGACTCGGGGTCGGGTGCGGCGGGCGGGGCGATCTTGAACTTCGCCAGCATCCCGGCACCCATCACGTAGATCCCCACGACGGCCAACAGGCCGAGCACGACCCGGACGATCCAACCCAGGGTGGAGACGGCAAGCAGCGGCACCCCCCGACGCTAGCCCTCGGCCGGGTCCGGATCGCACGGCACGCCTACGCTGAACCCCGATGATCAACATTTCAGCCCCGATCGACGACCTGGGCATCCGGGTCTTGGCCGAGTGCGCCGGCGCCGTGGCGGCACACGAGGGCGGTGGCGCGGAAGCCGCGGCCCTGGTCGTGCGGCTCCTGGCCCAAGACGCCCGGCGGCGCCACACGGTCGCCACCCCCGACGCCGAACTGCACCTGTCGGTCGGCATCGACGGCACCGAACTGGCCCTCGAGCTCCACGACTCGGGCGAGCCCGTGAACGCGCCTCCGCCCGCGGTGCTGGCCCTGGTCGAACTCGGTCTCGCCACCGGTGCCGAAGGTGGCATCGACGGGCGCGGCAACGTCGTCGTGGCCCGGGTCCCCCTCCCGACCCACGGCCGGATCCTCGACGACGCCGATCTCGAGGTGCTGACCGATGACGCGCTCGAGAGCGACGTGCCCGTCGAGATCCGCACGCTGGGCCCCGACGACGCCTTCGAACTGACCAAGTGCATCTTCCGCTGTTACGGATGGACGTACGCGGTCCAAGACATGTACTTCCCCGACCGGATCGCCGCCGCCGTCGAGTCGGGCAAGCGGATCGGCGGGATCGCCATCACCCCCGACGGCGAGGTGGTGGCCCACACCGGATACGCGTTCGTCGCCGACGGCGTGGTGGAGGGCGGCGTGGCCGTCACCGACCCGCGCTTCCGGGGCCGCGGGCTCATGCGCCAGGTCGGTGGGATCCACGACCTCCGCGCCCTCGGGGTGCACGCCACGATGGGTCGGGCCGTCCTGACCCACCCGGTCACCCAGAAGGCTGCGATCGAAGGTGGCTCGTCCGTCATGGGCATGTTCCTCGATGCCGCCGGGCCGGTCCAGCAGGTCGGGTTCACCGACGGGCTCATCGACTACCGCATGTCGTACGGCATCGCCTACCGGACCCTCGACCCCGTCGAGCCGGCCTCGATCTGGATCCCGACCCGTTACCAGGAGATCGCCCGCTACGTGCTGGGCAACTCGCCGTTCCCCCTGTCGATCGCCGAGCCCCAGGCCGGCACCGAGGTTCCGGACCGTTCCGTCGTCACCTCGTCGTACGACGCGCTCAAGCAGGCGGGGGTCGTGAAGGTCCTGGTCGTGGGCGACGACCTCGTCACAACGCTCGACGGCATTCTCGGTCAGTTCCGCCATGCCGGCGCCGAGATGATCCTCGTGTACCTCCCCGCCGACCAGCCCGCGCTGGCCACGGTCGGGGCCGGCCTGCCGTCGCTCCAGCTCGCGTACGCGGCTCTGCTCCCCGTGTACGGCGAACTCGGCAACGCGCTCGTCCTGCAGTGGTTGCGCAACCCGGCGGTCGACGACTCGCCGTTCGTGTACGGCGACGACCAGTTCCGCAACCTCACCCACATGATCGTCACCCAGGCCACCGAGCTCGGCGACCAGGAGACCGCACTGCGCCTACGCCGCGCCCGCCTCGAGCAGCTGCTCGCCCTCCTCCCCGACGACGGCCGCGCCTGATGCCACGGAACCTCGACCGCTCGCTGGGCGACGGTGGAATGCCCCTGCTCGCGGAGCTCGGCGTGTCGTTCGAAGGATACGGCGAGGGCTGGGCCGAGGCGGGGTGGGTCCCCACGGCCCTCGCCTGCAACCCCGCCGGCGTAGTTCAGGGAGGCGTCTTCGGCGCGATCCACGACGCCGCCATGAACTTCGCTACCAACAGCGCGCTCGAGCGGGGCGACCGGGGCACAACCCTCGACCTGCAGTACCAGATCATCCGTTCGGCCAGCGCCGGCGACGGCCTCCGGGTCCGCGGCGAGGTGGTCCGGGTCACCCGGTCGGTGGCGTACGTCGCGTCCGAGGTGCTCGACCCCGCCGGTGAGCCGGTCAGCCGGGCCACCGCTACGTTCCTCGTGAGGAGAGCATGATCCACATCTCCGCCCCCACCGACGACATCGGCATCGCCGTGCTCGCCGAGACCGCCCGAGCCACCGCCACCCAGCACGGTGGGGGTGCCGAAGCCGCCGCCCTCGTGGTGCGGCTCTTCGCCCAGGACGCCCGCAAGCGCCACACGGTGGCCACCCCCGACGCCGAGTTGCACCTCGCCATCGGGGTCGACGGCACCGAGCTGTCGATGGAGCTCCGTGACCAGGGCGAGCCGGTGAACGCCCCGCCCCCCGCGGTCCTGGCCCTGGTCGAGCTCGGCCTCGCCACCGCCGCCCACGGTGGGATCGACGGTCACGGCAACCTCCTGGTGGCCCGGGTCCCCCTGCCCCAGCACGGTCGCATCCTCGACGACGAGGGCCTCGAGATCATCCCCGAGGACGCCCCGATCAGCGAGGAGCCGGTCGAACTCCGGCGCCTCGAACCCGACGACGCCTTCGCCCTCACCCGCTGCATCTTCCGGTGCTACGGCTGGACCTACGCCGTCCAGGACATGTACTTCCCCGACCGGATCGCGGCCGCGGTCGAGTCGGGCAAGCGGATCGGGGCGGTGGCGGTCACCCCCGACGGCGAGATCGCCGCGCACCACGGGATGTCGTTCGTAGCCGACGGTGTGGTCGAGAGCGGGGGGGCGGTCACCGACCCGCGCTTCCGCGGGCGCAACCTCATGCTCCAGCTGTTCGCGATCAACCAGGGCCGCTCCGAGGAACTGGGCATCCGCTCGGTGATGTCGCGACCGGTCCTCACCCACGGCGTCACCCAACGCCTCGCGCTCGGGCGGGGGTCCTACGTGATGGGCATGTTCCTCGACGCCGCCGGGCCGGTCCAGCAGGTCGGGTTCACCGACGGCATGATCGACCACCGCATGTCCTACGGAGTGACGTTCCAGACGTACGCACCGCTGGAGCCGGCGACCCTCTCGATCCCGACCCGGTACCAGGAGATCGCCCGCCACGTCCTCGGCGCCACCGAGTACCCACTCGCGATCGGGGAGCCACAGTCCGGGTTGGAGGTGCCCACCACCTCGGTGATCGGCTCGTCCTACGACGCCAACAAGCAGGCCGGGGTGATCACCGTCACCACGGTCGGGGCCGACCTCCTCGTCGAACTCGACCACATCCTTGACCAGCTCCGGGCGGCTGGGGCCGAGATGGTGCTCGTCTACCTGCCGGCCGATCAGCCCGCCCTGGCCACCGTGGGCGCCGGGCTTCCCTCGGAGCGTCTCGCCTACGCCGCGATCCTGCCCGCTTTCGGCGAGTTGGGGAACGCCCTGATCCTGCAGTGGTTGCGCAACCCGGCCGTCGACGACTCGCAGTTCTCCTACGGCGACGACCAGTACCGGGTCCTGACCCGCATGATCATCGACCAGGCGATCGCCCTCGGCTCGCAGGAGGCTTCTCAGCGGCTCCGCCGGGCTCGACGTGAGCAGCTCCTCGCCCTGCTCCCCGACGACTCCGGCTCCTGACGGTCAGTCAGCAGCGCGACCCGAGCCCGGCTCGGGAAAACCACTGAGGTCGATCTCCTCGACCTCCGCCACGTCGGGGATGCCGTCGCCGTCGACGTCGACCAGCGTGGTCCGGGTGATGGTGATCGAGTCGGCAGTGCCGTCGCCGTCGAGGTCCATCATCACCGCCTCGGTGATCTCGGTGCCGTCGATCGAGCCGTCGCCGGTCATGTCGACGGTGGTGGTCTCGGTCAGCACGACGATGTCGGGAGTGCCGTCGCCGTCGATGTCGATCCGCTCGACCTCGATGGTGACGTGACCATCGGGGATGCCGTCTCCCGTCAGGTCGACATCATGATCCTCGATGACCTCCGGACCGTCGGTGGGGGTCCCGCGCAGTTCGTCAGCAGCCATGGCGTCACCTTTCGGCGGAGGAGGGTGCAGAGCGGAACCTACCGCGCCCACCCTCTCCCCACCGATCCGGGTCGCCGCGATCCCTCAGGAACGGGCGCCCTGGCGCCAGCGTCGGACTGCGACGGCGGCCCAGACGAGCTCCACCACGCCGAACGGCCAGGCCCCCACGAGAAAGCCGTAGGCGCTGGAGAGCACACACCCCAAGGCGAACGCCAGCACGAACCCGTTGCCCCGGCGCTCCAGGGCGTACATCGTCATCATGAAGGTGACGGCGCACACGCCGAAGATGGTCACGACCACGAGAAACCACCAGGTCCGGCCCGCTGCGGTGGCCGGGTCAGGCGACGACGTCGTTGATCAGCTCGGCGGCGTACTCCACGACCGGGTTCGGAAAGCCACCCTCGACCGGCTGGGCCGGGAGCAGGACCTCCTGGACGAACCGGTCGCACGACTCCTTCGAATCCCAGAGCACCGTGATCAAGATGCCGCCCTCGGCCCGCCCGGCGTAGTGGTGGAGCTGGCCCGCCGGCAGGGTGGTGGCCGACGGGTGCACCGCAGCGACCTCGGCCCGGTAGTGCTCCTCGGTCGCGCCCGGCCAGAAGTGGGTGAGCAGGTACGGCATGGTGTTCCTCTCGGTCGCCGATGCCGAACCGGACGGCTCGGATTTCGGGTGGAGACGATGGGACTCGAACCCACGACCCCCTGCTTGCAAAGCAGGTGCTCTAGCCAGCTGAGCTACGTCCCCGTGCCTCAGGAGCGTAGTTCGTGCGGTTTCTGCGACCAGGATCGCTCTTGGGTCGGGGCCCGGCGGGGCTCGGGATCAGGTGTCCTGCCCGACGCGGCGGAGACCGGCGTACCCGGTCCGGTCGGCCACGACCTCGTGGAAGAGTTGCACCGCACGCTCGTTGCGGCCGATCAACTCCCGCGGATGCTGCCCCGTCGCCAACCCGCGACCGACCCCGGCCCACACCGCCTGGTCCTGGGTGACGGCGTAGGCCGCCCGGTCAGCCATCTCCGCCGGGGTGGGCATGCCCTCAGGCGGTTCGGTGACGGGGCTCAACCACCCGTAGCGCATGAACGACTCCTCGGTGGTGGCGCCGGGCGTGAGGTCGGCGTAGATCACGCCGTAGAGCTCGTTGGCCAGCAGCAGGCCGGGCCAGACGAACCAGATGCAGCCGATCATCTCGGCCGGCTTCCACTCACTCTCGGGGACGGTCGCGAGGCGCTCGGCCTCCTCCTTCCCGAAGAACGGCAGGCCCCAGCGGATGTGCGGGCCGATCGCGTCGGAGAACGCCACGTCGACGTTGAAGGCCTGGGGGTTCAGGTTGAACGTGTCGGCGTGCACGAAGGGAACGTGGAGCCCTTCGAGGAGGCCCTCCGCCACGCCCTTCCAGTTCAGTTCCAACCGCGCCTCGGCGTGCGACGCGTGATACGTCATGCGATCACACCCGAGATCGCCGATCTCCGCGTCGAGGGCACCCAGGTGCGCCGCGACGTCGATCGGGTGGTCCCGGCGGAGCACGACCCACACGAAGCCGTGACGCTCCTCGCACGGCAACTCCACCAGCCCGTAGTCGCCGAGGTCGAGATCGTCGTACCGATCGCGCAGCGGCATGCCGACCAGAGCCCCGGACGAGTCGTAGACCCAGTCGTGGTAGGGGCACTGGAGCCGCCGCGCGTTGCCGCACCCACTCGCCACCTCGGCCCCGCGGTGGCGGCACACGTTGAGGAACGCCCGAGCCGAGCCGTCACCGTCGCGGGTCAAGAGCACCGACCGCCCCACGGCGTTGCGCACGAGGAAGTCGTGGGGTGCGGCAATCTCCGAAGACGCGATGAGCGCCAGTGGCGTCGTCTCGTAGACCTCGCGCTCGCGCGCCGCGAGGTCGGGGTCGCGGAAGTAGTCGAGCGGCACCTCCATCGAGGTGTCGGCCATCTCCGGCCACTGGGCGCGCGCGACCGCGATCGCCCGCCGGACCAGGTCCAACGCCGCTTGCTCTTCCACCTCGTCCTCCTCGACGCTCCACCGATGGCGCATTGCTACGCCACGCCCAGGGCCCAGGTCAAGGAGCCGGCGTGCTCGGTTCCCGGGCTGGGCCGCTGGGCGTCGGGAACCCTCAGGGCAGCGGGCGGTAGGTGAACCGGTCCACGACGACCTCGAGCGGTTGGCCGTTCCGCGGGGCGTGGCCCTGGTACAGCCAGAGGTTCATGTGGGCCTGCTCGCCGCCCGGCAAAGGGTTCGCGGCCCCCGACGACACGCGGCGGCTCACCACGACCCCGCCGGCCAGGGCTTCGAAGGTGATCCCTGAGCGGCTCCAGGTGAAGCGGACGACGCTCGGCACCGTCCGGCCGATGGTCCAGCGGGTGAGGTTCCCCGGGGCGTCGAAGGGCTGCACGACCCACTGGGCGTTGGTCGGGTCGTTGGGCACGCCCCACCGCGACGCCTCGAAGTCGATCTCGCGGTGGTTGTAGTCCGGCGCGTCGCTCCAGGTGAACAGGCCGAGAACCGCGCTGGCGTCGAGGGCCGAGACGTCGCTGGCCAATTGCCACTCGTAGGTTCCGTATCCGAGCGACTGGTCGAGCCAGACCTCGGCACACGACCAGCCGCGGGTGGTCCGGGAGATCGCCAGGTGGAGCCGACCGACCGGATCCACGCTCACGTTCGCCGCCGAGAAGACATTGGGGCCCGGGCCGACCCCCCTGGTGCTGGTCTTGACCCGCCAGGTCCGTCCCGAGAACGTGAGCGGGGCCGCGGGGGCTGCGGCCTCGGGGCCGGGGCCCCCGAACCCGGTTCCCGGCGACGGGGCGCTGACCGCCGGAGGGGCCGTCGCGGCAACCGCGGCCGACGCGGTCCCGGCGACGCACGTCGCGCCCACGAGCACCACCAGGGCGGTGATCGAGACGACGGTGTGCACCCGGCGCCGGAAACGGGGTTCGCTCATGGCCAGGCTTTCGGCAGACGGGGGTCAGGACTTGAGCCGGGCACCGAGCAGTCAGGCCGCGGGCATCACGCCCTCGAACGCCGCAGCGCGCACCCCGCGGGTCGCCAGCTCCTGGAGGAACGGCACGGGCACCACCACCTCCCCGAGCGCGCGGACCCCGGATTCCGGGGTCACGACCGCACCGAGGACCCCCGCCAGTCCGAGGGCCGTGGTGGCCAGGACCGCGCCGGCCACCACCGCGGTGCGGTCGACCGCTCCGTAGACCACGGAACGGATCCCGTCGTCGACCAAGCCTCGCACCTCGATCCGTACGGCACCCCACCCGGCGTCGACCGGGTTACGCCGCACCCGGGTGGAGAGCCAACTCGTGGACGGAGCGCCGCAGAGCCGGACGGTCACCAGGCGAGCGGTGGGCACCGTGGCGACGGTCGCCGCCACTCCCGCGGTCACGAGGTGGCATTCGCGCTGCCCCACGGGCTCGGGGAACCACACCAGCTCCGGACCGAAGATCCGATCGGCTCGCCACTCACCACCTCGCCACTCGCCCGGAACCTCCTTCCGGGCCACCCGGACCTCGTCGACGCACGCCGGGCCGGCCGCGCCGGCCCGGGCCACGTGGACCTCGTCGACCCGGGAGAAGAGCGCGGCGGCGTGGGCGGCCAGGACGTCACTCAGGCCCGGGCACATCGACGCTCCGGTCACCACTGCGACGTCGTTGGCACGTGCGGCGGGGTCGATCTCGGTCAGGCCCGCGTCGCGGGTGGTCGCCACCGCGACCCCCACCTCCACCGCGGCCCGGGTCCATTCACGAGCACGCGCTCCGTGGGTGCCGACGACCACCGCGTCGAGGCCGTCGGGAAGCCGGACGTCGCCGTGGTCGAGCCCCGTGGCCCCCGCGTGGAGCGACGCCGCCAGGTCGCGGGCGCGCTCCGGCTCCCGGGAAGCGATCAGGAGGTGGTCGCAGCCGGGCGTGTCGACCAGCTGCCGGGCGGCCCGGATGGCCACTTCGCCGGTGCCGACCAGCAGGAACGTGCTCACCGGAGATCCGGGCCGGCGAGGGGGCGCCATCCGCCACCGGTCGGCACGATCGGAGTGCCACCCCGGGCCCGGACGACGACCCCGGCCACGATGGCCATACCCGCCACCAGCAGGCCTCGGCGGAGATTCCTCATGGTGGGGCTAGCTGGAATCGAACCAGCGACCTCATCCTTATCAGGGATGCGCTCTAACCGACTGAGCTATAGCCCCGCGATGGCGGGATGCGAGATTACCCGGCGGCCGGGGACCCCACCCACGTCGTCACCCACGAACCGGGTGCTCTTCCTCGCGGATGACGACCTCGACCCCGCCGAAGAGTTCAGCAAAGATGTTGTAGAACGACGCCCCCACGATCGTGATCACCGTCAGCAGGGCCACCAGGACCACGCACACGAGCACGGCCCCCCGCAGCACCTGACCCGACAGGAACGTGAAGTTCTTCGACGAGAACAGGTCGCCGACGAACTTCTCCACGCTCTTGATGACCCCGGCAGAGTCGGCCACTACCCAGAGCGCGATCAGCGCCACCACGAAGACCGCCATGGCGCTCGAGTAGAAGCACAGCGCCATCTTGGTGACCGACCAGAGGTCGAACTTCACGATCGTCTGGCGAAACCGGCGCTCGGGGCGGCGGGCTGCAGCCGCCCGGTGCTTGCCACCACGCTCTGCCCGTGGACGCGCCGGCTCGTCCACTCCGAGGTCGTCGAACGCGCCGGGCTCGACGACCCCTGTATCCGCCGGAGCGCCGCTCCCCCGGGCGAACGTCGCGCCGCCCAGCGTCGCCGGGACGGGGTCGCCGCCGAGATCGTCGGTAGGAGTGCCGCGCCGCGCCCGCGGCGGCGGGGTGAGGGGGCTGCTCATGACCCTTCAGCGTCCTCTCCCGAATCGCCTTCGAGCACCGGTGCCGCCGCCACGACCGACTCCCCCGCGTCCACACGGGCGACCCGGACCCCGGTCGCGTCCCGCCCTTGGGAGGAGATCTCCTTGGCAAACATCCGGATGATATTGCCGCTCGACGAGAACACCAGGATCTCGTCGTCCGGGGCCACCAGGAAGGCCGCCACCACGGCCCCCCGGGACTCGGGGATCTTCATACCCCGGACCCCGAGTCCGGCCCGGCCCTTGCGCGGGAAGTGGCTGAGCTTGGTGCGCTTGCCGTGCCCGCTGGCACTGACGAACAACATGACGGAACCGTCCTGGGCCACGTCGCAACTGACGACTTCGTCTCCCTCGCGGAGCTTCATGCCACGCACTCCGGCCGTCGCCCGCCCAGTGGGGCGGACCCCGGCCTCGGAGAACCGGATGGTCTGACCCTTGAGCGACACCATGAAGATGTCGTCGTCGCCGGTGCTCTGCACGACCTTGACCAGTTCATCGCCCTTGGCCAGATTGATGGCGATCAGCCCGTTGCGGAGCGCCGAGTCGTACTCCATCATCTTGGTCTTCTTGACCGTGCCCTTCCGGGTCGCGAAGAAGAGGTACTGCCCGTCTTCATAGGAACGGGTGTCGATGACCGCCTGGATGCGCTCGTCCTGGTCGAGGGGGATGAGGTTGACGAGCGCAAGGCCGCGGGCCGTGCGCTCCTTCATGGGGATCTCGTGGGCCCGGACGCGGTATACGCGCCCGCGGTTCGAGAAGAGCAGCAGGTACGAGTGGGCTGTCGTCATCAACAGATGTTCGACGTGGTCGTCGTCCTTGGTCCGGCTGCCGCGCACGCCCCGACCGCCGCGACCCTGGCGCCGGAACGCGTCGGAGGCAACGGTCTTGATGTACCCCTTGTGCGTGAGCACCACGACGATCTCTTCGTCGTCGATGAGGTCGAGGACGTCGATGTCGGCTGAGTCGTTGGTGAGCTGGGTCCGACGGTCGTCGCCGAACTTCTCGCGCACCTCGCCGAGCTCGTCCTTGATGACGCCAAACAGCTTCGGCTTGGAGGCGAGGATGCTCTCGAGTTCTTTGATCGTCTCCTGGAGCTCGACCAGCTCGTCGCGGAGCTTCTTCCCCTCGAGTTGCGTGAGGCGCCGCAACTGCATGTCGAGGATGTAGTTGGCCTGGATCTCCGAGAACTCGAACGGCGTCGCCATCAGACCGGTCCGGGCGGTCTCGACGTCGGCCGCACCCCGGATCAGGGCGATAATGGCGTCGATCATGTCGAGCGCCTTCACCAGGCCCTCGACGATGTGCGCGCGGTCCCGGGCCCGCCGCAGGCGGTACTCGGTGCGGCGGGTCACCACGACTTCCTGGTGGTTGACGTAGTGCTTCAGGGCGTCACGCAGGGACAGGATCTTCGGGACCCCGTCGACCAGGGCCAGCATGTTCGCGGCGAACGAGGTCTGCATGGGCGTGAACTTGTAGAGCTGGTTGAGCACCACGTTGGCGTTGGCGTCACGCTTGAGCTCGATCACGAGCCGGTTGCGGTTCCCGGCTGATTCGTTGCGAACGTCGCGGATTCCCTCGACCTTGCGGTCGTTGACGAGTTCGGCGATTTTTTGGCCGATGACCTCGACCGACGTCTGGTACGGAACCTCGGTGACCACGATCCGCTGGGCGTTCTTGACGTCTTCGATCGTTGCGACGGCGCGCATCTTGATCGAGCCGCGTCCGGTCCGGTAGGCGTCCCGCAGTCCCTCCCGGCCGAGGATCATCGCCCCCGTCGGGAAGTCGGGTCCGGTGACGATCCCCATGAGATCCTCGACCGTGGCGTCGGGGTGATCGATGAGGTGGACCGTGGCGTCGATGATCTCACGCAGGTTGTGGGGAGGAATGTTCGTGGCCATCCCGACCGCAATGCCGCCGCCACCGTTGACCAACAGGTTGGGAAACCGGGCTGGCAGAACAGTCGGCTCCTCGTTCTCGCCGTCGTAGGTCGAGACGAAGTCGACGGTGTCTTCGTCGATCTCCCCGATGAGCTGCATGGCCAACGCGGCCAACCGGGCCTCGGTGTAGCGGGAGGCCGCCGGACGGTCGTTCGGGTCGGGGGATCCGAAGTTCCCGTGGCCGTCGACCAGTGGGTAGCGCAGAGAGAAGCTTTGGGCCATCCGGGCCATGGCGTCGTAGATGGCCGAGTCCCCGTGCGGGTGGTACCGGGCCATGACGTCGCCGACCGTCTGGGCGGACTTGCGATGCTTGCGGTCGGGCCGGGTGCCGGCCTCGTACATCGCGTAGAGGATGCGTCGATGGACAGGCTTGAGCCCGTCGCGAACGTCGGGGAGCGCGCGGGCAGTGATGACCGACATCGCGTAGTCCAGGAAGGAGCGCTCCATCTCCTCTTGGATGGCGACCCGCTCGATGTTGGCGGTGTCGAACGTTTCCTGCACGCCGTCGTTGGGCATCCGGCTGGGTTCCTCGTGGAGTTCGTCGTGGTGGGGTGGGGTGATCGGGGGCGGAGCGGCGGTCGTCGACTAGGCGTCGATGAATCGCACGTCCTTGGCGTTCTGCTGGATGAAGGTCTTGCGCGAGTCGACGTCGTCGCCCATGAGGGTGGAGAAGATCTCGTCGGCGATCGCGGCTTCCCCGACCGATACCCGCAAGAGGTTGCGGGTGGCGGGGTCCATCGTGGTCTCTCGCAGTTCCTGCCAGTCCATCTCACCGAGACCCTTGAACCGGTTGACCTCGATCTTGCGGCCTTCGTGCTGACCCTCGAAGGCCCGCAGCGCCGCTTCGTCCTTGAGGTAGTGGCGCTCCTTGCCGAGGTCGGCGCGGAACAGCGGCGGTTGCGCGATGTAGACGTGCCCGCGCTTCATGAGGTCAGGGAGCTGTCGGTAGAAGAACGTCATGAGCAGCGTGCGGATATGGCTGCCGTCGACGTCGGCGTCGGTCATGAGGATGACCTTGTGGTAGCGGATCCTTGCCGAATCGAACTCGTCGCCGAGGCCGGCGCCGATCGCTTGGACCAGGGCCTGGATCTCCTCGTTCTTGAGCATCTTGTCGAGGCGGGCCCGCTCGACGTTGAGGATCTTGCCGCGGATCGGGAGGATCGCCTGGACCCGCGGGTCGCGGGCCTGTTTGGCGCTACCTCCGGCGGAGTCGCCCTCCACGATGAAGATCTCGCACTCCTCCGGTTGGCGGGAGGAGCAGTCGGCGAGCTTGCCGGGCATGGCCGACGACTCGAGGAGCGACTTACGGCGCGTGAGGTCGCGGGCCTGACGGGCAGCCATCCGGGCCCGGGCGGCCTGGGTGGCCTTCTGAATCGCGGTCCGGGCCTCGCTCGGGTGGAGTTCGAGCCAGTCGGCCAACTTCTCGTTGGTGGCCTTCTCCACCAGCGAGCGCATCTCGGTGTTGCCGAGCTTGGCCTTGGTCTGGCCTTCGAACTGTGGATTCTGCAACTTCACCGAGACGATGGCGGTGAGGCCCTCCCGGATGTCCTCGCCGAGGAGGTTGTCTTCTTTCTCCTTGAGCAACCCTTTGGCCCGGGCGTACTTGTTCATCACGTTGGTGAGGGCCTTGCGGAAGCCCTCCTCGTGCATGCCGCCCTCGGTCGTGGCGATGTTGTTGGCGAACGAGTGGATGCCCTCGTAGTACCCGGTGTTCCACTGCATGGCGATGTCGACGTCGTAGTCGGCACCGGTCTCCTGGAAAGCGACCACTCGCTTGAACAGGGGCTCCTTGGCCGCGTTGAGGTGGGTGACGAAGTCGGTGAGGCCGCCGTTGGCCTTGAAGACCTGCTCCAAAGCTGGCTCCGGGCGCTCGTCGCGGAAGCGGATCTCGAGGCCTCGGTTGAGGAACGCCATCTCGCGCAGACGCTCGATGAGCGTCTGGGCCCGGAACTCGACGTCTTCGAAGATGGTCGGATCCGGCCAGAACGTGACCATCGTCCCGGTCGACTTGATGGTGCCCTTCTTCTCGAGCTTGCCCTGGGGCTTGCCCCCGTTGGCAAAAGAGAGGAAGTGCTTGGCTCCGTTGCGGTGGATCTCGAGGTCGAGCCGACTGGACAGGGCGTTGACCACCGACACGCCCACGCCGTGGAGGCCCCCGGAGATCTTGTAGCCCTCCCCGCCGAACTTGCCGCCGGCGTGGAGGACCGTGAGCACGACTTCGGCGGCCGACTTGCCCCGGTACTCGGGGTGATTGTCGACCGGGATGCCCCGGCCGTTGTCGGTGACACGACACCCGCCGCCGACCAACAGCGTCACCGTGATCTTGTCGCAGTGGCCCGCCATGGCCTCGTCGACGGCGTTGTCGACAACCTCGTAGACGAGGTGATGGAGGCCGGAGAGGCCGGTGCTCCCGATGTACATCCCGGGGCGTTCGCGGACGGGCTCCAAGCCCTTCAGGACGGTGATGTCCTTGGCGTTGTACGCCACGCGTGCTCCTCGGGTGCCGGCCGCCAGAATCCGACGGAAAACGTAGGAAAATCAACGGATTGCGCCCGTCGAAGCCCTCACAGAAACTACCAGGGAACCGGGCCGTCGACGGGTCGTTCAGTGGGGTTTCGCACCGGTTCAGGGCGGGTCCGCGGAGGCCGCTCCAGGGGCCTCCACCGAGACCCGGATCGCCGTCACGACGCCGGGGCCGAGGAGCTGTGACGCCCGCTCCACCAGATCCGCCTCCAGATAGCGCAACGGCGTGGACCACGCTGGTGAATCGACGGCGACCTCGAGCAGGCCGTTGCGGATGGTCCGGACACGACTGTGCCCGGCGATCGTCTCGCCGACGAGCTCGATCCAGGCTTCGGTGACGGCCACGAAGGCCCGGGGTTCCGCGAGACCCAGGGATTCGCCGATCATGGCCACGGCCTCCCCGACGCTGACGGCCTCCCCCATCTCGCCGGGCAGGCGGGGGCGCGACAAGCGGCGCCGGTCGTTCCGGCGAGGCGGGCTCACCCGTTCCGCTCCGTCACCGTGCCGGCGACGACGACCCGGTGGTCGTCGGTGACCACCGACTCTGGGAGCGGGCTCGCCGTCGTGATCAAGGTCTGACCGCCCGGCAGCGCCGCCGCCAGGGCGGTGGCGCGGCGGTCGTCGAGCTCGGAGAAGACGTCGTCGAGGAGGAGCACGGGCGGTGTCCCGAGCACCTCCGTACAGGTCCGGTGGCCCGTGAGCCTGAGGGCGAGGGCCAGGCTCCGCTGCTCTCCCTGGGAGGCGTGGGTCCGGGTGTCGAGGCCGTCGAGCGACAGTCGCCATTCGTCGCGGTGCGGACCGGCCAGCGTGAGGCCCCGGTCGAGCTCCCGGGAGCGCAGGGCGCGCAGGGCGGACCGGAGGTCGTCCTCGAGTGTCTCGGGGTCGGGGCCGACCGAGCCGGCCCACTCGGCCTCGTAGGTCCCCTTGACCGACACCGTCCGGCCGGCGAAGTACGACGATGCCTCGGTGATCCCCGGAGCGAGTCGCGCCACCAGCCGCAGCCGGCCCCGCACGATCTCGGCACCGGCGCGGGCGAGTTGGTCGTCGAACACGTCGAGGGTCGCGGCAGCCTCGGCGTCACGGCCGCCCCCCTTCAGAAGGGCGTTGCGATGCTTGAGCACGCGTTCGTAGTCGGCACGGGCAGCCTCGTACCGCGGGGCCAGCACGACCAGGAGGTCATCGAGGTAGTCCCGTCGCTCGCCCGGGCCGCCTTTGACCAGAGCGAGGTCGTCGGGGGCGAAGATCGTGACCCGCAGGACCTCTTGGCGGTCCCGGGCCCGGCCGAGCGGGTGTCCGTTGACGAGCACCCGGTTGCGACCCCCGATCCGAAGTTCGGCGTCGAGGGTCTGGCGCCGCCCCTCCACTTCGACCGCCGCCCGGACAACGGCCCGTTCGGCTCCGTGTCGTACCAACGCGGCGTCGGGCACACCTCGGAACGACCGGCCCAGTGCCACCCAGGACACGGCTTCGAGGAGCGTGGTCTTCCCGGCTCCGTTGAGGCCCTCGACCACGGTGGAGCCCGGGGCGAGCGTCAACGAAAGGTGCTCGTAGCGGCGGAAGTCGAGCAGCTCCAGGGTGGCGAGATGCACTCCGGTCTCAGGAGATGCGCACCGGCATCAGGAGGTAGAAGAAGCCCTCGGCGGCGTCGCTGCGCATCACCGCGGGCTTGAGCGGCTCGATGGTCTCGATCGCCACCTCGGCGGTCCCGAGCGCCTCGAGGCCGTCGAGGAGGTACTGGGCGTTGAAGGCGACCTTGAGCTCGTCGCCGTTGAAGGTGCCGTCGACGAACTCGGTTGCCTCACCGACGTCCTGGGCCATCGCGCTGCACTCGACCCCGTCGGCACTCATACGCAACGTGATCGGTGCCGAGTCGCGACCTTGGCCCACCAGCCGAACTCGGCCGACGGCGGCACCGAGGGCGTCGCGCGAGGCCACGAGCCGATTGGGATATCCGTCAGGGATGAGTTTCTGATAATCGGGGAACTGTCCGTCGATGAGGCGGCTGGTGATGCTCGTCCCGGCGAGTCGGAACGTCACTTCGCGCTCCTCGAGCACGACCTCGAGGTCTCCGTCGGTCTTGATCCGCTGCACCTCGGCCAAAGCCTTGGCACTCACGAGAACCCGCTGATCGGCGCCGAGCATGCTGACGCCAGGCAGGTCGCGCATCGCGAGCCGGTAGGAGTCGGTGGCCACGAGACGCAGGCCCCCGTCGTGCGACGTGAGCAGCACCCCAGTCAAGATCGGCTTGGAGTCATCCCGTGAGGCCGCCGGCACAACCTGGCGAAGAGCGTCGGAGAACGCCGAGGCCGACACCGTGACTCCGCCCGCTCCAGGATCCGATAGGCGCGGGAAGTCGTCGGCGGAGAGCGTGCGCAGCACGGTCTCGAACCGACCGGCGCTGATCTTGGCGTCGCCGTTGTCCTGGAAGTCGACGGACACCGTGTCCGCGTCGAGACGCGCCAACAGATCACCGAAAAGCTTGGCAGGAAGGATCGCGTTGCCCTCGCCCTCCACCGCAGCAGCAATGGAGACCCGGATCGTGAGCTCGAGATCTGAACCGACGAACTCGACCGTCCCCCCAGAGAGGCCGACCTTGAGCCCGCCCAAGACGGCGAGGGTCCCGGGTCGGGCCGCGACCGCGCGCTGAGCAGCAGCAACGGCATCGGCGAGGGCTTCGCGTTCGGCTCGGAACTTCATTCGGGGCCTCCGCTGAGAGGGGCGTGCCGGACCGGATAGGCCGGGATTCGGTTTTCCAGAGAAGATCTATTTATCTCTAGATGTTGTTGTAGGGGCTGTGGATTGTGGATGAACCGGTATTTTCCCAGGTCAGAGGGGGTATTGATTTCCACAGATATCCACCGCCATCCCCAGGGAGAGGAAATGTCCCGCCGGGTGCGGGTTCGTTGTCCCCCGGAGCGAGGGGGTCATCCCCAGGATTCCACAGGCTTGTCCACCACGCGGGAATGGTCGTGTTCAGGTGCTCAGTAGGTCGTTCCGAGGCGGACCCGGGTGACCAGCTCATTGACCTGCTCGAAGATGATGTGGCGTTCGGTCATCTGCTGCTTAATCTTGTCGACGGCGTACATCACCGTCGTGTGGTCGCGGCCGCCGAAGACCTCGGCGATCCGGGGGTAGCTGAAATCGGTGAGTTCGCGCATCACGTACATACCGATCTGGCGGGCGGTGACCAAGGGGCGTCGGCGGCTCTTGCCGCAGAGGTCGTCGATGGTCCAGCCAAACATCTTTGCCGTCTCGTCGAGGATCAGGTCAGAGGTGATCTCGCGGGCCTGCGAGGGCGGCAGGAGATCGGCGAGAACCTTGTGGGCCACCTCTTCGGAGAGCGGCGCCCGGTTGAGGCTGGAGTAGGCGGCGACGCGGATGAGGGCGCCCTCGAGCTCTCGGATGTTGTCCCGGATGTGGGTAGCGATGAACCCGAGCACTTCGTCGGGGATGCCACCGAGGTGCTCAGATTCGGCCTTTTTGCGCAAAATGGCGAGGCGGGTCTCGAACTCGGGGGGCTGGACGTCGGTAATGAGGCCCCACTCGAACCGGCTCCGGAGGCGGTCCTCGAGAGTGGCGATCGACTTCGGGGATCGGTCGGAGGAGATGACGATCTGGCCACCCTCGGAGTGGATCTGGTTGAAGGTGTGGAAGAACTCTTCCTGGAGTTCTTGAGTCCGTTCGAGGAACTGGATGTCGTCGATGAGGAGGAGGTCGAGCTCCCGGTAGCGCCGTTTGAAGACCGGCATCCGGGTCCGGTCGCGGATGGCCTCGACAAAGTCGTTCATGAACGACTCGGTCGAGACGTAGCGGATCCGCTTCCGGTTGAACATGGTCCGCACGTGGTGCCCGATGGCGTGGAGCAGGTGGGTCTTTCCGAGCCCGGCCGGACCGTAGATGAAGAGGGGGTTGTAGGCCTGGGCCGGTGCTTCGGCAACGGAGAGGGCCGCCGCGTGGGCAAACCGGTTGGAGGCTCCGATCACGAACTGGTCGAAGGTGTACCTGGGGTTGAGCGTGCCCGAAGCCCAGACGGACTCGGTGCGAGACGCCGGCGAAACTTGAGTTTCGGAAGCCGGGGCGTCGAAGAGCTCGGGTGGGTCGGTCGGGCGCTCGCCGGTGTCGACAAGGAGCTCCACGTGGATGTCGCGGCCCATGACGTCGCGGAGGGTGTCGTCGAGGAGGCCCCGGTAGCTCGAGCGGATGCGCTCGCAGGCGACGGTGCTCGGAACGGCGAGGACGAGGACGTCTTCGTCGAGCCGGACCGCCCGCACGCTCTGGAACCAGGCCCGCCAGGTCGCCTCGGCGATCAGGGTGCGCAACTCGGTCGCGCCAGCAGCCCAGACCGCCTCGGCGGTCATGGGGACGCCCGGGTCAGGGGTTGTCGGGTCGGTGCTCGGAGCCGGGGGCTCGGGTGCGGCCGGTTCGGGCTTGTCCACAGGCACTTCCACAAGTGTGGAGAACCGGCGGTCGGAGAGGATCTCCGCCGCTCGGTTCCGGTCGGGTGTTGGGCGACTCCGCTCGCACGCCCGGTAGGGCGCCACCCCGGCTGGGAGCCCTTGACCGGGGAAGGGAACGTAGCACCGGGTCCCGGTGCTCACAAGAGTCGGGCGGGCTGTGCCGAGTTCCGGCGCGACCGTTACACTCACCCGGTTCGGGCGCGGCTTTCCCCACCCCCCTTTCGGGTGATCCACGCCGGCGCCGTCCCCAGGAGGCCACCGTTGAAGCGCACGTTCCAGCCCAACAACCGCAAGCGGAAGAAGACGCACGGATTCCGTCTGCGCATGAAGACCAAGGGCGGCCGGGCCGTGCTCAAGGCCCGCCGGGCCCAGGGCCGCAAGCGGCTCTCGGCCTGATCTGGCGCGTCCGCGACCGTGCGACCTTCGAGGCGCTGGGGCGGGCGCGACCGAGCTCAGCGGGCCCGATCCGGGTGCGCCGGGTTTCCGTCGGCGATGGCCCACCCCGAGTGGCCTACGCCGTGGGGCGGTCGGTGGGAGACGCCGTTCGTCGCAACCGGGTCCGCCGCCGCCTGCGGGCGGCCGTCCGTGAGCACGCTGCGGAGCTGCGCCCGGCCTCGGCCTACCTGGTCGGAGCGGGTCCGGAGGCACGGGTCATGACGAGCAAATCCTTGTCCGAGGCCGTTCAGACGGCCCTCCGGAGTGCCTCGTGACGAGCCCGCGCCCCGGCCTGGGCGCTCGGGCGCTCGGCCTTCCGATCCGCGGCTGGCGGGCGATCAGCCGGTTCCTGCCCCCCCGCTGCCGCTTCTACCCCTCGTGCTCGGCCTACGCCCTCGAGGCGCTCGAAGTCCACGGCGCCGGTCGTGGCTCCTGGCTGGCCCTGCGCCGGGTGGCCCGGTGCCACCCCTGGCACGAAGGGGGCGTCGACCCCGTCCCCCGACCGAACGTACGTTCGCCTCGCGTTCCGCGTGGGGCCTCAGCAGTGAAGGCCTGAGATGTCATTCTTCGATCCGGCGCTCAATGCCCTCGGCTGGGTGCTGGCGCGTTACTACGACGTCATCCCGAACTTCGGGCTCGACATCATCCTCCTGACGTTCACGATCATGCTGGTGCTGTATCCGCTGACCGCCAAGCAGGCCAAGTCCATGATCCGGATGCAGATGGTGCAGCCCGAGGTCAAGCGCCTCCAGGCCAAGTACAAGCACGACAAGGCGAAGCTCAACGAAGAAATGATGGCCTTCTACCAGGAGAACAAGATCAACCCCCTCGCCGGGTGCCTGCCCCTCCTGGTCCAGATGCCCATCTTCTTCGCTCTGTTCCGAACGCTGCGCGACACCTACCGGCACGTCCCGCTCGACTCGAGCCTCTACCGGGCCGTCTGTACGAGCCCCATCAGCGGCAAGTTCCTCGACAACCCGGACCAGTGCGCCAAACTCCTGACCACGCCGAAGACGATTCCGACCGCCTACCACTTCGTTGGGATGAACCTGTCGCTCTCGGCTCCGCACCAGGTCGGCACCTGGGCAACGTTCCTGGCTTTCGCCCTGGTGGTGCTGGTCATGTTCACCGGGTACATGCAGTCCCGGCAGGCCCAGAAACGCACGCCGGCGGCCAATAAGCAGATGGCCGCGGTCACCAAGGTGCTCCCCGTGTTCTTCGGGTTCATCTCGTTGAACTTCCCCGCCGGTCTGGTGGTCTACTTCGCGGTGAGCAACGCCTGGCGGCTCGGGCAGCAAGAGGTCATCTTCCGTCGGATTGGCACGGCCGCCGACCCCAAGCACCGTTCGCTCCAGGCCCCGGCCAAGTCCCAGACGGTCGAGGTCGACAGCCGGGAGATCGAAGGCAAGGGTGACGGGGGTGCGGTCGCCGAGATCGAGGCGCCGGCGGGGAGCGCCCCGGAGGCTCCTCCCGCATCGGGGGGTGGGCTTATGGCCCGCATGCGATCCGCGGCCACCACGCCCCCGGAGAAGCCGGCTCCACGCACCAAGGCTGCTCCCCCGGCCAGGTCGGCGACGTCGGGCAAACTCGTGGCTCCGCCGCCCACCAAC
>JBAXBB010000020.1:0-33379 GCA_037142235.1 Actinomycetes bacterium
GGCCACCACCGCCACGACCACCAGGGCCACGGCTTCGGCCAGGCCCGCCAGCACCGCCAGGACCGCCGCGGCCACGACCCCGCGCCGGTCGCCCCCCAGGGCGCCCGCCATCCGTCGCCACGTCACCCCGATCCGGCCCACGCCCCGGGTCTAGCCGGATCCGGGGCGACCCCGGCGGATCGGCTCCGCCGGCACCGGCCGCCTGACCGCGACCGGAAACATGATTTACACTCTCCGCAAACGTCATTTCGGATCGGCGAGCGGGCCGGTCCACCGTCTTCGGGGGTCGAGATGTCCCAGTTCTTCCGTCGTGCACGCCGCAGTGTCGGCCTCGCAGCCGTCGTGGTGTCGCTGGTCGCCACCGCGGCAGTGGTCGGCGCCGGACCGGCCCTGGCCGCCAAGGCCAAGCCCGACCCGACCGCCGTCTTGAAGGTCGGCGTGCCCATCGAGGACGAGGGTGGCGTCTGGTTCGACCCGGGATCGGTCACGGTCGGGGGGAACCCGTCGGGCCGCCTGTGGATCGACCTGATCTACGACACGATGATCCACCAGACCGCCGACGGCAAGGGTGCGCCCGGGTTGGCCACCAAGTGGGAGGCCACCGACCCGCAGACCGTCGTGCTCACCCTGCGCGACGGCGTGAAGTTCTCCAACGGTGAGGCCTTCACCGCGGCGGCGGTCAAGAAGGCGTGGGACCGCACGCTGGCCTCGGGGCGGCCGAACCTGCCCGCCGAGATCGTGGCCCTCAAGTCCACCGACGTGGTCGACGACCACACCGTGAAGATCACGCTGAGCCGTCCGATCGCCAAGCAGTGGATCGACGAGGTGCTGCGCAGCGCCAACTTCCTCGCCGTCCCCGCCCCGTCGACGATCGACGCCGGCACGGTGGCGACGAAGCCGATCGGCGCGGGGCCGTACGCGTTCGCGTCCTACTCCACCGGCAACGTGACGCTCACCACCAACAAGACCTACTGGAACCCCAAGGGCGCCCCGCTCGGGGGTGTGCAGTTCCTCCAGGTCGCCAACGGCGCGCCCGCGGTGAACGCGCTCCAGGCCGGCACCGTGGACCTGATCTGGTCGGTGCCGCCCGACTCGCTCGACCCGCTGAAGAGCGCCGGGTTCGCCGTCACCACGACGCCGAGCGAACGGCAGTTCTTCCTGCCGCTCTGCCCGACCAAGGGTGTGTTCGCCAACAAGGCGGTGCGCCAGGCCCTGAACGGCGCCTTCGACCGGGCTGCGATCGACGCGGCGGCCCTGTTCGGCACCGGTCAGCCCAATACGCTCGTCCTGTCGAGCACCTCGCCCTACTTCGACAAGGCCCTGGCCAAGACGGTCAAGTACGACCCGAAGAAGGCGGCCGCCGCCATCAAGGCCGCCGGGGTCGCCCCCGGGACGAAGGTGTCGGTGCTGGTGCCGGCCCAGGCTCCCTACCCGGCGGTGGCCGAGTTGGTGCAGGCCGACCTGAAGAAGATCGGCCTCGACGCCCAGATCACGGAGTCCACGTCGTACGTGGCCGACGTGACCCGCCTCCAGCCCGACCTGGCGGTGGCGTCGATCGACCCGACGCTGTACCTGCTGTCGTTCGCCGGGGAGAGCCCGCTCGACCCCTGCGGCTACGCCAACCCGCAGATCGTGGCCGACCTCGAGGCCACCACCGACGCCTCCAAGACCGAGGCTCAGGTCCAGGCGGCCTACAGCGACCTGCAGAAGACCATGCTGGACGACTCGCCGGCGATCTTCCTCAACCTGCAGGGCAACGTGGCAGCCCACACCAAGCGGGTCCAGAACCTCACGGTCATCAACGCCCCGTACGGCCCGCAGTTCTTCGACGTCTTCATGACCAAGTAGGCGGACGGTTCCCCGCAACGGGGGTGCGTCGGCTCCGGCCGACGCACCCCCGTTGCGCGTCCGGGGCCGTCGCGCCCACCACCTTCAGGCCGGGTCGCCGCCGGGTGCACCGGGCGAGATCGTCGTAGATTCCGGTACCGGGCAACCGACGGGAGGTCGCCGTGCGAGACGAGATCGAGCCGTTCCGGATCGCGGTCGACGACGCCGTGCTGAACGACCTCCACGACCGACTCGCTCGCACCCGCTTCCCCGACCAGCTGCCCGGCACCGGCTGGGAGTTCGGCACCCCCGCTCCGTTCCTGCGCACCCTCGTGGACCACTGGCGTGACGCCTACGACTGGCGGGCCGAGGAGGCCCGGCTCAACGGCTTCCCCCAGGTGATGACGATCGTCGACGGGCAACCGGTCCACGCCTTCCACGTCCGCTCGCCCCACCCCGACGCGCTCCCCCTGCTGCTGCTCCACGGCTGGCCCGGCTCGGTGGTCGAGTTCCTCGACGTCATCCCCCGCCTGGTCGACCCGGTCACGCACGGCGGCGACGCCGCCGACGCCTTCCACGTCGTGGTGCCGTCACTGCCCGGGCACGGGTTCTCCGGCCCGACCCGGGAGCCCGGCTGGGACGTGGGCCGGATCGCAGCCGCCGTCGCCGTGGTGATGCCGCGCCTCGGCTACGACCGCTACGGGGTGCAGGGTGGCGACTGGGGTGCCCAGATCGGCACCCGACTGGCACTGCGCGACCCCGACCGGGTCGCCGGCCTCCACCTCAACCTGGCGCTCGCCTCGGCACCCACCGGACCGGGCGATCCCGGCGACCTCACCGACACCGAGCGCGCCGACCTCGCCGCCATGACCCGGTTCCAGCGCGAGCACGCGGCCTACGCGGCGCTGCACATCAGCGCTCCCCAGACCCTCGGCGCCGCCCTCGCCGACTCGCCGGTGGGCCTCCTCGCCTGGATCGTCGAGCGCTTCGCCACCTGGAGCGACTGCGAAACCGACCCGCTCTCGGTGTTCACCGCCGACCAGCTGCTCAGCAACGTGATGACCTACTGGGTCACCGGCACGATCACGTCGTCGCTCCGGCTCTACCGCGAGACAGCGGTCAGCGGTGCACTGCGCACCCCGCTCCCGTTCGTCGACGTCCCGACCGGGATCGCCCGCTACCCCCGCGAGGACGTGCTCCGGTTCCCACGGTCGTGGGTCGAGCGCCAGTACCGCGTCACCCACTGGGCCGACCTGCCCCGTGGCGGACACTTCGCCGCGATGGAGCAGCCGGACCTCTTCACCGACGACGTCCGCACCTTCTTCCGGACCGTGCGCTGAACGCCCGGCCTCGCGGCGCGGCCCGTCAGTCGAGAGGAAAGCCGTAGAGGCGGGCGCAGTTCGCCGCCGTCACCAGGTGGCGGTCCGCGGCCGACAGCCCTGACAGCGTCTCGGCGATCGCCCGGCGCGACTCCGGGAACGTGCTGTCGGTGTGGGGGTAGTCCGACGCCCACATGCAACGGTCGGCACCGAGCATCGGGACGAACAGGTCGGCGTGGGCGTCTTCCTCGAAGGTGGCGTACACCTGGCGGCGGAACAGCTCGCTCGGCGCGACCTTCGGCGCGTCGTCGATCTTGGGGCCGAGCTCGCGCCACTCCAGGTCGGCCCGGGCCAGGAAGTACGGCAGCCACCCCAGCCCCGACTCGGCCAGCACCAGGGTCAGCCCGGGGTTGCGCTCCAGCACGCCCGAGAACAGCACGATCGCGAGCCGCTCGTCGAGCTGCAGCGGCAGCACGGTCGCGAACGCCGCCGACTGCCACTTGCCGACCTGGTAGCGCAGCCCCGACGACGTGCCGTCCTTGAGGTGGAACGAGATCGGCAGGCCGGTCTCGGCCGCCGTGCCCCAGAGCCGGTCCCACTCCGGATCACCGGGGTCGATGGCGAACACGTCGATGATCGCCCCGCGGTGACCGATGGTGGCGCAACGGGCGAGCTCGGCGGCGGCCGCCTCGGGCGAGTGCGACGGCAAGAACGCCAGGGCGGACAGGCGGTCGGGCGCGGCCGCGGCGAACTCCTCGACCGCCCAGTCGTTCCAGGCGGCGTAGACGGCGTCCATCAGGGCCGGATCGGTGACCGGCAGACCCAGCGCGAGCGGGCCGTAGACGACCGAGGCGGCCAGGCCGTCACGGTCGAGGTCCAAGAGGCGCAGAGCAGCCGTGCCCGCCCGGTAGCCGTCGTCGTCAATGCCGGCCCGGCCGATGGCGCTGAGGGACTTCAGGAGCGAGGCGTTCGGCGGGAGACCGCTCCCACCGAGGACCCGGCCCTCGCACACCCACACCCGCTCGCCGCCGCGCTCCACGACGCGCGGCCCCGCCTCGGCCAGGACCGCGGGCAGGCGCGACTCCCAGAGCGTCGGCGGCACGGCCCGCAGGTCGAGGTGATCGTCGCAGGAGTACACGACGGTGTCGGTGTGGGTGGTGGTCGCGGTCGAGGCGGTGGTGGTCATGAGGTTCCTCCCGTGGTCAGGGCCGCGGTTCGCGCGGCAGCCCGAGAAGGCGCTCGCCGACGATGTTGCGCTGGATCTCGCTGGTGCCGCCCATGATCGAGTTGGCCCGGGCGGCGAGCAGGCCGGCGACCCAGCGGCCGTCGGCGGCGTGCGGATCGGTGGGTGCGAGCAGGGCGTCGGCACCGACCAGGTCGGTGGCGGACTGGGTGAACCGCTGGCTCATCCCGGCCCAGAACAGCTTGACCAGGCTCGACTCGGGCCCGAGGTCGTCGCCGCGCTCCATGCGGGCGAGGGTGCGGGCGTTGTGCCAGCGGAAGATCTCGACGTCGGTCCAGGCGGCGGCGAGGCGCTGGCGGACCCGGGCGTCGGCGGTCAGGCCGCGGTCGGCGCACTCGGCGAGCAGACGCTCCATCGCCACGCCGTAGCCCTGCTGCTCCTTCCAGACGAAGGACGCGCCCCGCTCGTTGGCCAGCGTCGTGTTGGCGACCTGCCAGCCACCGTGCTCGGGGCCGATGACGTCGGTGACCGGCACCTCGACGCCGTCGAGGAACACCTCGTTGAACTCGTGCTCCCCGGTGATCTGGCGCAGGGGCCGCACCTCGACACCCGGGGCGTCCATGCGCACCGCCAGCATCGAGATGCCCCGGTGGGGCGGCGCGGCGGGATCGGTGCGGGCCAAGCAGATCCCCCATGACGCCCACGTGGCGTACGACGACCACACCTTCTGCCCGGTCACCACCCAGGCGTCGTGGCGTCGCTCGGCGCGGGTGGTGAGCGACGCCAGGTCGGACCCGGCGTCGGGTTCGCTGAAGAGCTGGCACCAGATGTCGTCGGCGCCCAGGATGCGGTGCATCCAGCGGGCCCGCTGCTCCTCGGTGCCATGCGTCATGAGCGTCGGGCCCACGAGGCTGACGCCGGCTCGCCCGAGCACGGCCGGTGCCCCCACCCGGGCGAGCTCCTGGTGGTAGATCGCCACCTGGGTCATCGAGGCACCCCGCCCGCCGGAGTCCACCGGCCAGTGGATGCCCATCCACCGGCCGGCGTGGAGCGTCCGCTGCCAGTCGCGCAGGATCGCGGCTTCGTCGGCGGTGCCGGCCACCGCGACGGCCGGCGGCGGGTGCTCGACCAGCCAGGCGCGCAACTCGGCGCGGAAGGCGGCGTCGACGTCGGCGGTCACGCGATCTCGGGCCAGACGCCGGGTCGGACGTCGGGGATCTGGACACCGTCGCGACGGATCGCGACGCCGTTGACCAGCACGTGGCGCACCCCCGTCGGCTCCTCGGCCGTGAGGCGATCGGCCCCGGCCGGGAAGTCCGCCACCCGCCGGATCGGCCCCGTCCCCACCGTGGCGGGGTCGAACACGCACACGTCGGCCCAGTGGCCGGGGCGCAGGGAGCCCCGCCGCACGAACCCGAACACGTCGGCGGGCTCGCCGGCCAGCTTGCGCACCGCGTGCTCGACGCTCAGCACGCCCCGCTCGCGCACCCAGGTGCCGAGCAGGTCGGTGGCGATCGGGGCGTCGCACAGCTGGCCCACGTGCGCCCCGGCGTCGGAGAGCCCGAGGAACGACCTCGGGTGGGTGAGCAGGCGGGCGACCCGCTCCGGCTCGTCGTTGGCGATGAAGATGCGAAAACGCGTCGCCAGGTCGTCGGCGAGCGCGAGCTCGCAGATGACGTCGAGCGGCCCACAGCCCCGTTCGCGGGCCAGGTCGTCGACCCGACGGCCCTCGAGCTCGGGGTGACGCACCGACTCGCCGACCTCGCAGGTCTCCCACCGGGGGCGCATCGGCTGGGCGGCCAGGTCGGCCGCCGCCCGGGCGCGCCACTCGGGGTCGGCGTAGGCCGCGCACCGGGCGGCGCGGTCACCGTCCATGAGCGCGCCGAACACGGGACTCACGTTGAGGCTGAACGGGCTCTCCAACGTGAACTGCATCGTCAGCGGGCGGGGGGTGACCTGGGGCCACACCTGCTGACCGCGGGCGGCGGCCGCGTCCTGGAGCGCCAGCTGCGGTGCGTGGCGGTCATCGGCGAGGGCGAACAGCGGGTAGGTGAACGGCCGACCGGTGCGGGCCTGGTGCTCGTACATGTCGGCGTAGGTGCACTGCTCGCCGGCGGTGGCGAGGATCACCCCCTTGCCGGTCGAGCCGGCGGCGTCGAACAGGGCCGTCACCTCGTCGCGCTCGGCGAAGCGGCTCGGCACGGGCTTGCCGTCCATGCCGCGGTGCGTGGAGGCGAACGAGGTGGAGAAGCCGGCCGCGCCCCCCTCGATGCCCTCCACCACCAGCGCGGCCATGCGGGCGATCTCGTCGGGGGTGGCCGCCCGCTCGTAGGCGCCGTCGCCCATGACGTAGAGCCGCAGCGACGAGTGCCCGAAGTAGGTGGTGAAGTTGAGGCCGGTGCCGCGCCGCCGCACGAGGTCGCGGTACTCGGCGAACGTCTCGAAGTCCCAGACGATGCCCTCGGTGAGCGCGCCGCCGTCCATGTCCTCGACGTTCTCCAACGTGGCGACGATCACGGCGTGGTGCTCGGGCCGGGTCGGGGCGATGGTGAACCCGCAGTTGCCCGCGACGACCGTCGTGACCCCGTGCGAGGAGGTGGGCCGCAGCATCGGGTCCCAGAAGACCTGCGCGTCGTAGTGCGTGTGGACGTCGATGAAGCCGGGCGCGACGACGCACCCGTCGGCGTCGAGCACCTGGTCCCCCGAGAGCCCGTCGCCGATCGCCTCGATCACCCCGTCGGTGATCGCGACGTCGGCGCGCCGGCCGGGTTCACCGGTGCCGTCGACGACCGTGCCGCCCCGGATCGCCAGGTCAGCCACGCCGCATCGCCTGCTCGAGAACGTCACGCATGACGTGCGGCGGCTGGCCCGCCACGGTCCCACCGTCGACGGGCAGCACGGTGCCGGTGACCTGCGCCGACCGGTCGCTCGCGAAGTACACGAACGCGTTGGCGACGTCGCGGGCGCTGCCGTGCCGCTGGAGCGGTTGCGTGTGGCGTATGACGGCGCCCATGTCGTAGCTGTTGATGGCGGTCTGGATGTGGCCGGGTGCGATGCAGTTGACCCGGATCTCCCACTGCGCCAGTTCGGTGGCCATCGACCGGCTGAACTGGATCACCCCGGCCTTCGACACCCGGTACGAGATCACCCCTCCACCACCGGTGAGGGCGGAGATCGACGACGTGTTGACGATCGAGCCGCCGCCGTGGTCCTTCATGTGCCGGGCCGCCCGCTGCGTCCCGAGCATCACACCGAGCAGGTTGATCCCGAGCACCCGGGAGAAGTCGGCGAAGTCGTCGTCGAGGAACGGCCCCATCCGACTCGACACCCCGGCGTTGTTGACCATCACGTGGAGCCCACCGAAGCGCTCGACCGCCAGGTCGACCGCGGCCTGCACCGAGTCGGCGTCGCTGACGTCGGTCCGGCAGAAGGCGGCGGCGTCACCGAGCCGCTCGGCCAGCGTGGCCCCGGCGTCGGCGTCGACGTCGGCCAGGACCACCCGGGCCCCCTCCTCCACGAAGACCTCGGCGGTCGCGGCCCCGATCCCGCTGGCCGCACCCGTGACGACCGCCACCTTGCCCGTGAGTTCACCCGCCATGGTTCCCTCCCCTGGTCCGGCCCTCGGCCGGCCCCCATCGAACCACACCCCGGTGACGGCCGTGGCCGTGCCCCGGGTGTACGGAAACGTTACTCTCACCGAACGGAAAGAACCGTTCCGCCGCGCCGGTCGTGAGCGCCGCGGGCGGGTGACGAGGGGGGCACGCCATGGCCGACGCACCGCAGTCCGAACTCGACGCCGTCGACTTTTTCAAGTCCGACCGGTTCGTCCGCGACCCCTACCCCTACTTCGACCACCTCCGCGGGAAGTGCCCGGTCGTGCGGGAGTCGCACCACGACGTCTACATGGTCACCGGGTACGACGAAGCGATCGCGGTCTACCACGACCAGGCCACCTTCTCGAGCGCCAACGCGGTGACCGGCCCGTTCCCCGGCTTCCCGGTGCCGCTCGAGGGCGACGACGTGACCGGGCTGATCGAGGCCCACCGCGACGAGCTCCCGTTCAACGACCAACTCCCCACGATGGACCCGCCGCAGCACACCGCCCACCGTGGACTGCTCTTGCGCCTGATCACCCCCAAACGACTCAAGGAGAACGAGGAGTTCATGTGGCGGCTCGCCGACCGCCAGATCGACTCCTTCGCCACCCGCGGCACCTGCGAGCTGATGGCCGACTACGCGGGCCCGTTCACCCTGCTCGTCGTGGCCGACCTGCTCGGCGTGCCGGAGGAGGACCACCCGAAGTTCGTCGAGCGGCTCTCGCGCCGGGCCCAGCACGCGGTCGGGAGCACCGACGGGCCGTCGATGGAGCACACCCCGCTCGGTTACCTCTACGACCAGTTCTCCACCTACATCGAGGACCGCCGCGCCAACCCCCGCGACGACGTCCTGACCGGATTGGCCCTCGCCACCTTCCCCGACGGCACCCTGCCCGACGTCGGCGACGCCATGCGGATCGCCGCCAACCTCTTCTCCGCCGGCCAGGAGACCACCACCCGCCTCCTCGGCAGCGCGTTCCAGATCCTGGGCGACCGGCCGGACCTGCAGGCCCGGATCCGGGCCGACCGCTCGCTCGTCGCACCGTTCGTGGAGGAGACCCTGCGGCTCGAGAGCCCGATCAAGGGCGACTTCCGCCTGTCGCAGGTGCCCACCGAGATCGCCGGGGTCGCGATCCCCGCCGGCAGCACCGTGATGGTGCTGCCCGGCGCGGCCAACCGCGACCCGCGCGAGTTCGCCGACCCCGACGAGTTGCGCCTCGACCGGGTCAACTCGCGTCAGCACATCGCCTTCGGCCACGGCATCCACGTGTGTGCCGGGGCGCCGCTGGCCCGGGCCGAGACGGTCGTCACGATCCAGCGCTTCCTCGACCGCTTCGCGGACCTCCGGATCGCCGAGGAACACCACGGGCCCGCCGACGCACGCGACTACGAGTACGCGCCCACCTACATGCTGCGCGGGCTCCAGAACCTCCACCTCGAGCTCACGCCCGCGTAGGGGCCGCCGCGCGGGCGCCACCCGGTGTGGCCCGGCTCAGGAGAGCCGGGCGCGCACGTGCAGGTGCTTGATCCCCCCGTTGACGTTCGACGACAACCGCTCCACCCCGGTGACGTCGAAGGCACCCAGGCGGATCAGGAGGTGCCGGAAGATCGTCTCCATCTCGACCCGGGCGAGGTGGGCGCCCATGCAGAAGTGCTCCCCGAAGCCGAAGGCGACGTGCGGGTTGGGGGTGCGGTCGGGACGGAAGGTGAACGGGTCCTCGAACTGCCGCTCGTCGCGGTTGGCGGAGGCGAAGAAGATCGCGACCTTGTCGCCCGAGCGGATCGCCTGGCCACCGAGTTCGCAGTCCTCGGTGGCGGTGCGGGCGAAGTGGATGATCGGGCTGACCCAGCGCAGCGTCTCCTCGACCGCGCCGGGCAGCAGGGAGGGATCGGCCCGGAGGCGCTCCCACTCGTCGCGGTGGTCGGCGAACGCGAGGACCCCGCCGCTGATCGCGTTGCGGGTCGTCTCGTTCCCGGCTTCGATCACCAACTCGCAGTAGTTGAGCAGCTGCTCGTGGGTGAGCGGGTGGCCGTCGGTCTCGGAGTGCAGCAGGTGGGTCACGAGGTCGTCACCGGGAGTCCGGCGCCGGTCCTCGATCATCGCCTCGATGTAGGCGTGCAACTCGCCGCGCGCGCGCCGGAGCGTCTGACCGGGTGACTCCCCCGGGCGGCGGAACTCCGGGTCGTCCTTGCCGATGATCTCGTTCGTCCAGCGGAACAGCAGACCCCAGTCGGATTCCGGCACCCCGAGGATCCAGGAGATCACGGCGATGGGCAACGGAGCCGCGATCTGCTCCACGAAGTCGAGCTCGCCGGCGGAGGAGCGGGCCGCCCGGTCGAGGATCTCGGTCGTGATCCGCTCGATCTCGGCGTGGCGGTCGCGCACCGCCCGGGGGGTGAAGCGCCGGATCGCCACGCGCCGCAGCGGACCGTGCCGGGGCGGGTCGAGGGTGACGACCATCTCCATCGGCTGGGTGGGCGCACCCCGCCTCATCAGGACCAACCCGTGCTCGTTGGAGAAGCGGTTGGGCTGGGAGGCCACCGCCACGACGTCCGCGTAGCGGGTGACCGCCCAGAACGGCTCGTAACCGTCGGGCTCGAACCGGGCCACCGGCGCCTCGGCCCGCAGACGGGTCCAGACGTCGTGGGGGTACCCCCGGGCCGCGAAGCGCTCGGGGTCGACGAGGTCGAGCGGATCGAGCCCGAGTGGACCCGTCACGCGGTGGCCGGTGCGGCGGGTGGGGCCGGGCGCGGCGCCAGGGTGACCGACGGGATGCTGGCGCTGGCCCCGACGCGCAGGACCGCGTCGGTGACCGCAACCACCTCCGCGACCTCGATCAGGGCGCCGGAGAGGAGGTTGCGCGCGAACCAGGTGGGCGCGAGCTCGGCGGCGAGGTCCAGGTCCCAACCGGTGTTGAACTCGGTGGTGGAGTGACCCTCACCACCGACGCAGTCGCCGACGGTGAACCGGGTGAACCCGACGTGGGGGTACTCGGTGCGCCAGGCCTCGACCAATTTGTCGAGGGCGGTCTTGCTCACGACGTAGGCCCCGAGCCCGGGCCACGGAGGTGTGAGCGACGCGCTCACGCTCGAGAGGTAGAGCGCCGCGCCGCGGGAGGCCTCGAGGTAGGGCAGGGCCGCCGACGTGGCGATGGCCGCCCCCACCACGTTGGCGTCGAAGGCCCAGCGCCAGGTCGCGGCGTCGAGGTCGGCGAGTCGGGCCAGCGGGCCGACCCCGGTGGAGTAGACGAGACCGTCGATCCCTCCGAGAGCCTCGGCCGCCTCCACGATCGCCGCCCGGCACCCGGCTTCGTCGGTGACGTCGCACTGCACGGCCACAGCCCCGTCCCCGGCTTCGGCCACGGCTTCCTCGAGCCGGTCGAGCCGACGGGCCAGGAACGCCACGCTCGCCCCCCGCTCGGCGAGTCCCAATCCGATGCTGCGCCCGAGCCCGCTCGATGCGCCCACGACCACGACCTTCATCGCGTCCCCCTCGTTCTCGTTCCCATTCCCGATCCCGATCCCGACACCCGATCCCGCCGACCCGCGGTCAGGACTCACCGCACCCGCATCGGCACCGACGAGTAGCCGCGCACCGTGCTGGTGTGGACCCACTCCAGCCGGGACTCGTCGACGTCCCAGGTGGGGAAGCGCCGCAGGGTCTCCTCCAGCGCGACCTTGCCCTCGATCCGGGCGAGCGCCGCGCCGATGCAGAAGTGCGTGCCGTACCCGAACGCCAGGTGACGGTCGATCTCGCGCCGCACGTCGAAGACGTCGGGGTCGGCGAAGTGGCGCTCGTCGCGGTCGCCCGAGCCGTTGAGGAGCGCCAGCTTGGAGCCCCGCGGGATCGTGACGCCGTGGAACTCGACGTCACGCGACACCCAGCGCGACTGGATGGGTGACGGCGCCTCGAAGCGGAGGAGTTCCTCGATCGCGTTGGGCACGAGCCCGGGCTGGTCGACGAGCAGGCGACGCTGGTCGGGCCAACGGTGCAGGGTCACGGCGGCGAAGCCGAGGAGCCGGGCGACGGTCTCGGTCCCGGCCGACGAGAGCAACTGCGCGAAGGCGACGATCTCCTCGAGGGTGAGGGTCCGGGTGACGCCGTCCTCCTCGATCTCGGCGTGGACCAACGCCGTGATCAGGTCGTCCTGGGGGTCGCGGCGACGTTGCTCCATCAACTCGGGCAGGATGGCGAAGGCGTCGATGCTGATCTCGCCGTTCTCCCCGACCAGCGGCTTGCGCTCGAGGTCGAGCGTCTCGCCCTCCTCGATGTGGAGGCTGGCATCGGCCGCGGCCCGGAACTCGGCGGCGTGACCATCGGGGTAGCCGAGCAGTTTGAGGATGACGGTGGGCGGCAGCAGACCCGCGAAGCGCTCGATGTAATCGAACTCGTCGTCACCTTCGGCCGAGTCGAGGAGGTCGTTCGCGAGCCGACGCACCGACTCCTCGAGGTCGGCCATGCGCCGGTTGGTGAAGGCCCGACTCACGAGCTTGCGCAGCTGCGTGTGCTCGGGCGGATCCATCATGATCATCATCGGGATGCCGTAGGGCTCGTCGGTGATGATCTCGAGCAAGATCCCGTGCCCCGACCGGAACGTGTCGGTGTCGAGGAGACCCTGGAGCACGTCGTCGTAGCGGCTCAGGGCGTAGAAGTCGTGCTGGGCGTTGTAGTACACCGGCGCCTCGTCGCGCAGGCGCGTCCACACCGGGTACGGGTCCGCGTCGATCGCGTAGTCGTACGGGTCGTAGGAGATCTCCGTCGCGGTCATGGCATTTCCCTCCAGCGGGAGCGAGGTTATCGCGCAGCCCGTCGGCCCCGTCGGCCCTGTCGGCCCCGTCAGCCCGCCTGGGCCGTGAGCGCCTCGATCGCGGCCACCACCCCACCGTCGACGAGCACGTCGGTGCCGGTCAGGAACGAGGCCGCCGGCGAGGTGAGGAACGCCACCACGGCGGCGAGCTCCTCGGCCGTGCCGAACCGGTGGATCGGGCTGTGCTCGAGCAGCATCGTCATGCCGGGCTGGGCCGCCGCCTCCTGGCGCCCTTGGGGGGTGTCGATCATCCCGGGCGAGACCGAGCAGATCCGACCACCCCGCGGCCCCCAGGCGATGGCCGTGGCGCGGGCCAACCGCTGCACACCCCGCTTGGCCAGGCTGTAGGCCATCCCGGTGTCTTCGATCGTCGGTCCGAAGGCGGCGAGCACCCGCTCGAGGTGGTCGGGGTGCCGCGGCTCGTCGAGCGCGAGGTCCACCTCCGGGGCGATGCCCTGGGCCATCAGGTGCGCCGCCATCGAGGCGAACAGGACCATCGCGGTGCCGTCGGTCACCAGCGGGGTGAGGGCCTCCACGAGGAGGGCCGAACCCACCAGGTCCACGCCGAGCACGCGGCGCCAGTCGGCCATCGTGGGAGAGATCCCCGCCGCGTGGGCGATCGGGCCCAGGCGACCCAACCCACCGATCTGCTCGGCCAACGCGGCGAGCGCGGCCGCGTCGCTCACGTCGAGGACCACGGGGACCACGGTGCCGCACGATCCGGCCAGCTCCCCGGCCGCCACGGCCAACCCGGCTTCGTCGAGATCGGCCAGCACGAGCACGTCGGCCGCACCGGCGAGCGCCGTGGCGCACGACCGTCCCATGCCCCGGCCGGCCCCGGTCACCAGTGCCACCGTCGCTTCCATCGTGACGTTCCCCTTCGTCGGCCTGCGGCCCGAACGGACCCGGTGAACGGCCACACTAGGCATCGTGGACGATTCCCATGCCAGTCCCACCCACGACCGCTACACCCACGGGCACCACGAATCGGTGCTGCGCAGCCACCGCTGGCGCACCGCGGCCAACTCGGCGCAGTTCCTGCTCCCCCACCTCCGCCCCGGCCTGCGGCTCCTCGACGTGGGGTGCGGTCCGGGGACCATCACGGCCGACCTCGCCGGGTGCGTCGGCGACGGCACGGTGGTGGGGATCGATCGCAGCCCGACGATGATCGCCACCGTCCGGGCCGAGTACCGGGCGGCCAACCTCACCTTCTGCGTGGGCGACGCGTACGACCTCCAGTTCGCCGACGACACGTTCGACGTCGTGTATGCGCACCAGGTGCTCCAGCACCTGTCCGACCCCGTGGCCGCGCTCCGCGAGCTGCGACGGGTGACGCGCCCCGGCGGCATCGTGGCCGTCCGCGACAGCGACTACGCCGCGTTCGCGTGGGCCCCGCGCGACCCCACCCTCGACCGCTGGATGACCCTGTACCACGACCTCACCCGGCACAACCGCGCCGAGGCCGACGCCGGCCGCTTCCTCAAGGCGTGGGCGCTCGACGCCGGGTTCACCGACGTCCGGGCGTCGTCGTCCACCTGGACGTTCCACGACCCCGACGACCGCGCCTGGTGGGGCGGCACCTGGTCCGAGCGGGCGCTGCACAGCGAGTTCGCGACCCAGGCGCTCCAGGCCGGCCTCACCGACCCCGACGAGCTGCACGAGATCTCGGCCGCGTTCCTCCGCTGGGCCGCCGATCCCCGCGGGATCTTCGTCCTGGTCCACGGCGAGGTCCTCGCCGTGGCGTGATCAGACCGGGACGTCGCCCGCCAGGGTGATCCGGTGCATGACCCGCGTCTGCCCGTGGTAGTCGTTGATCGGGTTGTGCCACGCGCAGCGGTTGTCCCAGAGGGCGAGCGACCCGACCTCCCACCGGAACCGGCACGTGAACTCGGGCCGGATCGCGTGCTCGCAGAGATACCGGAGCAACGGCCGACTCTCCTCCTCCGTCATGCCGACGAAGCGGGCCGTGTGGGCCGGGTTCACGTAGAGCGCCTTGCGACCGGTCTCGGGGTGGGTACGGACGACGGGGTGGACGGCCTCGAAGTCGGTCACGTCGGTGCCGCGGTCGCGGCGCCGGTCTTCGCGGGTCTTCGAGATGTCGGCCATGGCCGAGGTGTTGACCGCCTCGAGGTCGTCGAGGAAGTGCGCCAGCCCCGGGGACAGGGTCTCGTAGGCGGCATAGAGGTTGGCCCACAGCGTGTCGCCACCCGCCGCCGGGACCTCGCGGGCCAGCAGCATCGTGCCCATCGGAGGTCGCTCGAGGTACGTGGTGTCGCTGTGCCAGACGCCACCGAAGTTGACGGTCTCGTGGGGCAGCTTCGCCACGGCGATGATCGTGGGGTGGCCCTCGAGGCCCTTGACGAACGGGTACTCGACCGGTTCGCCGATCCGCCGGGCGAACGCCAGGTAGCGGTCGAGGTCGAGGTCCTGGTCGCGGAAGAACACCACGAGGTGGTCGAGCCAGGCGCGTCGGATCTCGGTGAGGGTCTCGTCGGGGAGGTCGGCGGCCAGGTCGACGCCGGTGATCTCGGCGCCGAGCGCGCCGGCGATCGGCGACACCTCGATCGTCCGGTACCCGACTCCGCCCATCGGCGCGCACTCCCCCGTCGTCCCTCGTCGCAAACCCGCCGAACGACGGTAGCGTCTGGCCCGCCAGCACCTCGGGGAGGGAACGTCACGATGTGGGACCTGCGGGAGGTACCGGACGCGCTCCGCGAGCGCTATCTCGCCGAAGGCTGGTGGACCGACGACACCTTCGCCTCCTGGCTCGAGGAGCGGTGCTCGGCCCGGCCCGACCTCGACTTTCGCGTGTGGTCCGACCTCCACCCCTGGTCCGGCACGATCGGTGACCTCTCGCGCGACTCGCTCCACCTGGCCGGGGCGCTCGCCGGCCTCGGGGTGCGCCCCGGCGACGTGGTGGTGTACCAGTTGCCCAACTGGGCCGAGACGTTCACCGTGATCCGGGCCGGGTTCCACCTGGGGGCGGTGGTCGTCCCCATCGTCCACTTCTACGGCGCCCACGAGGTGGAGTTCATCCTGCGCCAGTCCGGCGCGCGGGCGCTCGTGACCGTCGACCGGTTCGGACACGTCGACCACCTCGCCAACCTGGCGGGCTTCCGCGATCGCCTCCCCGAACTCGAGCACGTCGTGGTGGTGCGCAGCGGGACGCCCGGACCCGACCTCCCCGGCGCGGTCGAGTTCTCCGACCTCCTCGCCGCGGGCCCGCTCACCACGACCCCGGTCCTCGACCCCGACGCGCCCGCCATGATCGGCTACACCTCGGGCACCACGTCGGAACCCAAAGGGGTCATCCACACCCACCGCTCCCTGCTCTTCGAGGTCGGACAGCTCGCCGCGCTCGCGCCCGACGCCCGGCCCGTGTTCAACGCCTCGCCCCTGGCGCACATGACCGGCCTGCTCGCCTCGGTGCTCCTGCCGATCCAGCGGGGCCACCGCATGAACATCGCCGACGTCTGGGACCCGGGCCAGGCCCTGGGTGCCATCCGCTCCGAGCAGATCTCCGGTGGTGCCGGCGCCACCATTTTCCTCACGAGCCTGCTCGACCATCCCGACTTCACCCCTGAGCACGCCCGGCTCATCGGCAACGCCGGACTCGGGGGCGCGCCGGTCCCGGCGGCCGTGGCCGAGCGGGCCGAAGCGCTGGGCATCACGGTGTTCCGGTCGTACGGCTCCACGGAGCACCCGTCGATCACCGGCTGCCACACCGACGAGCCGACCGTGAAGCGCAACCACACCGATGGTCGTCCCATGCTCGGCGTGGAGATCCGACTCCTCGACCTCGAGGGCGACGAGCGCGACGTCGGACCGGGCGAGCCCGGGCAGATCCTGTCGCGCGGCCCCGACCTGTGCGCCGGGTACACCGATCCGGCCCTGACCGCCCGGACCTTCGACCCCGACGGCTGGTACCGGACGGGCGACGTCGGGGTCCTCGACGCCGACGGATACCTCACGATCACCGACCGGATCTCCGACATCATCATTCGAGGCGGCGCCAACCTCTCGGCGGCCGAGATCGAAGAGGCGCTGATGACGATGCCGGCGGTGGCCGAGTGTGCGGTGGTGGCCGCTCCCGACGAACGCACCGGCGAGCACGCGCTGGCGGTGATCCGGGTCCGCCCCGGTGAGCCCACCCTCGACCTCGGCGCCGTGCAGGCGCACCTCGGGTCCACGGGCCTCCCCAAGCAGAAGTGGGTCGAGGAGATCCGGGTGGTCGACGACTTCCCCCGGACCCCGTCCGGGAAGATCCGCAAGTTCGTGCTGCGCGACGAGCTCCGCCGGGGCTAGTCCACCTCGTCCGCCGCCGTGCCCGCCGCCTCGCCCGCCGCCTCGAGCACGGCGCGGGCTCGGCGGGCCATCGGCTCGTCGACCATCTCCCCCTCGAAGGCCAGGGTCGCCTCGCCGCGCGCCGCGGCGTCGGCGTGGGCCGCGAGCAGGCGTCGGGCCCGGTCGACCTCGTCGGCCGACGGGGTGAACACCGAGTGGGCGAGCGCCACCTGGGCGGGGTGGATGCACAGCTTGCCCCGGTACCCCAGTGCGCGCGCCTCGCGCGCGTCGCGCAGGTAACGCTCGTCGTCACGGAAATCGGCGACGATCTGGTCCACGGCGTGCACGCCACCGAGCCGCGCGGCGAGCACGACCTGCGATCGCGCGTACAGCACCTCGACGTTGGACTCGGTGCGGACACCCCCGAGGTCGGCGACGAAGTCCTCGGCCCCGAAGTAACACCACCGGACCGGGCCGCGCAGCACCTCCTCGGCCCGCGCCACGCCGGCCGCACTCTCGAGACCGGCGAGGATCCCGATGCGGGCGCACCCGGCGGCGGCGAGGGCCTCGACCACGACCCCGACGTCGGCGGCGGACTCCACCTTGGGAACCACCACCCCCGTGAGCCCTGGGATCAGCGCCTCGGCCACGTCACGAGCGAACCAGGGTGTGGCGATCGCGTTGACCCGCACGAACACGCCCAGCCCCGGGTGGTCGCGAACCAGGGCACGGGCGGCGGCGACCGCGTCCGCCCGCGCGGCTTCCTTGGCGTCGGGGGGCACCCCGTCCTCGAGGTCGAGGAACACGGCGTCGGGGCCCGACCGCGGCGCCTTGGCCACGAGGTCGCCCCGGTTGGCCGGAACGGTCAGCAGGCTGCGCATCCGGTTCACGCCAGCTCCTCGAGGTCGCGAAAGTGGGCCAGGGCCTCGGGGTTGGCCAGGGCCTCGGTGTTGGTGACCGGTCGCCCGTGCACGACGTCACGCACGGCGAGCTCGCTCAGCTTGTTGCTCCGCGTGCGCGGGAGGTCGGGCACCGCGACGATGCGGGCCGGGACGTGCCGGGGCGACGCACCCGAGCGCACCCGGGCGCGGAGGTCGGCCTCGAGGTCGGCGGTGAGCTCGTGGCCCGGGTGCAGCACCACGAAGAGCACGACCCGGGTGTCGGACTCCCAGTCCTGGCCGATCACCAGGCAGTCCGCGATCGCGGGGACCGGCTCGATCAGGCGGGTGATCTCGGCGGTGCCGATCCGGACCCCACCCGGGTTGAGCGTGGCGTCGGACCGTCCGTGGATCACGGTGCCGCCGTGGATCGTCACCTCGGCGAAGTCGCCCTGGTGCCAGGCCCCCGGGAACCGCTCGAAGTACGTGGCCGCGAAGCGCTCGTCACCGGGGTCGTCGAGGAAGCCCAGCGGGATCGACGGGAACGCGTTGCGGCACACCAACTCGCCGCGCTGGCCCGGGCCGAGCGCCGCGCCGTCGGGGCCGAGGACGGCCACGTCGAGGCCGGGCGAGGGCCCCTGGATCTCCCCCGCCCACACCGCGCCGGTCGGATCGCCCCCCACCAGGCAGCCGCAGAGGTCGGTGCCGCCCGAGATCGACGCCAGGTGCACGTCGGGCGCGATCGCCTCGTGGACGAAGCGGAACCCCTCGGGCGCCAGCGGTGACCCGGTGGACGCGATCGTGCGCAGGCGGGCGAGCCCGTGCGTGTCGACGGGGCGCACCCCGGCGCGCCGCAGTTCGTCGAGGAAGCGCGCCGAGGTTCCGAGGAAGGTGAGGTCGAGTTCGTCGACGAGGTCGAAGAGGGCCGTCAGCGACGGTTCGGCCGGCGAGCCGTCGTAGGCCACGACCGTGGCCCCGCTCGCCAGGACCGACGCCAACCAGTTCCACATCATCCACCCGGTCGTCGTGAAGTAGCACACGCGGTCGCCCCGCCGGACGTCGCACTGGAGCTGTTGCTCCGAGAGGTGCTTGATCAGCACGCCCCCGGCGCGATGCACGATGCACTTCGGACGGCCGGTCGTGCCCGACGAGAACACGACGTACCAGGGGTGGTCGAAGGGAAGCTCCACGAACTCGACCGGTCGGGGGTCATGGGGGGCGAGCCAGGCTTCCCAGTCGACCGTGCCCGGTGGCGCGCCTCGTGACGCTCCCGGTGACGCGCCCGGCGCGGCCGTCGACTCGAGGTGGCCGAGCACCACGGTCGTGCGCACGGAGGGGAGCCGGGTGGAGATCTCGGCCAGACGGTCGCGGCACTCGAAGTGCCGCCCCCCGTAGCGGTAACCGTCGACCGCCACCAGCACCACCGGCGCCACCTGCGCGAACCGGTCGACCACGCCCTCTACCCCGAAGTCGGGCGAGGTGGAGGTGAACACCGCACCGAGGCTGGCGGCGGCCAGCATCAGCGCGTACGCCTCGGGGACGTTCGGGAGCAACGCCGCCACCCGGTCACCGGGCCCGACCCCGGCCTCCACGAGCGCAGCGCGCACCCGCGACACCAGGGCGTGGAGGTCGGCCCGGGTCAGGGTGCGGCGGAGCCCGCCCTCCCGGACGTACTCGATCGCGTCGTCGGCGGACGGCGCGCCCAGGAGCGCCCGGGCCACGTTGAGCCGGGCGTCGGGGAAGAACCGGGTCCGCCAGAACGGCTCGGCCGGCTCGACGACCCGGTCACTCCCCCGGTCGCCCGGGATCCCGCAGAAGTCCCAGACCGCGGACCAGAACGCCGCCGGGTCGCGCACCGTCCAGGCGTGCAGCGCCGGCGCGTCGACCCCTCCGTCGTCCCGTTCGGTGGTTCCGCCACCGCGAGCCGCGACGAAGCGGGCGAAGTCCGCCAGGCGGGTCGCCGCGGCCCGCTCGGGCGACGGCACCCACAGCGGGGCGTCGGCGCTCACCGCCCGGAGGCGCCGGGCGCTTCCGGCTCCACCGCCGGTCGTCGCACCATCAGAGCGTTGCGCCGGGCCCGGCACACGAGCACGTCGGCCTGGTTGAAGGCCCGGTGCTCGAACGTCACGATCCCGGCGTCGGGTCGCGACCCCGAGGGGCGCGCCGCGACCACCTCCGTCTCGGCGTGGATCGTGTCGCCGCAGAACACCGGGGCCGGGAACGTGACCTCCTCGAAGCCGAGGTTGGCGATCGTGGTGCCGTGCGTGGTCTCGAGCACCGAGAGGCCCACCAACAACGCCAGGGTGAACATGCTGTTGACGAGCGGGCGCCCGAACTCGGAGTCGGCGGCGTCCTCGTGGTCGAGGTGCAACCGCGCCGGATTGAGGGTCAGCGTGGTCAAGAGCACGTTGTCGGTCTCGGTGACGGTCCGGGTCAGGGCGTGGGGGATCACGTCACCCACGACGAGGCCCTCGAACCAACGGCCGTGGTGCGGGAGGGAACGGGCCACAGGTTCAGTCCTTCCGGAGGAGGAGGTTCACCGAGCCGCCGGCGAGCGACGGGCCCTCGGTGTGGAGATGGCACCGGGTGATCGATCCGTCGGGGGTCGTGGTCGCCGGCGGCTCGACCTCGGCACACACCTCCATCACGTAGGGGCAGCGGGTCCGGAACCGACACCCCGATGGCGGTGACGCCGGCGAGGGGATCTCACCGTGGAGCACGATGCGCGGGCGTGACCGCTGCACCGCCGGGTTCGGGACCGGGATCGCCGACAGCAGGGCCTGGGTGTACGGGTGGGTCGGCGCCTCGTAGAGCCGGTGCGCCGGCCCCTCCTCGACCACCTGACCGAGGTACATCACCGCGATCCGCTCGCTCACGTGGCGGACCACGGCGAGGTCGTGGGCGATGAACAGGAACGCCAACCCGAGCTCGCGCTGGAGGTCCTGGAGCAGGTTCACGACCTGGGCCTGCGTGGAGACGTCGAGTGCGCTCACGGGCTCGTCCATCACCACGAGGCGGGGGTTCGTCGCCAGGGCCCGCGCGATGCCCGCTCGTTGGAGCTGACCACCGGAGAGCTCCCGCGGGGAGCGATCGAGGTGGTCGGTGGCGAGCCCCACGAGATCGAACAGGTCGCGGGCGCGGTCCCGGCACTCAGCGCCAGACCCGCCCTGGGCCAGGAGGGGCTCGATCACGCTGTCGATCACGGTTGCCTGGGGATCGAACGACGAGTACGGGTCCTGAAAGACCAGCTGCATCCCGTGACGGAGCGGGCGCAGGGCCCGGGCCGAGAGGTCGGTGATGTCGGTGCCGTCGAACCAGACGCGGCCCGCGGTGACCGGCATGAGGCGCAGCACCAGGCGCGCCAGCGTCGACTTGCCCGAGCCGGATTCGCCGACCAGCCCGAGCGTGGTCCCGGCGTCGACGCGCAGGTCGACGCCGTCGACCGCGCGCAGGATGCGGCTCCCCCCGCTCCGCCGCGACACCCCCCGCAACGGGAAGTGCTTCGTGAGGCCCTCGGTGCGCACCACGGGTGCCCGATCGTCGGCGGTCACCGTGCACCCCGCAGTTCGAGTTCGGACGCCCGCACGCACCGCACCGACGACGACGCCACCACCGTGACGGGGACGCTCGTCGACCGACAGTGCGCGACCGCGTGGTCGCAACGGTCGGCGAACCGGCAGCCGTCGGGCATGGCGTGGGCCTGCGGGACCTGGCCCGGGATCACGGCGAGACGGTCACCGGAGCCACCGACCTGGGGCATCGCACCGAGGAGGCCCGCGGTGTACGGGTGCTGCGGACGCTCGAAGAGGTCCTGCGCCGAGGCCTCCTCCACGATCTCGCCGGCGTACATCACCGCGACCCGGTCGCAGAGGTCGGCGATGACGCCGAGGTCGTGGGTGACGAACAGCACGGCCATCCCCAGGTCCTGCTGGAGCTGCTTGAGGAGGTCGAGGATCTGGGCCTGCACCGTGACGTCGAGGGCCGTCGTGGGCTCGTCGGCGATGAGCAGGCGGGGCTCGTTCGCCAACGCGATCGCGATCGCCACCCGCTGGCGCAGGCCACCCGACAACTGGTGGGGGTACTGGCGCAGGCGGGTCTCGGGCGCCGGGATGCCCACCAGCTCGAGGAGCTCGACCGCCCGACGGCGGGCCGCCGACCGGCTGACGTCCCGGTGCACCCGTTGCGCCTCGACCAACCGGCTCCCCACCGTGAACGACAGGTCGAGGCTGGTCATCGGGTCCTGGAAGACCATGCTGATCCCCGAGCCGCGCACCCGACGCACGGCCTCGAAGTCGAGCGCGAGGAGGTCTTGTCCGTCGAAGCGGATCGCGCCCTCGACGATCGTCCCGGGAGGCGACGGCACGAGCCGCATGACCGCCAACGAGGTGACCGTCTTGCCCGAGCCGCTCTCGCCCACGAGACCGACCGTCTCACCCGGACGGATCGCGAGCGAGACCCCGTCCACGACGCGGCTGACTCCGCGCTCGGTGGCGAACTCGACCGAGAGCCCCTCGATCCGCAGCAGTGCGTCGTCGCCTCCGGGGCGTGCGTCGGGAACGGTCGACCGGACGACCGAGGTGAGCCCCCGACGCTCGGTCCGCTTGGCCCGCCCCGACCGGCCGACGCCGAGCACGTCGCGCAGGCCGTCGCCGAGCAGGTTGAAGGCGAAGATGGTCAGGGCGATCGCCACCCCGGGCACGAACAGCACCCACGGCGCCCGGTAGAGCCCGCGCTCGTACGCGCCGCGCAACATGTTGCCCCAACTGGCGTTCGGCGGTCGGGGACCGAGCCCGAGGAAGCTCAGACCCGTCTCGGCGAGCAGCACGCCGGCGATGCCGAAGGTGGCGGCGATCACCAGTGGCGAGCGGATGTTGGGCAGCACCCGGTGGGCGAGGATGCGCCGCGTCCGGCTCCCGGCCGCGCGCGACGCCTCGACGAACGGTTCCTCGCGGACGGCGAGCGTCGTGCCGCGCACCAGCCGGGTGAGACCGAACACGAAGACGATGGTCAGTGCCGCGATCACGTTGACCACGCCCGGGCCGAGGATGCCGGCGACCGCGAGGGCCAGGACCAGCGGCGGGAAGCTCAGCCCGCCGTCGGCGAAGCGCATCAGCACGTTGTCGATCGCTCCACCCGAGTAGCCCGCGACCATGCCCACCACGAGGGCGACGAGGGTCGCGATCACGATGACCGACAGGCTCACCACCAGCGAGACGCGGGCGCCGTAGAGCAAGCGGCTCAGGAGGTCACGCCCGAGGTCGTCGGCGCCGAGGAGGTGGTGCCACGACGGGGTGGCGAAGCGGTCGGGGACGTCGATCGCGTTCGGGTCGTAGGGAGCGATCCACGGAGCGAAGAGCGCGGCGAGACCCAGCAACACCAGGAAGGCGAGCGCCGCGGTGGGACCGGGGCGCCGGAGGAGCCGGCGGAACGCGCCCCGCCGACGGGGCAATGCCGCGAACGCCGCGGCGGCCTCCACCGCCTCGTCCGGGGTGATCGCGACGTTCTCGGCGTGGTGGGTGAGGAGCTCATCCATCCCGTCGCGGCTCATGCCGTCACCCGGACCTTGGGGTTCACGAACGCGTACGTGATGTCGACAGCGAGGCTCATGAGGATCTGGATGACCACGAGCACCAACACGCAACCCTGGATCACGGGAATGTCACCCTGGACGATCCCCGAGAGCATGTACGAGCCGAGACCGGGCAGGGCGAAGATCTGCTCCACGAGCACCGCTCCCCCCACCAGCGCCGCCGCCTGGAGACCGAGGATCGTGATCGCCGGACCCGACGAGTTCTTCAGGCCGTGCAGACCCACGACGCGCCGGCGGGATCCACCGATGGCCCAGACCGTCCGGATGTGGTTGGTGTCGAGCTCGTCGATCAGGGCGGCGCGCAACTGACGGGTGACCGCCGCGGCGACCGCCAGGCCCAGCGCGATCGCGGGGAGGGTGATGTACTCGAGCCACTTCCCCGGCGAGTCACCGAAGTGCACGTACCCCGACGTGGGCAACCACCGCAGGCGGACCGCGAACACCAGCACCAAGACGAGCGCCAGGGCGAAGTTGGGCACCGAGATGGCGAGGCTCGAGAACACGCGAGACCCCTGGTCCACGGCCCCGTTGGGACGCAGACCGCTCGACACGCCCAGGGGGATCGCCAGGATCAACGCCACTCCGGTGGCGGCCAGGATGAGGCCGAACGTGACCGGCACGCGGTCACCGAGGTCGGTGGCGACGGACGTCCGGCGGATGTAGGAGTTCCCGAGGTCGCCCTGGACGGCGTGGCCGAGCCAGCGCGCGTACTGCGACAGGACCGGGTCGTCGAGGTGGAGGTCGCGGTGGACCTGCGCGATCGCCTCGGGAGTGGCCGACGGCCCCCCGGCCACCGTGATCGCCGGGTCGGCGGGCAGGAGCTTGACCAGGAGGAAGACACCGAACGTCACGATGAGCAGGGTCGGGACGACGGCCAGGAGTCGCCGTGCCACGAGCCGGACCATCGAACCGTCTCCCCCCTGGCCTCCGGAAACGGCCGGACGCCGCTGATAACGTAATTCTCACGAGGCGAGTGCGGCAATTCCACCCGCCCGAACGGCGGGTCCGAGACGGGGGACGGGTATGGCCGACGACCTGGGAACTCCCTACCTGCGCTTCGAGCGGGTGGGCAGCGTCGGCTGGTGCACCGTCGACCGGCCCCAGTCCCGCAACGCCCTCACGTCGTCGATGTACCTCGGGGTCCGCCGGGCGGTCGACCTCGTCAACGACGACCCCGCTCTGGCCGCCCTGGTCGTGACCGGGGTCGACGACGTCTTCATCCCGGGCGGCGAGATGACCGGTCGTCACGACGACGGCAACGAGGAACTCACCTCGATCATCCGGATGGACATCCTCCCCTTCCGCTCCATCACCACCAGCCGCGCGCCGGTGGTGGCGGCGGTGAACGGCATCTGCCAGGGCGGCGGGCTGATCATCGCCATGGGCGCCGACCTCACGGTGGCCAGCGACCGGGCGGTGTTCCGGGCGCCCGAGACCCTGCGCGGCGTCGTCGACGCCAACCTGGCCGCGATGCTGCCGGCCCACGTGGGGGTCGCCAACGCCCGGGACCTCCTCATCACCGGGCGCAAGGTGGGGGCCCACGAAGCCCAGGCCATGGGCCTGATCAGCCGCGTCGTCCCCCACGAGGAGCTGCGGGAGGCCGCGCTCGGAGCGGTCGCCGACCTGGTGCGCGCCGCACCCGACGCCCGGGCACGCGTCAAGGCGCTGATCAACGGGCGCTACGGCGTGATCGACCAGATGGGCTTCGAGGCGTCGCTGGCGGGCGCCGAGGTGGTGGAAGGCTTCACGGCCTTCGCCGCGAAGCGCGCGCCCGACTGGATCCCGGAGGAGTTCCGGCCCGAGGGGAGGCTCTGATGCCCGACGACCGCCGCACGGCCGATCTGGTCGAGCTCGATCAGCTCTGTGCCCGCTACATGCTCCTCACGAGCCAGTTCGTCGACGGCCGGTGGCTCGAGGTGTTCACCCCCGACGGCGAGTACCACGCCTTCGGCTCCGACTACGACCTCGAGCGCTTCCCGGCCCTCCTCGCCGCCGCCCCGCGCGGGCAGTTCATCGGCAACATGACCGTTGTCGATTTCGACGGCGACGACCGCGCGACCGGTCAGCAGCACTTCATCTTCGTCGACCAGACGACCCACGCCCTGCGGTTGGGTTGGTACGACGACCAGTACCGCCGCACCCCCGACGGCTGGCGCATCCACCGGCGCCGGACCACGTTCCTGCGCAAGAGCGGAGCCTTCGACGGCGGGGTCCACCACGACCCCCTCGCCGCGACCTGACGCCGCGACCGAACCGGGGCCGAACCGGATCAGCCGCCCAGGCCGCGGAGGCAGAACTCCCAGAGGTCGTCGGACGAGGCCCGCAGGCGTGGGTTCTTGACCATGCGGTTGCCGAACCAGCTGAACATCACGACCTGCTGCACCAGCGAGGCGGCCCGACGGGGATCGGCCACCGTGATCCTCCCGGCGGCGACCGACTGCTCGACCAGGTCGAGCATGATCGCGCCGATCGGCCCCATGATGGCGATGACACGCTCAGGGTGGTCGACCGCGAGCTGGACGGAGAACTCCGAGATCGGGCGGCGGTTGTGCGAGCCGCGCCGCTGCTCGCTCGGGTCACACCACTCGTGCAGACGGACCGTGCACGCCCGGAGGCGCTCGAGCGGGTCGGCCGCTCCGGTCTCGCTCGCGAGCGGGCGCAGGTCGTCGATCGCCTCCCGCACCGACTCCTCGAACAGCGCGAGCAGGAGCTCGTCCTTCCCGTCGAAGTACTGGTAGAAGCCCCGCAGCGACTGCCCGGACCGGTCGATGACCTCCTGGATCGTGAAGTCGGTGGTGGCCTTCTCGTCGATCAGGGCGAAGCCGGCGTCGAGGAAGCGCTGGATCCGCTCCTCCGCGCGGGAGCGGGCCGCCACCATGCTGCGCGACAACGCCCGTTCCCGCCACGCGGGCTCGGTCGTCGTGGTCTCGGGCTCACTCATCGCGGTCCCTCCTCCGGGAACTCCGGGAAGGGTAGGTCGGCGATCTCCGGGTCGAGCCGGACGTCGAAGGTCTTGAACATCATGGCGAGGCAGGCGTAGGAGCCGACGGTGAAGACGACCTCGATCAGCTCCTGCGGGGTGAGGACCGCGGCGAGCCGGGCCCAGGTCGCGTCGTCGATGCGGGAGTCGTCGAGGAGCTGGTCGGTGGCGGCGAGCAGATCGGCCTCGAGGGGCGTCCAGGTGGCGGCCGTCTCCGGCGGGGCGATCCCGGCCACCGTCTCGATCTCCGCCGGCGTGATGCCGAAGCGGGGGGCGAGGCGCACGTGCTGGACCCACTCGTACCGGGCCCGGGTCCGCCAACCGACCCGCAGGACCATCAGTTCGCGGAGGCGGGCGTCGAGGTCGGCGTCGCGCATGAGGTGGGCGCTGAAGTCCAGCCACGGCAGCGCGAGCCGGGGGTGATGGGCGAGGGTCCCCAAGACGTTGGGGACGCGCACGGCGTCGGGCTCGCCGGTCAGGTACTGCTCGGCGCGCTCGCCGACGTAGGACCGGAGCATGGCGACGGCGTCGTCGCCCCACTCGGCGACGGGGAGCGGATCGAATCGGGGTGCGCCGGTCATGCCACCGCACCGCCGTTCACGCCGAAGGTCTGGCCGGTGACGTAGCCGGCGTCTTCGGAGGCGAGGAACGCCACGGCCGCCGCGATGTCGTCGGCGGTGCCCATCCGACCGACCGGGCTCCGTTGGGCCAGGACCTCGAGGTCGGGCAGGTCCCCGACGGCGTGGGAGTGGCGCGACATCGGAGTGTCGATCGACGACGGGGGGACGTTGTTGACGGTGATGCCGCGGCGGCCGAACTCCTTGGCGAGCGACCGGGTCAGGGCGATGACCCCACCCTTGCTGGCCGAGTAGTGCCCCATCCGCGGGGCGCCCTGCTGGGCGCTCGACGACGAGATCATCACGATGCGGCCCCAGCCGGCGTCGAGCATGTCGGGGATCGCCGCCTGGAGGCAGTGGAACGTGCCGGTGAGGTTGACCCGCAGCACCCGCTCCCACGACTCCAGCGTGATGTCGAGGAACGGCTCGAAGGGCGCGACGCCCGCCGAGGTGACCAGGATCAGGACCGGCCCGAACTCGGCCCGGACGACGTCGAGAGCCGAATCCACCGACGCTCGCTCGGCCACGTCGACGACAGCGGCCACCGCCCGCCCGCCGGAGGCGCGGATCTGCTCCACCACCCGCTGCGCGCCCGGACCGTCGAGGTCGAGCACGCCCACGGCGTCGCCCCTCGCGGCGAGGCGCAAGGCCGTCGCCTCTCCGATCCCGGAGGCGCCTCCGGTGACCACTGCGACGCGAGCCATGGTGTCCTCCTCGTGCGCGGTGCCGTGCCCAGATGCGCCGCGCGGCGCCCTGATGCGCCTGCTGCGCTGATCCAGTTCCGGTCGCTGCGAGTATGGAGCAGGCCCACGCGGAGGTGCAAGGCCCTTCTCGGAGAGCGAGAACGTCGTTGCCGCCTGGGCCGGCCCGGGATTAGGGTCGGCGCCGTCGAGGAGGGAGCCGCATGCGCATCGGACTGATGACGGGGCCCGACCGGGGTCGCTACGGCCAGAAGGTCGCCCGGATGACCGCCGGCGCGCGGGCGGCCGAGGCCGCCGGCTTCGAGTCGCTCTGGGTCCCCCAGATCCCCGACGAGTTCGACGCCATGACGGCCGCCGCCCTCATGGGCGACGCCACCTCGACCATCGAGATCGGCACCGCGGTGGTGCCGATCCAGACCCGCCACCCGGTCGCCATGGCCCAGCAGGCGCTCGCCACCCAGGAGGCGTGCCTCGGGCGCTTCACCCTGGGGCTCGGCCCGTCGCACCACTGGATCGTCGAAGACATGCTGGGCCTCACCTACGACAAGCCGGCGGTGCGCATCCGCCACTACCTCGACGTGCTCGAGGTGGCCTTCGCCGGGCCCGGCCCGGTCGACGTCGAGAACGACGACTTCACCGTCCACAACCCGCTCGACGTGACGAACCTGGGTCCGACCCCGATCCTGCTCGCCGCACTGGCGCCGGTCATGCTGAGGATCGCCGGTGAGCGCACCGACGGCACGATCCTCTGGATGGCCGACGAGCGCGCCATCGCCGGCCACGTCGCGCCGAGGCTCACGGCCGCCGCCGCGGCCGCCGGTCGACGCGCGCCGCGCATCGTGGCCGGGGTGCCGGTGAGCGTCTGCCGCGACGCCGACGTCGACGCCGCCCGCGAGTACGCGAACGAGATCCTCGGCCACGCCGAATACTCCCCCAACTACCAGCGCCTCCTCGAGGAGGGCGACGCCCGCGACGTGGGCGACGTGCTCTGCGGCGGCAGCGAGGCCGCGGTGCGCGCCCGGGTCGAGCAGTTCCGCGACGCCGGCGTGACCGACTTCGCCGTGCGGGTGGTCCCCTTCGGCGCCGACGGGGCGGAGCGCCGCGCCTGCAAGGAGCGCACCGAGGCCTTCATGGCCTCGCTGGTCGGCACCCTCTGACCCGACCCGGGCGACTCAGGCGTCGTAGTCGACGACCACCCGGCGGCTGGTCGGGACCGCCTGGCAGGTCAGCACCCAGCCGGCGTCGAGCTCGTCGGGGGCGAGCGCGTTGTTGACGCGCAGGGTCGCCGCCCCTTCGCGGAGCCGAGCCATGCAGGTGGCGCACGAACCGAGCTCACAGGAGAACGGCGGTGACAGCCCGGCCCGCCGGGCCGTCTCCAGGAGCGTGTCCCCCAGCCGGTAGTCGACCGTGGTGGTCCGGCCCGAGAGCACCACCACCACCTCGTCGGTGTGCGACGACTCGACGATCGCGGGGATCTCGCCGGGGATCACGAAGCGCTCGACGAACAGCTGGCCCGGCCGGATGCCGATCCCGGCGAGCATCTCCTCGACCAGGTCCAGGTAGGGCGGCGGCCCACACACGTAGAAGTGGGCGTCGGTGCGCTCGCCCACGAACCCGCGCAGCGCCGCGCCGTCGGGGAGTCCGGACTCGGCGTCGAGGTGACGGTGGACGGTGAAGCGCCCCGGGTGTGCGGCCTCGAGCCCGGCCAGCGCCTCGCCGAAGATCACGGAGCCGGCGTCGCGGTTGGCGTCGACGAGCACGACGTCGCGCGTCGTGGTCGCCAGGGCGGTCTTGACGATCCCGAAGATCGGCGTGATGCCACTGCCGGCGGCGAACGCCACGATCGGCACGTCGGCGTCGTGGAGCACGAACAGACCCCCGGGCCCCAGCACGTCGATCGTGGCGCCGGCGGCCAGCGAGTCGTTGAGCCGGTTCGACAGCACCCCGCCCGGGACCCGCTTGACCGTGATGGTGAACGGGTCGCCGACGTCGGGCGACGACGACATCGAGTAGCAGCGCACGACCTCGGCCCCGTCGATCTCGGCCCGCACGGTGACGAACTGGCCGGCCGCGTAGGCGAACGTGTCGGCGAGGGTCGGCGGCACGTCGAGCACGAACGATCGGGTGTCGGCCGTCTCGTCGACCACAGCCAGGACGGTGAGGGGATGGAAGTCGTGGTCGGTCTGCACGGGGACTCCGGGTCGCGCGATGGTCCGGACGGTCGACTGATCGACCGGGCGACGCGATGATAAGCCCGTTTTCGAATCTGAAAACGGGGTTCTTGCCGGTGGTAGCGTCCGGCGCACAGGCGAGCCGGACCCCGACCCCCGACGAAGCCGTGGGGCCGGCGCAGCGGGAGCGGAGGAGGTTCCGTGCGCAGCGAGGTGACCTGGCCGTCGATCCCCGCCCTGCTCCGCGACGCCGCCGCGCGCCACCCCGCCGTGGAGGCGGTCGTCGACGGCGCACGGCGCACCACCTACGCGGAACTCGCCGATCAGGCCACCGCGGTCGCCCGGGCCCTGGTCGCGAGCGGCGTCGGCCCCGGTGAGCGCGTCGCCGTGTGGGCCCCCAACTCGACCGACTGGATCGTGGCCGCCCTCGGCATCACCACCGCCGGTGCCGTGCTGGTCCCGGTCAACACCCGCTTCAAGGGCACCGAGGCGGCCTACGTGCTCGAGCGCAGCCGCGCCCGGGTGCTCGTCACCGTGCGCGGTTTCCTCGGCGTCGACTACCCGGCCCTGCTCGCCGAGGCCGACCTCCCCGACCTCACAGCGATCGTGCTGCTCGACGGCGCGCCCGGACCCGATGCAGGCTCGTGGTCCGACTTCCTCGCCCGGGGCGCGGCGGTCGACCCGACCGAGGTCGACGCCCGGATCGCAGCCCTCGGCCCCGACGACCCGTCCGACGTCGTCTACACGTCGGGCACCACCGGCCACCCCAAGGGCGTGGTCATGCGCCACGGCCAGACCCTGCGCGCCTACCTCGACTGGTGCGACTGGGCCGACCTGCGCGCCGGGGACCGCTACCTGATCGTCAACCCGTTCTTCCACATCTTCGGGTACAAGGCCGGGTGCCTGGCCTCCCTGATGCGCGGGGCGACGATCTACCCCGTCGCGGTCTTCGACGTGGCGAGCGTGCTCCGGATCGTCGAGCGTGAGCGCATCACGGTGCTCCCCGGCGCCCCGACGATCTACCAGTCGATCCTCGACGACCCCGCCCGAGGTTCCTTCGACCTGTCGTCGCTGCGACTCGCCGTCACCGGTGCCGCCGACATTCCGGTCGAACTGATCCGCCGCATCGCCGGGGAGCTCCCGTTCGACGCCGTCCGCACCGGCTACGGCCTCACCGAGGCGGGCACCGTGACCGGGTCGCGCCCCCACGACGACTTCGACCACCTCGCCGGCACCGCCGGCGTGCCCTGGCCCGGCTTCGACGTGCGCACCGTCGACGCCGAAGGTCGCGACGCACCCCCCGGCGAGGCCGGCGAGGTGATCGTGCGCGCCGAGACCGTGATGCACGGCTACCTCGACGACCCCGAGGCCACGGCCGCCGCCTTCGACGCCGAAGGCTTCCTCCACACCGGCGACCTCGGCGTGTTCGACCCCGACGGCCACCTCCGCATCGTCGGGCGGATCAAGGACATGTTCATCGTCGGCGGCTTCAACGCCTACCCGGCCGAGATCGAGGGCCTCGTGCTCACCCACCCGGCGGTCAACCAGGTCGCCGTGATCGGGATCCCCGACGAGCGCCTCGGCGAGGTCGGCATGGCGTTCGTGGTCCCCGAGCCCGGGATCGTGGTCGACGAGGCCGAGCTGATCGCCTGGTGCCGGGAGCACCTGGCCAACTTCAAGGTGCCCCGACAGATCGCTACGGTCGACGCCTTGCCCGTCAACGCCACCGGCAAGGTGGTCAAGGACGACCTGCGCGCCCTGGCGGCCCGCCGCGCAACCCCCACCCCCGACGACCCGAAGGAGGCCTGATGGCCCAGGTACCCGTGGCCGAAGGGCTGTTCACGTGGCCCAGCGAGGAACCCCGTCTGATCGGCGGGCGCTGCTCCGACTGCGGCATCGTCACCTTCCCCTTCCAGGGGTCGTGCCCGCGGTGCGCGTCGGTCGAGATGTCGGAGCACTTCCTGGCCCGCCGCGGGCGGCTGTGGGCCTGGACCTCGCAGTCGTTCCCGCCCCCGGCGCCGCCCTACACCGGGGTCGGCGGCAAGGAGTTCGTGCCGTTCGGGGTCGGGTTCGTCGAGCTCGGCGACGTGAAGGTCGAGGCCCGGCTCACCACCGCCGATCCGGCGGTGCTGCACCCCGGCCTGGAGATGGAGCTCGACGTCGTCCCGTTCGGGACCGACGCCGACGGCAACGAGGTCGTGACGTTCGCGTTCCGGCCCCTCGAGGAAGGCAACCGATGAGCACCGACGTCGCGATCGTCGGGGTGGGACTCCACCCGTTCGGCCGGTTCCCCGGGGTGTCCGGCATCGAGATGGGCGCCGCCGCCATCCGGCTCGCCCTCGCCGACGCCGGGGTCGCCTGGACCGACATCGGGTTCGCGTTCGGGGGCAGCTACGAGATCGACAACCCCGATGCCGTCGTCGCCCTGATGGGTCTCACCGGGATCCCGTTCACCGACGTCTACAACGGCTGCGCCACCGCGGCCAGCGCCCTCACGCAGGCCGCCAACACCATCCGGCTCGGCGAGCACCGGCTCGGCATCGCCGTCGGGATGGACAAGCACCTCCCGGGTGCCTTCAGCGCCGACCCCACCTCGTACGCCTGCCCCGCGTGGTACGGCGCGGTCGGTCAGTTCATCACGACGAAGTTCTTCGGCATGAAGATCAACAAGTACATGACCGACCACGGCATCACGGAGCAGACCCTCGCCCGGGTCGTCACCAAGAACCTCCGCAACGGGGCGCTCAACCCGAATGCGTTCCGGCGCAATCCGATGAGCGAGGAGCAGGTCCTCGGCTCGCCGATGCTCAACCACCCGCTCACGCAGTACATGTTCTGCAGCCCCGACGAGGGCGCGGCCGCGGTCGTGCTGTGCCCGGCCGAGGACGCCCACCGCTACACGAGCACGCCCGTGTACCTGCGGGCGACCACCGTGCGCACCCGTCGGCTCGGCGCCTTCGAGGTGCACAGCCCGTGGCTCCCGATGGAGGAGACCGTCGGCCCCACGGTCGACGCGTCCCGGGCCGCCTACGAGATCGCCGGGATCGGGCCCGACGACGTCGACGTCGTGCAGCTCCAGGACACCGATGCCGGGGCCGAGATCATCCACCTCGCCGAAAACGGCTTCTGCGCCGACGGCGACCAGGAGCGGCTCTACGCCGACGGCGAGCTGGAGATCGGCGGTCGCCTGCCGGTCAACACCGACGGCGGACTCATCGCCAACGGTGAGCCGATCGGCGCGTCCGGACTCCGCCAGGTGCACGAGATCGTGCACCAGTTGCGCGGCCAGGCCGGTGACCGGCAGGTCGAGGGGGCCCGGGTGGGATACACCCAGCTCTACGGCGCGCCCGGAACCGCCGGCGTGTCGATCCTGTCCCTCTGACCGACCGCGCTCGCCCTCCCAGGACCCGAGGAACCCCCCGATG
>JBAXBB010000021.1:0-33044 GCA_037142235.1 Actinomycetes bacterium
GACCCCGACGTTCGTCCCCCCAACACGAGGGGAACCGTAGCGCAGGAAATCCACCCGCTGGCTGCGCCCGCCTGCAACCCTGACGTCGTCATAAACCTTCGTGGGGGAGCACGTCCGTGAACAAGAACACCCGCATCCTGCTCGCCGAGGCCGTCGGGACCATGATCCTGATCCTCGGGGGCCCCGGCACCGCCATCTTCGGCAACTTCCTGGGCTACGACATCGGCACGCTCGGTGTGTCGCTGGCCTTCGGTCTCAGCCTGCTCTGCGCCGCCTACATGATCGGTTCGATCTCGGGCTGCCACATCAACCCGGCGGTGACCATCGGCCTCTGGGCTCTGCGCAAGACCGAGGGCAAGGCGGTGCCCTACTACCTCGTGGGCCAGATCCTCGGCGCCATGGTGGGTGCGGGCCTCATCGCCCTCATCATCCAGACCGGTCACCTCAAGGCCTCCAAGCTCGGGCCCACGAGCCGCAGCCTCTTGTTCGCCGGCGCCTCGAACGGCTACGGAGCGCACTCACCCACCGGCTTCTCGCTCACCGCCGTGATCATCACCGAGATCGTCATGACGGCGATCTTCGTGGCCGTGATCGCCAGCACCTCCCGCAAGTCGATGTCCCCCGGGTTCACCGGCCTCACCGTGGGGCTCATGCTCGCCCTGGTGCACATGATCTCGATCCCGATCGACAACACCTCGGTGAACCCCGCCCGCTCCCTGGCCACCGCCGTCTACGCCGGCGGCTGGGCCATGAGCCAACTCTGGGTGTTCATCGTCTTCCCGATCGTCGGTGGGCTGATCGCGGTCGGCCTGTGGAAGGCGATGGTCGAACCCGAGGACGCCTGAGTCCGGTGGCGTCGCCGTCGCCCTCCGCGCGCACCGGGGCGACCCACGGAGCGCAGTTCCGGCCCCGGAAGCAGTCCCAGACCTGGTTCCGGGGCCGGAACTACGACACGGGCCGCCTGCTCGAGACGTTCTTCGTCTGCGCAGCGACCGGGGTGGTGGCCAACCGGGTCTTCCTCATCCTCACCGGGTACCCACAACTCGGCAACCAGACACTCCACATCTCGCACGCCATCTGGGGCGCCCTGGCGATGATGGTCTCGCTGACCTTCGCGCTCACCTTCCTCTCCCCCGCCCTCCGGGGCTTCCTCGCCGTGTTCGGGGGACTGGGCTTCGGCTGGTTCGTCGACGAGCTCGGCAAGTTCATCAGTCGCGACACCGACTACTTCTTTCAACCGGCCCTCGCCCTCATCTACCTCGTGTTCCTCGCCATGTTCTTCTGGTTCCGCCACCTCGCGTCACGTCGCTTCACCCCCGACGACGCCGTGGTGAACGCCCTCGAATCGCTCCAAGCGGCGCACCTCGGTGCCCTGACCGACGAGCGCCGCGCCGTCGCCATCGCCCGGCTCACCGAACTCGGCGGCCACGACCCGTTCGTCACCCGGGTGCGGGAACTCCTCGCCGACACGCCGGCGTCTCCGCCCCTCCCGCGCAACGCCGTCGCCCGGTGGCTGCGACGTGGCTCGTCGGCCTACGAGGCCTGGACCGATCGACCGACGTTCGTGCCGGTCGTCACCACGGTCTTCGTCGCCATCGGGCTCGGCCTGGTCGTGACCGGGTTCGTCGGTCACGACCTGCGCCACTTCTCGAGTCGGCTGGCGACCGCCGCGGGGGGCGTCGCGGCACTGGCCATCGTGATCGGGGTCGTCGTGCTCCCCCGGAACCGCCTGGCGGCCTTCCACTGGTTCGACCGGGCGGTCTTGGTCTGGATCCTGGTCGTGCAGGTCTACCTCTTCGACCGCCAGCAGTTCGCGGCCACCGGAGGCCTCGTGGTCGCTCTGGCGGTCTGGGCCCTGGTCCGGTCGGCCCTGGCGATCGAGGAGCGCCGGACCTCGCTCAGGACCGGAGCGCCTCCGAGGGCATAACCTGCCCCGACCGGACTCGACGGGGTCGAACCCCCGACCGGGACCATCCGAACCTCGTCAGGAGCCGTCATGCCCGAAGCCGTCATCGTCGCCACCGCCCGTACCCCCATCGGTCGGGCCAACAAGGGCTCCTTCGTCGAGTTCCGGCCCGACGACCTCTCCGCGCTCATCGTCGAGGCGCTCCTCGCGAAGGTCCCGGCGCTCGACCCCACCCTGGTCGAGGACGTGCTGTGGGGCTGCGCCCAGCCGGCCGGTGAAGCCGGGTTCAACCTGGCGCGCGCGGTCGCGCTGCTGGCGGGCCTCCCGCAAGCCGGTGGCGCCACCGTCAACCGCTACTGCTCGTCGTCGCTCCAGACCATCCGGATGGCCGCCCACGCGATCAAGGCCGGTGAGGGTGACGTCTTCGTCGCCGGAGGCTCCGAGAACGTGAGCCGGTTCGCCAAGGGCACCTCCGACGGCATGCCCGACACCCGTAACCCGCGCTTCGACGACGCCATGGCGCGCACCAAGGCACGCTCCACCGGTGAAGGCGGCGCGTGGACCCCGAACGGCGGCCTCCCCGACTACTACATCCAGATGGGCCAGACGGCGGAGAACGTCGCCGAGTGGACCCAGACCACGCGCGAGCGCCAGGACGAGTTCGCCGCACTGTCGCAGCAGCGGGCGGTCACCTCACAGGGGAACGGCTTCTTCGAGCGGGAGATCACGCCGGTCACCCTCGCCGACGGCACCGTGGTCACCAAGGACGACGGCCCACGCGCCGACACCACCGTCGAGAAGCTCAGTGCGCTCCAGCCGGTGTTCAAGCCCGACGGCACCGTCACGGCCGGCAACGCCTGCCCGCTCAACGACGGCGCCGCCGCCGTGGTGGTGATGAGCGACACCAAGGCCGCCGAACTCGGCATCACGCCGATCGCGCGGGTCGTGGCCTCCGCCGTCTCCGCCCTGGACCCCGAGATCATGGGCCTCGGTCCGGTCGAGGCCTGCCGGGGTGCCCTGGCCCGAGCCGGACTGACGATCGACGACATCGACCTGGTCGAGATCAACGAGGCCTTCGCGGCCCAGGTCGTGCCCTCGGCCGACCAGCTGAACATCCCGTGGGAGAAGCTCAACGTCAACGGCGGAGCGATCGCGCTGGGTCACCCGTTCGGCATGACCGGCGCCCGGATCATGACGACGCTGCTCAACGGGCTCGAGGACCGCGGTGGTCGGTACGGCCTCGAGTCGATGTGCATCGGTGGCGGCCAAGGCCTCGCGATGGTCGTCGAGCGTCTCGCCTGACCCCGTGCGCTACGGGATCACGATCTTCGCCACCGACCAGGTCTGGCGGATCGACGAGGCCGCGGTCGAGGTCGAGGCCCGGGGGTTCACGTCACTGTGGATCCCCGAGCACACCCACATCCCCACCAGCCGCCACACACCCCCACCCACCGGCGACGCCGTGCTGGGCGAGGAGTACCGGCACATGTTCGACCCGTTCGTGGCGCTCGCGGCCGCGGGTACCCGCACCACCAACCTGCGCCTGGGCACCGGCATCGCCCTGATCGCCCAGCGCGAGCCGATCGTGACGGCCAAGGCCATCGCCACCCTCGACCACCTCACGGGCGGGCGGGTCGACCTCGGCATCGGCTTCGGCTGGAACGTCGACGAGATGGAGCAACACGGCATCGACCCGGCCACCCGGCGCGAGCGGACCCGTGAGCATGTGCAGGCGATGCGGGCACTCTGGACCGACGAAGTCGCCGAGTTCCACGGCGACTTCGTCGACGTGGCTCCGTCGTGGTCGTGGCCCAAGCCCGTCCAGGCGGGGGGACCCCCCGTTCTGCTGGGCAGCGCCCCGGCGCCCAAGGCGCTCGCGGCCGTGGCCGCGTGGTGCGACGGTTGGCTCCCGATCGGCGGTGGTGGGATCCGCGAGGCGCTCCCCTCGCTCCACGAGGCCTGCGAAACGGTCGGCCGGGATCCGTCGACCGTGCGCATCGTGCCGTTCGGAACCCTCTACGAGCCCGGCAAACTCGATTACTACGCGTCGATCGGCATCGAAGAGGTCGTGCTCCGCGTGCCCGCCGGCGGCCGCGACCAGGTGCTCGGCCACCTCGACCGACTCGTGGCCGAGACCGGATAACATCCGGCGCCATGGGCTCCTCGGGAATGAAGAAGTCGCGCAAGGGCGGATCGCGCCAGCACCTCGACAAGGTCGGCCACAACACCCACGCCGACGCCGTCCATGAGCAGCAGTTGGAGCGCTCGGCCGTGCTCGACGTCATGGGGCTCGGCAACCTGAGCGGGACCACCAAAGCCATCGCGTTCGGGATCTTTGCCCTGATCACCGTGGGCGCGATCGTCGCCCTGCTCGTCCTGTTGCTCTTCTAGGACACCGTCCGTGGGGCGCTCGAGCCCCGGCTTCCTCAGGCGGGGTCGGCCCAGACCGGCGGACGCTTCTCCATGAACGCTCGCATCCCCTCGCGGGCATCGGGGTATTGGCTCGAATCGGCCATGGCCTCGACCGCCAACGCGTAGGCGGCCACCTCGTCGAAGTGGAGTTGGCGATGGAGCACGAGCTTGCCCAGCGACTTCGAGGCCACGCTCCCCCGCGTGGCCCGCTCCAGCAGTGCCACCACGGCGGCGTCGAGCTCGTCGTCGGGAACGACCGCATTGACCACGCCCCACGCGAGCCCCGTGGCGGCATCGATCGTGTCGCCGGTGAGCGCCAGCTCGAAGGCGTGCTTGCGGGACACCGTCCGCCCCACCGCCACCATCGGGGTGTGGCAGAACCAGCCACCCTTCCCGCCCGGCACGGCGAAGCCCGCCGACTCACCGGCCACCGCCAGGTCGGCGCTGGCGACGAGTTGGAATCCCGCCGCGGTGGCCAGGCCGTGGACGCGCGCCACGATCGGCTGAGGCACCGCGTGCATGGTGACGCAGACCTCGACGCAGGCGTCGAGGAGCGCCCGCACCTGCGCCAGGTCGGAGTCGACGACATCGCGGAAGTCGTGTCCGGACGAGAACACCGGCCCCCGGCCCCCCAGCACGATGCCCCGGGCGTCGGACTCCGCCACCGTCACGAAGGCGTCGCGCAGGGCCTGCAGGTGCTCGAGCGACAGCGCGTTGCGTCGTTCGGGGCGGTTCATCCAGATCCAGGTGAACCCGTCGCGCTGCTCGACGACCACCATCGGCTCGGTCACGTCCCTCTCCTCCACCTCTGAGCGTTTGTTCAAGAGTCCGCGCCAGGGGCGCGACGACTGAACAAACGCTGGAAACTAGAGCCGCTCGATGATGGTGACGTTGGCCTGGCCGCCACCCTCGCACATCGTCTGCAGGCCGTAGCGCCCACTCGTGCGCTCGAGCTCGTGCAGGAGCGTCGTCATCAGGCGTGCGCCAGTGGCCCCGAGGGGATGTCCGAGGGCGATGGCACCACCGCTGACGTTGACCTTGGCCAGGTCGGCACCGGTGTCCTTCTGCCAGGCGAGCACCACGCTGGCGAAGGCCTCGTTGATTTCGACCAGGTCGATGTCGTCGAGGGTCATACCGGCCTTGTCGAGGGCGTAGGCGGTGGCGGGGATCGGAGCGGTGAGCATCTTCACCGGGTCGTCGCCGCGCACGCTGAGGTGGTGGATGCGGGCTCGCGGGGTGACCCCGTGCTCGCGCACCGCCGCTTCCGACATGATCAGCAGTGCCGCCGCGCCGTCGGAGATCTGCGACGCCACGGCGGCGGTCAGCCGACCGCCCTCCACCAGCGTCGGCAGGGTGGCCATCTTCTCGAGCGACGTGCCGCGCCGCGGCCCCTCGTCGACGGCGCACTCACCGAGCGGCACGATCTCCCGCTCGAAGCGACCTTCGTCGATGGCCCGGAGCGCGCGCTCGTGGCTCTCCAACGCGAAGCGCTCCATGTCTTCACGCGAGATGCCCCACTGCTCGGCGATCATCTCGGCCCCGCGGAACTGCGAGATCTCCTGGGTGCCGTACCGGGCCACCCAGCCCTCGGACCCGCGGAAGGGATCTTCGAACCCGAGGGGGATCGCCAGGGTCATCGCCGACATGATCGGGATCTGGCTCATGTTCTGCACGCCGCCGGCGATCACCACGTCTTGGGTGCCGCTCATCACGCCTTGGGCGGCGAAGTGCACCGCCTGCTGCGACGAGCCGCACTGCCGGTCGACGGTCGTGCCCGGCACCGCCTCGGGCAGCCCGGCGGCGAGCCAGCACGACCGGGCGATGTCGCCGGCCTGCGGGCCCACGGCGTCGACGCAGCCGAACACGACGTCCTCGACCGCCAGCGGGTCGAGGTCGTTGCGCTCGACGATCGTGCGGAGCACGTGGGCACCGAGATCGGCCGGGTGCACCTGGCTGAGCCCACCACCGCGCTTGCCGACCGGGGTGCGCAGTGCGTCGACGATGTAGGCCTCGGGCATGGGGGTTCCTCTCGGATCGGTGGACGCAACGGTGCGGAACGTGATTAGAGGACGGCGCGCCCCACGCGGGCCCGGTGCCAGGAGGCGTCGCCCCAGGAGCCGGCCCACGCCCAGGCGCGCTTCATGAAGAGGTGGAGGTCGTACTCGAACGAGTAGCCCATGGCGCCGTGGGCCTGGAGGGCTTGACGGCTGGTGAGGACCGCAGCGTCGGAGGCCAGCGACTTGGCCATGGAGACGTGCACCGACGCCTCGGGGTCGCCGACGGCGAGCGACCAGGCGGCGCGGTACACGAGCGGCCGGGCGAACTCCAGCGCCATCCGGGCGTCGGCGAGGTGGTGCTTGACCGCCTGGAACGACCCGATCGGCACGCCGAACTGGTGACGGTCCTGGACGTAGGCGACGGTGAGATCGAGCATCCGCCGGGTGATCCCGACCAACTGCGCGGCGGTACCCAGCGCCCCGCGGTCGAAGGTCGCGGCCCGCACGGCGTCGTCGCCGATGATCTCGGCGTCGTTCCAGTCGATCCGGGCCAGTCGGCGCGAGGCGTCGACGCCGTCGACGGGGCGGGCGATGACGTCGGCGGCGGCCACGCAGACCAGCGACTCGTCGTCGTCGAGGAGCACGAGGTCGGCGTCGGCACCGAAGGGCACGAAGGGCGCACCCAACGCGGCGGTCACGGTGACCCCGCCGGCGGCGGCCGGGCCCGGATCGGGCAGGGCGGGCACGCCGGCGAGCACGTGCTCGACGAAGGGCTCGGGGAGCGCGGCGTATCCGGTCTCCTCGGTGATGAGGACGAGGTCGAGCATCGAGAGGCCCAGACCACCGGCCGCCTCGGGCGCGGCCGCTCCGAGGACTCCCATCTCCGCCAGCGCGCCCCAGGCCGCGGTACGGCCGCCGCCGGCCTCCCACGCCGCGCGCACCACGGCCGGCGGGCACTCGTTGGCGAGCAGGTCGCGCACTGCGTCGCGGAAGGCGAGGTGGTCTTCGGTGAAGACGAAGCGCACGGCGGCTACTTCCTCGGGAGGCCGAGCACGCGCTCGGCGATGACGTTGCGCTGGATCTCGTTGGTGCCGGCGTAGATCGGGCCGGACAGCGCGAACTGGTAGCCCTTCATCCAGGGACCGTCGAGCTCGGCGTCGGGGCCGAGCAGGCCGAGAGCCGTCTCGTGGATCCGGACGTCGAGCTCTGACCAGAAGATCTTGGTCATGCTCGACTCGGAGCCGGTCGACTCCCCCTCGAGCATCCGGGTGACGGTGAGGAAGGTCTGCCAGCGGTAGGCCTCGGCGTCGATGACAACCTTGACGACGTCGTCGCGCAGGGTCGGGTCGGCGGCGTCGCCCACCGAGCGGTACAGGTCGACGAGCCGGTCGGCGGCGGCCAGGAAGCGCCCCGGGCTGCGCAGCGTGAGGCCGCGTTCCACCCCGGCGGTGGCCATGGCGACGGACCAGCCCTGGTCGACGCCCCCGAGCACGGCGTCGTCGGCGACGAACACGTCGTCGAGGAACACCTCGGCGAAGCCCTCGTCGCCGTCGAGACGCCCGAAGCCGCGCACGGTGACGCCGTCGGCGTCGAGGGGCACCAGGAAGTAGGTGAGGCCCCGGTGGCGCTCGGCGGTGGGGTCGGAGCGGAACAGGCCGAACAGGTGGGTGCAGAACGCGCCGCGGGTCGTCCAGGTCTTCTGGCCCGACAGGCGCCAGCCGCCGGCCGTCTCGTCGCGCACCGCCTTGCTCTGGATCCCGGCGAGGTCGCTGCCCGCCCCGGGCTCCGACCACCCCTGGGCCCACAGGTCGTCGCCACGGGCCATGCGCGCCAGGATGTGGTCCTTCTGGGCGTCGGTGCCGAAGTCGAACACCGTGGGCGCGAGCAGGAAGATGCCGTTCTGGGTGACCCGCTGGGGTCCGCCCGCCCGGTAGTACTCCTCCTCGAAGATCAGCCACTCCATGGCGGTCGACCCGCGTCCGCCGTACTCCTCGGGCCACGACACCACGGCGTAGCGGGCGTCGAAGAGGGTGCGCTCCCACTCGAGGTGGAGGGCGAAGCCCTCGTGGGTGTCGCCGGAGGGGAGGCCCTTCGGGACGTTGGCGACGAGCCAGGCGCGGCACTCCGCCCGGAACTGCTCCTCGGCGTCGGTGAAGGTCAGGTCCACGGCGAGCTCTCCATGCGGATCCGGACGCTACCCGACCCCACCACCGGATCGACGAGGCGAGAGCTCGATCGGCTCCGACCACCGACCCGCCGACCGGGCGGCGAGGTCGGCCAGCGTGGTGCGCTCGAGGATGGCGATCGTGGCGTCGCGGACCTCGGCCCAGGTCTCCTGGAGGGCGCAGCCCAGCGACATCGAGCAGGGCTCGGGCTCGTGGCGGGTGGCGCACGAGATCGGGGCGAGGGGGCCCTGGAGGATGCGCACGATGCGGTCGAGCGACACGTCGTCGGGGGCGTGGTTGAGCCGGTAGCCGCCGTGCGGCCCGCGCTCGGACCGCACGATGCCTGCACTGCGCAACTGGGGCAGGACCTGCTCGAGGATCGAGACGGGCGTGTCGGTCCGATCGGCGAGCTCCTGGATCTTCACGGGCCGCTGGTCGGAGTCGAGCGTGAGGGCCACGAGCGCCCGGGTGGCGTAGTCGGTGCGGCGCGAGATCCACATAATTGTCGACTCTATCAGTCGACATTTTCCTGGGCGCCCGGTCGCAGACCGAGGGGTCGGCTCCCACCCGTTCTTGATATTCCGTACTAATTCAGTAAGGTATGCCGGTGAACCTGAACGCCCAAGACCGGCTCGGGAGCCCGGAGGAGCAACGATGAACTGGTCGATCTCGTTAGCCGGCCTGGTCGTCGGGCTGACGGTCGGGGTGACCGGCATGGGGGGTGGGGCGCTCATGACCCCGATCCTCGTGCTGCTCTTCGGCGTCGACCCCTTGGCCGCCGTTTCGACCGACGTCGTGGCGTCCCTGGTCATGAAGCCGATCGGTGGCGCGGTCCACGCCCGCCGAGGCACCGTTCACACCGGGATCGTGCGGTGGCTCGCCCTCGGGTCGGTCCCGGCGGCGTTCGGGGGCGTCCTCATCCTCAAGACGCTGGGCGAGGGAGAGCAGCTGTCGAACCGTCTCACCACCATCCTCGGGGTCACTCTCGTGATCGCCGCCGCCGCCATGACCGCTCGGGTCGTGCTGAGCGCCCACCGGCAGTGGGCCACCCTGCCCCCTGCCGACGTGCCCGTCCGGAAGCGGCTCACCCTCGGGGTCGGGGTCGTCGGCGGCCTGGTCGTGGGCATGACGTCGGTCGGCTCGGGTTCGCTCATGATCGTCCTCCTCCTGACCCTCTACCCGCGGCTGTCCTCGTCGAGCCTGGTGGGCACCGACCTCGTCCAGGCCATCCCTCTGGTCGCGGCCGCGGCCCTCGGGCACGTGCTGTTCGGCGATCTCCGCCTCGGGCTCACCGGTGCCCTCCTCGTCGGCGCGGTCCCCGGGGTGTACCTCGGGGCCCGCGTGTCGTCGAAGGCGCCCGACAGCCTGATCCGACCACTCCTCGTTGCGGTGCTGATCGCCTCGGCCCTGAAACTGCTCGAGGTCCCGACCGGCATCGTCATCGCCATCGGTGTCGTCGCCGGATCCGGCGTCGCCGGGATCGAGTGGGTGCAGAGCCGACGTCACGAGGTCCGCGCGTCCGACGTGCTCGCTCCCGAAGGGGACTGAACGACTCCGTCGTTGCGAACGCACCACGAGGCCCGAGTCCCCCGGAACGTCAGGACGACGAGAAGGTATCGTCCCGGCCATGATCGAATCTCCCGAAACCCTCCTGTTCGAGCGCGACGGGGCCGTGCTGCGTGTGCGCCTCCACCGCCCCGAGGCCAAGAACGGCATCAACCTCGTCATGCGCGACGAGCTCGAGCAGACCTTTCGCGACGTCGACGACGACCCCGGCATCCGCTGCCTGATCGTCACCGGCGAGGGTCGGACGTTCTGCTCCGGCGGCGACCTCACCCCGTCCGGGGGCAAGAGCGCCATCGACCGGCCGCCGAGCCAGATGGACTACCGCCGAGCCGTGCGCCCCTTCCAGGAGCTCTTCAAGACCTACTGGGAGATGGAGACGCCCGTGGTGAGCGCGGTCAACGGCACCACGGCCGGCGCCGGGTGGATGCTGGCGCTCCTCGCCGACCTCGTGGTGGCCTCCCGCGGCGCCCGGTGGACGCACGTGTTCTCGCGTCGGGGCATGGTCCCCCACGCCGGCGACCCCTTCTTCCTGCCGAAGGTCGTGCCGTTCCACAAGCTCAACGAGGCCATGATGCTGTCCGAGACCATCACCTCCGAGACCCTCGACCAGTGGGGCTGCGTCAATCGCCTCGTCGCCGAGGAGGAACTCGACACCGCCGCCGACGAGCTCGCGGCCCGCATCGCCGCCGGACCCACGCGCAGCCTGGGGATCTCCAAGCAGCTCTACCGCCGCTCGCTGACCTCCGACATGCCGACCATGTTCTACGAGGAGGCCGACGCCACCGCGCTGGTCACCCAGACGACCGACCGCTACGAGGGTGTCGCGTCGCTCATGGAGGGTCGTCCCGCCGAGTTCACGGGGAACTAGGCGATCACCCTGCGGCGCCCAGGCGGGTCAGCGTGGCCTCGGCCTCGGCGACGATCCGCTCGATCAGGTCGGCGACCGTGGGCAGGTCGTCGATCACGCCGGTGACCTGACCGGTGGGGAGGATCCCGACTTCGAGGTCACCGTCGACCATGGTGGCCTTGGTGAGCATCGGGGCGTTGGCCGCGAGGGCCACCTGGCTCCACGAGAGGTCCTGGGACTTCCGCATGGCCTTGCCCTCGGTGAGGAGGTCGCCGATCGACGTGCCGGTCAACGTGCGGAACCGCCAGGCGTTGAGGGCCGCCCGAGGCAGCGCCAGCACCTTGCCGCCCTTCTCGATCCGGTCGACGAACTTCGTGCGGATCACCCGCTGCGGGTAGCCGTCGATGGCGGTGGTGACGACCGTGCCCGTGACCGGGGCGTCGACGTACGCGGCCTTGACCGCGTCCGGCACCCGACTCTCGGCGGTGCACAAGAACCGCGTCCCCATGGCCACGCCCGCCGCGCCGTACGCCAGCGCGCTGACCAGGCCCCGACCGTCGAAGTACCCACCGGCGGCGATCACCGGGATGTCGACGGTGTCGACCACGGCCGGCAGCAGGAGGCTCGTCGGCACGGTGCCGGTGTGGCCGCCGCCCTCCCCACCCTGGGCGATGACGGCGTCGACGCCGATCTTGGCGACCTTCTCGGCGTGACGGGGCGCCCCGATGGTGGGCATCACCACCAGGCCGGCGTCGCGGAGTTTCTGGATGAGCGGCGCCGACGGGGCCTGGGCGAAGCTCGCCACCCGCACCCCCTCGCGGATCATGACGTCGGCGCGTTCGAAGGCGTCGGGCTGATCGCCGCGCAGGTTGACCCCGAACGGCGCGTCGGTACGCTCGCGGACCTCGCGGATGGCACCGACGAACTGCTCGCCGGTCATGGTCGCCCCGGCGAGGATGCCCAGCCCACCGGCGTTGGCGGTGGCCGCCACCAGGCGAGGCCCGGCGACCCAGCCCATGCCGGTCTGGACGATCGGGTACCGCACCCCGACCAGGTCGCAGAACCGCGTGTGGAGGGCGGCGTGGCTCACGAGGCGACCTCGGCCACCCTGGCGTTCGCCGGGTCGAGGACCTCGCGGATGATCCGCAGTTCCTCGACGGTGGGCAGACGGCTCTCGGGGACCTCCGCGGGCACCACCAACGGGAAGCCGGTGAGCTCCTGGACCTCGGCCACCGTCACGCCCGGGTGCAGCGACCGGATGCGCATGGAGTGGTCGGGGGTCTCGAAGTCGAAGACTCCCTTGTCGGTGATCACCCGACGGATCTCGTGGAACTCGGACGCCGTCGGACCGGCCGCGGCCGCCCGGTCGTAGCCCACGCCCGACACACAGTCGACCTGGTCCACGAAGACGCGGGCGTTGTGACTGGAGATCCAGTAACTGGTGGGGTGGTTCACCGTGTTGCCCGGCGCGCCGCGCACGCCGAGGAGCTGCGCCTTGGGCTTGGCCCACGGGCCGATGCAGGCGATGTTCTGGTTGCCGAAGCGGTCGATCTGGGTGGCGCCCATCATCACGTGACGTCGGCCCGACCACACGATGTCGAACATCTTGCCGAACGGCAACCACGCCTCGACGACCTTCTCCGCGTCAGCGGGCGCGCCGATCGGCAGCGGCGCTCCGAGCTGCACGGCGTCGCCGTCGCCGTAGACGAGGTCGGGCTCGAAGGTCAGCGCGGCCAGACGCGCCCCGATGGTGGGGACGGTGCCGATCGGGCTGGCGAGGATCTCGCCGTCGCCACGCCAGGCCTCGGCGCAGGCCACGACGCAAATTTCGGCCAGCGTTGCGGTTCCGGGTGCGTCACTCATCAGGCCACTCCGATGACACGGCGATAGTCGGCTTCGGGGATGTCGATGTACTTCGCGCGGAACTCGGCCCAGGCCTCGGGGCTCTTGGCCGAGTCGGCGTACTCCTTCTGGACCTTCTCGTCGCGGGGGTAGTCGGGCACGCAGTGCGTGAAGTGGGCCCCGTGGGGCGCCTCGACCACACCGTCGGTGTACATCCGGCTGATGCGGATGGTCGACTCCGGACCCTCGGCCAGGAACTCTCCCGGCTCGACGATGCGCTCGCACGACACGAAGGTCCGGTCGGCGGCCATGGCGAACAGGTCGTCGAAGTACCAGTCGGGGCCGAGGTACTGCGCGTTGCCCCGGGCGTCGGCCCGGTTGGCGTGGAGCAGGGCCACGTCGAGCTTCAGCGCCGGCATCGCCACGTACTCGGCCTCCGAGTAGGGCGAGCGCACCGTGCGCAGCCCGGCGTTGACCTCGACGATGGCCGAGCCGAGCCCCGCCCGGGTGGGCAGGAAGTCGACCCGCATCGCCGCAGCCCGCAACCCCCACTGGAGCATGCCCTCGTCGAGCTCCATCGCTTCGATGGAGCCGTTCTGGCGGGCGGCCCGGAAGTGCGGCTCGAGCGGGATCGAGTCGAGCGACACGAACCCGTAGATCGCCTTCGTCAACTGCCCCGAGGCGCACAGCAGCCCGACGTCGGGACCGCCGTAGGCGACCACGGTGAGGTCCTTCAGGTCGGAGCGCAGGATCGCCCGGACGATCGACAACGGCTTGCGGCGCGAGCCCCAGCCGGCGATCCCGATCGTCATGCCGTCGCGCAACTCGGCGACGACGTCTTCCTCGGTCATGCGTTTGTCGCTCACGCCTGGTTCCTCGCTCGTGCGCCCACCGAAGGTGGGTCGCGGTGGATGGTCAGCGGGTGGTGATGACGCAGGAGCCGTGGCCGAACAGGCCCTGGTTGATCGAGAGCCCGACCCGGGCCCCCTCGACCTGGCGGTCGCCGGCCTCGCCGCGCAATTGCGTGGTGAGTTCCACCACCTGCGCGATGGCCTGGGCCGGAATGGCTTCGCCGAAGCTGGCGAGGCCGCCGCTGGCGTTGACCGGCACCCGACCCCCGAGCGCGGTGGCACCGGAGCGCAGCAGCGCCTCGGCCTCCCCCTCGGCGCACAGGCCGATGTTCTCGTACCAGTCGAGCTCGAGCGCCGTCGAGAGGTCGTAGACCTCGGCCAGCGACAGGTCGGCCGGACCGACCCCGGCCTCCTCGAAGGCCGCGTGCGCGATGGAGTCGCGGAAACTGCGCTCGGGCAGCGCTGCGCCGGCGGCGGAGTCGGTGCCGATGTCGGGCATGTCGAGGTAGGTGTTGGGGTACTGCGGGGTGACCGTGGAGATCGCGGCGATCTTCACGTGACGGTCGCGGTCCGCCCGCCGGGCGGCGTACTCGGCACTCGCGAGCACCAGCGCGGCCGCGCCGTCGCTGGTGGCGCAGATGTCGACCAGGCGCAGCGGATCGGCCACCACCGGCGACTCGGCGATCTCCGCCGCGTCGAAGGCCTTCCGGTAGCGGGCGTTCGGGTTGTGCACCCCGTGCCGACTGTTCTTGATCTTCACCGCCGCGAAGTCGTCGGTGGTGGCGCCGTAGGCCTCCATGCGGCGACGGGCGTAGAGCGCGAAGTACGTGGGGTTGGTGGCCCCGAGCACGTGGAAGCGGATCCAGTCGGGATCCTCGGGACGCACCCCGGGGAGCGGCCCGAAGAAACCCTTGGGGGCGGTGTCGGCCCCGACGACCAACGCCACGTCGCAGCGACCCGCCTGGATCTGGGCCCGGGCGGAGTCGATGGCGATGGCACCCGAGGCGCACGCCGCGAACGACGACGACACCCGCGTGCCCCGCCAGCCGAGCGCCTGGGCGAAGGTCGAGCCCGAGACGTAGCCCGGGTAGCCGTTGCGCATGGTGTTGCCGGCGGCCAGGAACCCGACGTCGGCCCAGCCGAGCCCGGCGTCGGCGAGCGCGGCACGCGCGGCGACCACGCCGTACTCGACGAAATTGCGGCCCCACTTGCCCCACGGGTGCATGCCCGTGCCGAGGACGACCACCTCGCTCATGCGGTCCTCCACTTCCAGACGGTGTAGACGGTGCCGTCGGCCTCGTAGAGGTCCTCGACGCACAGTTCCATGGCCTGCCCGGCCTTCAGCGTCGAGACGTCGGTGCCGCGGGCGAGCTGGCCGAGCACGACCATCTGCTCGGCCTCGAGCGTGACCGCGGCCACGCCGTAGGGCTCGAACGGCTCCGATGCCGGATACGGCGGCGGCGGCGCGAAGCGGTTGTCGGTGAACGACCAGAGCGTGCCCCGGGTGGAGAGGTCGACGTCGATCAGCCCGGGCTCACCGCACCCGGGATTGCGGCAGAACGAGAACCGCTTGGGGAAGAAGTAGGAGCCGCAGGCCTCGCACTTCCCGCCGACCAGGGCGCCCGTGCCGTCGGGGCGCTCGACGAAGTACCCCTCGACGACCGGCACGCGGGTGACGTCTGCCGTGCTCATCGGGCCCCCGTGGTGCCGACCTCGGCCTCGCGCTTGTCGACGAAGGCCTGACGCAGCTCGTCGGAGTCGCCCAAGAGCTGCAGTTCGAAGGTGAAGCCCTGCTCGAACCGGTACGACTTCTTGACGTCGACCGGGTCGATGGCGTTGAGCGATTCCTTGGCCCGCCGGATGACGATCGGGCTCTTGGCGGCGATGACCGCCGCGATCTCGCGGGCGGCGTCGAGCAACTCGGCCCGGGGCACGACCTTCTCGCAGGACCCCCACTCGAAGAGCTGGTCGGCGGTGATCGTGGCCCCCGTGTAGTAGAGGGCGCGCAGCTTGTGGGGCGGCACCAGGCGGGCGAGGTGGGTCGCCACGCCGAGGGCCCCCCGGTCGACCTCGGGCACCCCGAGACGAAGGTCGTCGGCGGCCACCACGATGTCGGCGTTGCCGACGATGCCCACGCCCCCGCCGAGGCAGTGCCCGTGGGGGGCGGCGATGACCGGGACCTCGCAGTCGTAGACCGCGGCGAGGGTCTCCCAGCATCCCCGGTTGACCTTGATCATCGACTCGTGGGTCGGGTCGGCGGCCAGTTCCTTGATGTCGACCCCCACCTGGAACGCCCGCAGCTCGGGGTTGGCGGCGATGATCATCACCCGGACCTCGGGGTCGCGGCCCAGGCGGCGGATGGTGTCGGCGAGTTCGAACCAGCCCGCCACGGTCAGGGCGTTGACCGGCGGGTTGTCGAGGATCACCTCGGCGACGTGGTCGCGGACTTCGGTACGGATCACGCCCGGAGCGTAGCCTTCACCCCCGTGAGCGGATCCAACCCCCTCGACTTCTCCGACCGGGTCGTCCTGGTCACGGGCGGCGCCCGGGGCATCGGCCGGGGCATCGCCGAGACGTTCCTGGCCGCGGGCGCCGACGTCGTGATCTGCGGCCGGACCGAGCCCGACGACCCCCCCGCCACTTCGGGGCGCAGCGCCGTCTTCGTGGCCGGTGACGTCCGCGAGCCCGACGACGTCGACCGGATCGTGACCACCACCCTCGAGCGGTTCGGGCGCCTCGACGTGCTGGTCAACAACGCCGGGGGCGGCCCCCCCGCGGAGAGCGCCTCGGCCTCGCCGCGGTTCAACGCCTCGATCATCGCCCTCAACCTGACCGCCCCGTTCACCTGCGCCCAGCGCGCCAACGCAGTGATGCAGGATCAAGACACCGGCGGCGTGATCGTCAACATCTCGAGCGTGAGCGGCATCCGCGCCACGCCCCGCACCGCGGCGTACGGCGCCGCCAAGGCCGGGCTGCTGAACCTGACCCAGACCCTCGCGGTGGAGTTCGCGCCCAAGGTGCGCGTGGTGGCGGTCACGGTGGGCTACGTGCGCACCGAGCAGGCCCACCTCTTCTACGGCGACGAGGAGGGCATCGCCGCCGTCGGGCGCACCATCCCCCTCGGGCGCATGGCCGACCCGTCCGACATCGCCGACGTCTGCCTGTTCCTGGCGTCGCCCCTGGCGCGCTACGTGAGCGGCACCGCGATCCTGGTCGACGGTGGCGGCGAGAACCCCGCCTACCTCGAGGCGGCCACGGGCGAGGTCAAGGACTGACCCCGGACCGCCGTCAGGGGTGCTGGCTGCTGACCGACACGACCTCGCCGGTCATGTAGGTGGCGTAGTCGCTGGCGAGGAACACGATCACGTTCGCGATCTCCCAGGGCTCGGCCGCCCGACCGAACGCCTCACGGGTGGTGAGTTCCTCGAGCAGCTCGTCGGTGGTGACCTTGGCGAGGAACGGGTGCATCGCCAGCGACGGTGACACCGCGTTGATGCGGATGCCGTGAGGGGCCGCCTCGATCGCCGCGCAGCGTGTGAGCGCCATGACGCCGGCCTTGGCCGCGGCATAGTGGGCCTGGCCCTCCTGGGCCCGCCACCCCACCACCGACGCGTTGTTGACGATCACGCCGCCACCCTGCGGGATCATCGTCCGCAGGGCGGCACGCGTAGCGCGGAAGGTGCCGGTGAGCGTGACGTCGAGCACCGACGACCACTGGGCATCGGTCATGTCGACGACGTTGGCCGTGCCCCCGAGACCGGCGTTGTTGACCAGCACGTCGACCCGGCCGTGGGCCGCGACCACCTCGGAGAACAGGCGGGCCACGGCGTCTTCGTCGGTGACGTCGCACACCACGCCGAGCAGCTCGGTGCCGGTGAGCGCGCCGAGCTGCGTGACCGACTCGCCGAGGCGACGCTCGTGGTGGTCGGAGAGCACGACGGTTGCACCCTCCTCGGCGCAGCGCTTCGCGGTGGCGAAGCCGATGCCGGTTCCCGCCGATGCGGTCACGACGACGACCTTGCCGGCCAGGAGGCCGTGGGCCGGCGGGTACTCGGGGGCGGGTGCGGGCACGGTGGACCTCTCAGACCTTGGGTTCGGGCGGTAGGCCGAGGGCCCGCTCCCCGGCGATGTTGCGCTGGATCTGGTTGGAACCGCCGTAGATGGTGTCGGCGCGGGTCCAGAGGAAGAGCCGTTGCGCGAGGTCGAGCTCGTAGGGGCCCTCGGGGAGCACGAGCCCCTCGGGGCCGAGGACGTCGATGGCCAGCTCGCCCATCGCCCGGTGCAACGACGCCCAATAGAGCTTGTGGATGGCGGTCAGCGGCGTGATCGAGCCGCTCTCGAGCGAACTCATCGAACGCATGGCGTTGAGGCGCATGATCTCGACCGCTGACCAGATCCGCGCGATGCGCTGGCGGACGACGGGGTCGCGGTCGACGCCCCGTCGCCGGGCCGCCTCGACGGTCTGCATGAACTCGTAGAGGAAGGTCACCTGCTGGCCCAGGGTGGAGGCGCCGCGCTCGAAGGCCAGGGTGCCCATCGCCACCTTCCAGCCGTCGTTCACTGCGCCGACGATGTTGGCGGCAGCGGTGCGGGCGCCGCTGAAGAACACCTCGTTGAACTCGGAGGTCCCCGTCATCTGGACGATGGGGCGGATCTCGATGCCCGGTTGGTCCATGGGCACGAGGAGGTAGGACAGGCCCTTGTGCTTCGGGGCGTCGCGGTCGGTGCGCGCCACCACGAAGCACCAGTCGGACCAGTGCGCCAGCGACGTCCAGACCTTTTGACCCTCGATCACCCACTCGTCGCCGTCGAGATCGGCGCGGGTGGCGACGTTGGCGAGGTCGGAGCCGGCGTTGGGCTCGGAGTAGCCCTGGCACCAGATCTCGGTCCCGGCGAGGATGGGCGGCAAGAACCGCTGCTTCTGCTCCTCGGTGCCGTACTGGATGACCGTGGGGCCGAGGAGGCCCTCGCCCACGATCCCGACCTTGCCCGGACCGCCCGCCCGGGCGTACTCCTCGTAGAAGATCACCTGCTGGGTCAGCGACAGGCCCCGCCCCCCGTACTCCTGGGGCCACGAGATCCCGATCCAGCCACCCCGGCCGAGCTCCTGCTCCCAGGCGTGGCGCTCCTCGAAGAGCCGGTGCTCGTCCCCGGGGCCACCGCGCCCCTTCACGACCGCGAACTCGCCGTCGAGGCGACTCACCAGCCAGTCGCGGGCCTCGACCCGGAACGCCTCGTCCTCATCGCTGAATCGCAGGTCCACGGCGTCCACCCCGTTCCGGAAGCGACGCGCAACCTACCATCGACTCCACTGTCCGCTGCCAAGGGAGACGGGGCCGTGACGACCGACGTGTGCATCGTGGGCGCCGGCCTGGCGGGCCTGACCTGTGCCACCACCTTGACGCGCCTCGGTGTGGAGTGCACCGTCCTCGAAGCGAGCGACGACGTGGGCGGCCGGGTCCGCACCGACCCCGTCGACGGCTTCCTCCTCGACCGCGGGTACCAGGTCGTGCTCACCCAGTTCCCCGAGCTGCACCACCAAATCGACCTCGACGCTCTCGGGCTCGGGTACTACGACGCCGGCGCGGTCGTGCGCATCAACGGCCGCTTCCATCGCGTCCAGGACCCCCGCCGCCGACCCACCAGCATCCTGGCGAGCGCCATCGCCCCCATCGGCACGCTCCCCGACGACCTCCGCCTCCTGCGCCTGGTCCTCGACGTGCTGCGCACGCCGCCCGGCGAGCTCCTGCGCCGCCCCGACCGCTCCACGCTCGACGCCCTCCGTGACCGCGGCTTCTCCGAGCGCATGATCGAGCGATTCTGGCGACCGCTGTTCGCCGGGATCCAGCTCGATCCCGACCTCGAGGTCTCGAACCGCCGCTTCGAGGTGATCCTGGCCATGCTGGCCGAGGGCGCAGCGGCCCACCCCGCGGCGGGGATCCAGGCCATCCCGCGCCAACTCGCCGCGCACCTTCCCGAGGGCACCGTCGAGTGCGACGCCCCCGTCGACCGGATCGACGGCACGACGGTCCACCTGGCCGACGGTCGCCGCCTCGACGCCCGTGCCGTGGTGGTGGCCACCGGGGGCTGGCAGGCGGCTGCGCTCACCGGCCTACCGGATCCCGGAGCGCGCGGTGAGTCGTGCGTCTACTTCGGGGCCGACTCCGCCCCGCTCCCCGACCGTCTCGTCGTGCTCGACGGATCGCGCGAGGAGCCCGTCAACAACCTCTCGGTGGTGTCCAACGTCGCCCCGAGCGTGGCGCCCGACGGGTGTGCGCTCATCGCCGCGGTGTCACCCGGTCCGATCGTCGGGACCGACGCCGAGCTGCTCGACGCCACCCGCCGTCAGTTGCGCGGCTGGTTCGGCGCCGAGGTCGACCGCTGGGAGCACCTCCGCACCTACCGGATCCCGCAGGGCCACCCCGACCAGCGCCCGGGCTTCTCCCCGCGCCGGAGCGTGCGACTCGGCGACCACCGCTACGTGTGCGGCGACCACCGCGACACCGCCTCGACCCAGGGTGCGATGTTCTCGGGCCGGCGCTGCGCGAGCGCGGTGTGGACCGACCTCGTCGGGCGGAACGTCGCCTGACGCCTGGGTGTTGTGGCTCGGGAGTTCGCTGACAGGGCCGGTTTGATCTGAAAGCGAAGACCTCCGAGGCTGTGGTGATTGCCGTCAACACACCCCGGAGGTCTTCGTGGGTCACCGTCATGCTCGTCTGACGTTTCATGGTCGCTGTCTGATGGTGGCCCGGGTCCGGGAACAGGGGATGCCCGTGGACCATGTGGCCCGGGCGACGGGAATCTCCCGCCAGTGCGCCCACCGGAGGGTGGCCCGGTTCGACACCGAGGGCGAGGCCGGCTCGTGGGACCGGTCGTCGCGACCTCGTTGGATGCCCACGAGGACCAGCCCTGAGATCGAGGCGACGGTCCTGACCGCCCGGGCCGAGCACCGGCGCGGTCAGGACTGGCTGGGCCCCGAGCTCGAGATCCCACCGCGGACCGTGTCGGCGATCCTGCGCTACCACCGGATACCCCGCCTGTCGGTGCTCGACCCGATGACCGGGAAGTGATCCGGGCGTCGAAGACCACAGCCGCTACCTGTACGGGGAGATCTTCCCCGACGAGAAGCGCGAGACCTGCGCCGGGTTCTTTGCCCGGGCCGTCGCAAGTTTCGAGGCCCACGGTGTGCTCGTCGAGGCGGTCATGACCGACAACCACTGGAGCTACACCCGAAGCCGCCACCTCGCCGAGTTCCTCGACGCAGCCGGGATCGCCCACATCCTGATCGGGCCCCACTGCCCCTGGCTGAACGGCAAGGTCGAACGATTCAACCGGACCCTCCCAGCCGAATGGGCCTACCGGCAAGTGTTCTCCAGCAACCAAGAGCGCACCGACGCCCCTGCACCCTGGCTCGAGCACTCCAACACTCAACGCCGACACCACGCCCTCGCAGGCCAACCCCCGATCAGCCGCCTGTCACCAACCTGACAGCCGAGTACACCTAGGCGCTTCGGTCCACTCGCATGGCGAGCTCCGCCGACTGCACCCAATCCGCTCACTGGCCCAAGTGCGCCAGTTTCGCTACGGTGCCTTCAGCATTGGGCCTCGCCGCAAGCGTTGGTCAATACTCGGAGGTGCTGCATGGGCCACAGACGGCAGGCATGTACGCGCTTCCTCGCTGGAGCAGGCATGGTCGTCGTTGCGATGACGGCTGTCGCTCTCTTCGCCATTCGTGGTGGCAATGCTCCCGAAACGCGAGGAACTCACGGAACGGCGCTGCCCGCCGACTTACCCACTGGTATCACGTCATTCGAACTACCCGTGTCCGCTGTCGGCGGCGCAGCACAGGCCTGGACCGGCGAGCGCCTTCTCTCGTTCGGATCTGAGCCGGATCGCAGCACGATGGTTGGCTACGAGCCCACCTCCGGCAAGTGGTCGGAATACCAGTTGCCGCCGTTCGCCGGGTACGTCGCACGGTCAGCTGCAATCTGGGCATCGGGCCGCTTGGTGGTCGTGGGCATCGGCTGCAGCAAGCCTGCCTTCGATCGCGAGAACGGGACGACGTGCTTCCCAGGCAACTGGGTGTCCGCTGGACTTGACCCCACTGCGAACGAGTGGACGAGGTATCCGGAGCCGAAGGAACCCGACCCAGGTACTCGTGGCAGCACGGCCTACGCCATCGGAGCCATCGACGGGAAGGCCCTGTTCCAGATCAACGACCGCTACTACCTGCTCGATCCGGTAGAGGGCTCTTGGGAGCCCATCGCTCTGCCTCGACGACCGAGCGACGCCGCGCCCCCGCTGGTTTGCTCCACTGGGCCATCGGTCGTAGCGGTAAATCTCAACGTGGCCGACAACCCAAACCTCAAGGACGGTCCAGTCGAAGGCAACTTCAGCGTCCAGACGTTCGAACCCGATAGCGGCAGCTGGACCACTGACCCATCGCTCGACGTCGACCTGTTGGCGCCGTATTTCCTGAACATCGCTTGCGGCGGCGGTGGAGTTCTCGTCTACCGGTCCGACTTCACAGAACTCTGGAACTACACAGGCGCCACAGGGTCCTGGACCGTCGGCGAAGCAGCGCCTGTCGAGATTGTGCGGCGCGAACCTCCGAGTGGTTCAGATCCGAACAAGCTCGCCATTCCCTCGCCCGTTTCCCTCCCATTCCATTCCTGGACAGGTCGAGAGTTCGTTTTCTGGGTCGGAGATTCCCAGGCGGGCGTGGGCCCCGGAAGCCAACCGCTGACCAAATGGCCGGGTGCGGGAGCTGCGTACGATCCACAGACTGGGACTTGGCACGCCATCGCGGCCGGTCGCGACGGGGACATCCCCCTCGACCTATGGACCGGCACCTGCGCACTGTTCATATCGAGCACAATCGCTGGCGACAACGCCCTCACCGTCTACAACCCCGGCTAGCAGGTCAAGAGCGGGATGGTTTTCGAGATGACAGACGAAACGGCGCGCTTGTCCAAGAGGTCCGGCGTATTCACTTGCTTGGTCCTTGCAATTGTCGCAGCCTCCTGGATACCGGTGAACCAGGCCACCGCTGCATCCAACAATGTTCAATTCAATATCTGGGGACGTGGCGGCAATGATGGACATCTCTTCAGCGCCAATTACTTCTGGAATGAGACGTCAATCTACGCATATGTCAATGGCAATTGGCCGTTCGCAGTATCGGCTAACGAGATGTGCAAGGATGCGAACGATCCGAACATCACCAGTCAGTGGGATCTCTACGTCTGGAATCTTGCCTCTGTCGGATTGCAGGGCGCTTGGGGTGCGACCGCTACCAATCCATCCAACGATGACAACGGCGGCCGCTGCCGGTCATTCGGCAACGCCGCCTTTGGGACTGGCGATACGACTTGGGCGAGCCCCAATGAGGAGACCTACGCCACTCAAGGAGCGCACAATCGTGAGTTGATTTGTGTTAACCCGAGAATTGGTCTCTTCAATTTCAGTTGGCGCTCATGCAGTACGCATCTTGAGAACGATGATGATCCGATTGCGGCGAACCAACTCGACGTGGTGAACACACGAATCTACAATTGGGCGAGCTCCGGCAAGCCGACAATCTGGGGTGGCGACTTCAACCTTTCACCGCAAAGGAATGGCAATCCACCCTGGATCTACCACTTGGGCCTGATGGGTCCAACACGATTCACCCTCAGCTACTGGATGGGTCTTCCGGGGTCGAACCACTTCGAAGCTGGAGGAACGTTTGCGACCTACGAGAACCGTTCACTTCCATTAGCGGAATACCAGAAGTTGGATTACTCCGGATATTCGTCTCCGACCTTCCACAAGACCATGGATCCCAACACGTCGTGGGCGGGATACATCTCATGTTCGTGCGGCGCGAACGGAAACCGGGTTTCCGATCACGCCATGCTCAGAGTGTTCGTATCGACCTAGGTGTACTCGGCTGGGACGTTGGTGACAGGGCCGGTTTGATCTGAAAGCGAAGACCACAGCCGCTACCTGTACAGGGAGATCTTCCCCGACGAGAAGCGCGAGACCTGCGCCGGGTTCTTTGCCCGGGCCGTCGCAAGTTTCGAGGCCCACGGTGTGCTCGTCGAGGCGGTCATGACCGACAACCACTGGAGCTACACCCGAAGCCGCCACCTCGCCGAGTTCCTCGACGCAGCCGGGATCGCCCACATCCTGATCGGGCCCCACTGCCCCTGGCTGAACGGCAAGGTCGAACGATTCAACCGGACCCTCCCAGCCGAATGGGCCTACCGGCAAGTGTTCTCCAGCAACCAAGAGCGCACCGACGCCCCTGCACCCTGGCTCGAGCACTCCAACACTCAACGCCGACACCACGCCCTCGCAGGCCAACCCCCGATCAGCCGCCTGTCACCAACCTGACAGCCGAGTACACCTACGCGGCGGCCGGACCGGCAGTGGCGCGTCCCGGACCCACCGGCACCCGACGGAGCATGCCGAGGCGCTGACCGGCCACGATCGTCCCCGACACCAGCGCGACGAGCGCCGCCAGGGCCAGAGCGGCGCGCGTCCCGGCCGACACCTCACCGACGATCACGGCGATGGTGGCGATGTTGAGGAAGGCGTGCACGACCACCGCCGGGAGCAACGCCCCCGTGCGCAGCACCGCGTAGCCGAGCACCACGCCCAGGCTGGCGAACGGCAGGGCGGTGAGCGCGCCACTCATCTGGGCGACGTGCCCGGGGAGCAGAGTGAAGATCAGCCCGCCCGCGAGCAGGGCGACGATCCCGGGGCCCATCCCCCAGTCCCCGGCGTTGCGCCACGGCCGGCCCATGAGCCGCGCCACCAGGGCACCCACCACCACGATCACGGCGAGGCGGTAGACGAACTCCTCGCCGAGCGCCGCGATCACGAGCCCGGCGGCCTCCCGGGACCCGCCGATCCGGATCGAGTAGCTGACCACCGCGAAGATCAGCGCGGCGGTCCCGACCAGCAGGAACTCGCGCCACGCCCGCCGGTTGGCCGGGTCGAGCCCGAGGCGGCGCAACCCGACGGCGAGCGCCAGTGCGATCCCGAGCGGCAGCGCCGGCGAGACCGGCACGCGCCCGAGCGACCCGAGGGAGACGTCGGCCCACGCGGTGAGCACGTCGACCAGCACCGTCACCGCCGCCAGGCCGACGACCGGCACCGAGAGCGGCCAGCGGGTCCAGCGGCTCCACTGCCAGTGCCGTCGGGGAGCGTTCGGGGTACCCCCGGAGCCAGTCTGACAGGCCGGGCCCGCGCGGCCGCCGTCAGGCCAGGTGGGCGTCGAACCAGGCCAGGGTGCGGGTCCAGGCGTCGCGGGCGGCCGCCTCGTCGTAGTCGGCCCGGGCGTCGCAGTGGAACCCGTGCCGGGCACCCGCGTAGCGCACGACCTCGGTCGCCACACCCGCGCCCGTCAGCACCGATCGGAGGTGCTCGACGTCGTCGACGGGGATGGAGGCGTCGAGGTCGCCGAACAGCCCGAGCCACGGGGTGCGCAGCTCGGCGGTGCGGTCGAGGAGCATCGGGAACGGCAGTGCGCCCTTGGTCGCGATCCCGCCGCCGTAGAAGCCCACGGCCGCACCGAGGGTCCGCTCGAGCCCCACGAGGAACGTCACCCGCCCGCCGAAGCAGAAGCCCACGATACCGATCCGGTCGTCGGTGAAGCCGGCCGCGTGGAGGTGGTCGAGGGCGGCGTCGGTGTCGGTCAGGATGCCGTCGTCGGTGAGGCCCTCGAAGAGTGGGAAGATCGCCGCCACGTCGGTGTAGTCCTCGACCCGGCCGCCACCCGCCCGGTGGAAGTACGCGGGGGCGATCGCGTGGTAGCCGGCGGCGGCGAAGCGCTCCGTGACGTCGCGGATGTGGGCGTTGACGCCGAACGCCTCCTGGACCACGACCACCCCACCTCGGGCCACGCCGTCGGGGACCGCCTCGAACGCCGCCATCGGGCCGTCGGGGGTGGTGAGGACGAGGTCACGGCTGCTCATGCCCGGAGCCTAGGACGCGCGGCGGGAGAGCCGCCCGGTCACCGGGCCCACCGGGTCCACCGGCGTCAGTCGTCCAGCACCTCGGCCAGGTCCACCACCCGCCCCTCGGCGATGGACCGCTGGGCGGCGACCCCCACGGCCACCGACCAGAGGCCGTCGTCGGGCCCCACCTCGGGGACCGACCCCGTCCGGATCGCGGCCAGGAAGCCGAGGTGTTCGACGTAGCTGGCGCCGTGGTGGAAGCCCTCGTGCGCAACCCGGGCATCGGTGACCGACTCCTCCCGCACGCCGGCCGCGCCCCCGAGGCGCGTCCCGGTGCGGACGGTGGAGTCCGGGAGGAAGGCCTCGACCTTGCCGAGGTCACCCACCACCGACACCTCCTCCTGGTGCCGGCTGCCCTCGGCGAACATGCACAGGTCGAGCACGCCGCGCGCCCCGCCCGGGAACTCCACCACCACGAAGGCGTGGTCGAGGATGTCGGGCACCTCACCGTCGTAACGCTCGTCGAGATGGTTCACCGCCTGCCCACCGGATGCGAACACCCGGGTCGGCCGCTCCCCCACCACCAGATGCATCAGGTCGAAGAAGTGGCAGCACTTCTCCACCAGCGTGCCGCCGGTGTTGCGGTTGAACCGGTTCCAGTCGGCCACCTTCTCGAGGAACGGATACCGGTGCTCGCGCATCGCCACCATCCGCACCGTGCCGACCGCGCCGGCACGGACCTCGTCGAGCAGACGGGCGATCGGCGGCATGGAGCGGTACTCGAGCCCGACCCACACCAGGCCCGGTCGCTGCGCCGCCGCGTCGACCACCGCTCGGCAGTCGGCCACGGTCGTGCACAGCGGCTTCTCCACCAGCACGTGGAGGTCGGTGGCCAGGACGTCGTCGAGGACCGCGGCATGGGTGTGGTTCGGCGTGGCCACGACCACCGCGTCGCAGATCCCGGCGGCGAGCAGCGACCGGTGGTCACGAAAGGTGGCGAGCGTCCGACCCGGTGGCAACCAGCCCGACGCATCGGACAGCGACCGCTCGTGGGTGTCGGCCAGCGCCACCACCTCCACCCCACCGTCGGCCTGCTCGAGGGCCAACAGGTTGCGCAGGTGCTCCTGGCCCATCATCCCGGACCCGATGATCCCGTAGCGCACCGGATCGGGCGACGTGGCTGCCGCGGACGTGCCCATCGGTGCCGCAGCCTACGATGCTCCCACCTCGACCCCGGGAGCCTCTCCATGGACGACCAGCACCGCCTCGCCGCTCTGTGGCACGCCCGTGGACGGGGGCTGCTCGGCCTCGTCTGCGTGGTCTTCCCCGGGCTCGTCGGGGCGGTCGGCCTCGGGCGGACGAACCCGGCCGGGCGGGCGGCGGTGCGCATGCTCGGCGTGCGCGACGTGGCCCTCGGCCTCGGTGCGATCTCCGGGATCCGCGAGGGCGGTCAGGCACCCGAGTGGATCGGATGGGGCGCGCTCTCCGACGGTGTCGACGCCCTCGCCCTGCTGTGCACCCCCGGTCTCCCCCGGCGCGCCCGGCTCGTGGGGCTCCTCGCCGCCGGGAGCGCGGTGTTCGGCTTCCAGGCGGCGCGCGGGTTCGCCGACGAACGCGCCGAGGCGCAGGCCGAGGCCGAGGCCGCGCTCGAGGCGCTCGACGCCGACGTCACCGCCTGAGCATGACCGGCACCGCGGCCGAGCCGCTCGCGCGCCTCGTCGCCGAGTCGGAGATCCGCGCCGTCCTGCTGCGCTACGCACGGGGCATCGACCGCCTCGACCTCGACCTCGTGCGGTCGTGCTACCACCCCGACGCCACCGACTCCCACGGCTCGTTCACGGGCACCGTCGACGAGTACTGCACCTGGGTCGAGCGGGTGCTGCGCCGCTACGACTCGACCATGCACCTTCTCGGCAACCCCCTCGTCGAGCTCGCCGGTCCCGACCGCGCGGCCGTGGAGACCTACGGCCTCTCGTTCCACCGCACCGCGGGCGGCCCACCGGAACGCAACCTCGTGACCGGGTTCCGGTTCGTCGACCGGTTCGACCGGCGCGGAGGCGAGTGGCGCATCGCCCGGCGCGTCGCGGTCACCGAGTGGTCGCGGATCGACGACGAGGCCTCGTGGTGGCCGATCCCCGACGGGATGCTCACCGGTCGCCGCGACCGCACCGACGCCGTGTACGACGCCTGAACCACCCGTCGCGCTCGGCTCAGTCGCCTCCGCCGTCGATGATCAGGTGCTGGTGCTCCCCCACCGACGGAGCGTGCCGTTGCCACCGCCAGGGCGAGGCGTCCATGGTGATCGACGGGCCGGCGTAGGTGACCGGTCGCCCGAGCAACGGGTGCTCACGCTCCACGTGGAAGCCCCGGGCCCGGAAGTGCGGGTCCTCCATGACGTCCTCGGGCGCGTAGATCACCGGTAGGGCCAGCCCACGGGTCTGGCCCTCGAGGAAGAACTCGTAGGACGTGAGGTGTCCGGCGATGAAGAGGAGCGCTTCGCGTCCCGCCGCGAAGATCTCTCCGACAAGGTCGTCGGTCGCGATGTCGGCGAAGCTCACCCCGCCGCGCTCCTCGCCCAGTTCGAGCAGGACCACCGACGGGAACTCGTCGCGCCAGCCGAAGTCGTCGATCCAGTCGATGAGGATGCGGAACTCCTTGGCCGTGCGCGGCGGCACCCCGGTCGGGCAGAACCGACCCTCGCGGTCGGTGCTCATCGTGAACTGGGTGGGCCGCGCCGAGGCGTGCCGGCAGGTCTGCCGCTGCACCGTCTCCTGCGCCACCAACCACCCGTAGGACGCGAACTCGGTGGTGACGTTGTTGGCGGCGTGCAGGCTCACGTCGATGAACTGCCCGACGTCGGTGACGTCACGGTGGAGCACCGCCACGAGCGTCGCCACCGCGGCGTGCACGCCACCGGTCTGGTAGCCCTGGTTCCCACCGCCGCGCACCGGGGGCAGCGAGTGGTCGTCGTAACCGCAGCTCCAGACGGGCCCGGCGTTGGCCAGCACCGTGAGATCGGTCATCGGCTCCAGCGCACGGGGATTGTCACGACCGAACGGCGTGATGGAGGTCCAGACGAGGCGCGGATTCGTCGGGCGCAGGTCGGGATCGTCGAGGCCGAGGGCGGCGAGGCGGCCGGGGGTCTCCCCCTCCACGACGATGTCGGCCCCCGCCACGAGGTCGCGGAACCGAGCTCGTCCGTCGGGGGCGTCGAGGTCGAGGACCACGCCGAACTTGTTGGTGTTGTAGTGCCAGAACCACAAGCTGCGCTCAGGGTCGGGCACGTCGTCGACGAAGGGACCGTAGGTGCGCTGGTGCGCGCCGCCGGGCGGCTCGACCAGGATCACCTCGGCGCCGAAGTCGGCCAGCAGGCGGCCGGCGAACTCGGTGCGCTCGTGCGCGAGCTCCACCACCCGCAACCCGGCGAGCGGGCCGGTGGCCCCGGGCGCGGGTGCGGGGACCGGACCCGGATCGCCGTGCGGACCGACCGGGAGACGGCTCATCAGATCACCCCCTCGGCGCGCAGGGAGTCGATCTCGCCGACCGAGAGGCCGAGCAGGTCGCCGTAGACGAGGTCGTTGTCGCCACCGAGCAGCGAGGTGGCCCGTTCGATCGACCAGTCGGTCTCGGAGAGGTGGTAGGGCAGGCCGTCGACGCGCACCCGACCCATGAGCTCGTGCTCGACCCAGGGCCACAGGTCGAACTCGGTCGTGCCGGGGTCGTGCTCGATGCGCTCACCGGGCCGCTGCACCGCCACACCGGGCACGCCGGCCCCGATCAACTGCTCCTGGAGCGCGAACTTGTCACGGACCGAGCACCACGCCCCGAGACGCGCGTCGAGGTCGTCCTGGGCGGCGAGGCGGCCGGCGAGCGTGGCGAAACGGGCGTCGCGGGCCCAGGCTTCGCCCACCACCTCGACGAGGCGGGCCCAGTCGGCGTCGTCGCGGCACGCGATCGCCACCCACTCGTCGGTCCCCGACGCGGCGTAGACGTTGTGGGGGGCCATCGTGGCCCACTCGTCGTGGTTGCTGTGCGGCCGTCCCGGTCGCCGGGCCGGACGGCCGTTGACGGAGTAGTCGAGCACGACCGGACCGAGCATGGCGGCACCGGCGTCGGTGCAACTCATGTCGACCCACTGTCCTGCTCCGGTGCGGTTCCGGTGCACCAGCGCGGCCAGGATCGCCAGCGCCATGAAGTTCGCACCGTGGTGGTCCATGTAGGAGTAGCCCCACCCGGCGGGCGGCAGGTCGGGCAGCCCCGACGTGAACGTCAGGCCGCTGCACGCCTGCACGATCGGGCCCCAGGTCTTGAACGCCGAGTAGGGCCCCCGGTGGCCGAAGCCGCAGTTCGACACGTAGATCACGTCGGGGCGGATCTCACGGAGCCGCTCGTAGGGGAAGCCGAGCCGGGCCAGCACCCCGGCGGCGAAGTTCTCGGCCACGACGTCGCAGGTCGCCACGAGGTCGGCGAGGAGCTCCCGGCCCCGCTCCGTGCGGAGGTTCAGTGTGATGGCGAGCTTCTCCACGTTGTGGTTCTGGAACCCGCCGCCGAACTCACCACCACGGCGCTCGTCGATGAACGGCTCCATCCCGCGCAGGATGTCCCAGCGGCCCTCGGTGACCGGGTCCTCGATCTTGATCACCTGGGCGCCGAACGCGGCCAGCGTGCGAGTGGCCCCCGCCCCGGCGAGCTGACCGGTGAAGTCACAGATACGGAGGTGCGAGAGGGCGCCCACGAGCCCGGACGATAACCCAGGTGCCCTCGAACGGCACGCCCCGGGGTGGACGATCCCGCGATAGGTTCCCGGCCATGGCCACTCCCCACCTCGACCCGCACCTCGTCGCCCAGTTCTCCCTGGCCGGGCGCACCGCCGTCGTCACCGGCGCCGCCAGCGGCATCGGCGCCCAGGCCGCGCTGACCTTCGCCCAGGCCGGCGCCGACGTCGTCGTCGCCGACACCAACGTCGACGGACTCGAGGCCACCGCCGAACGGGTCCGGGCCCTCGGGCGCCGGGCCACGGTCGTCCCGACCAACGTCGGGGTCAAGGCCGAGATCGACGCGCTGGCCACCGCCGCGCTCACCGAGCACGGCCGCCTCGACGTGTGGGCCAACGTGGCCGGGGTCATCCGCTACTCCACCCTGATGGACCAGGGCGAGGCCGACTATCGGCTCATCATGTCGGTCAACCTCGACGGCACCTACTGGGGCTGCGTGGCGGCGATGAACGCCATGAAGGAGACCGGCGGGGCGATCATCAACGTGTCTTCGGCCGGGGCCGACATGCCCGCCCCGATGATCTCGGTCTACGCCGCCACCAAGGCCGCCGTGCAGATGATCACCCGCGAGGTCGCCACCGAGGGCGGGCCGTTCGGCATCCGCTGCAACGCCATCGCTCCGGGCTTCACCGACACCCCGATGGTGGCCCAGCACTTCTCCAACCCCGACGGCTCCGTCGACCCGGTGCGCCGCGAGGCGATCTTCGAGCAACGGCGCGGCCAGGCACCCCTCGCCATGACGGGCGAGCCCGAGGACCAGACCTGGTCGATGCTGTTCCTCGCCTCCGACGCCGCACGCTTCGTGACCGGCCAGGTGCTGCGCGCCAACGCCGGCGTCGTCATGCCGTAGAGCGCACGACCCCGGACGCGTCGACGGCGCGGCCGAACGCCGGGCCGTTGGTCGCTCCCGTGGATCTCAGAAGTGCGTCATCACGTGAGACTCCGTGCCGGGAGTTCCTCGGAAACAGCCGACGGAGTAGGGAAACTCGTTGTTGATCACGTAGTGGTACATCTTGACCACCTTGCCGTCCCACGGGATCTTGCTCGTCAGACCGTGGCACTCGTCGAGCTGAGCGTTCGTGATCCACTTGCCGTGGCCGTCGAGCGGTCCGTAGATCCCGAACCCGTCGATCGCATACCCGAAGAGCGGCGACTGTTCGCCCGCCTTGCCCTGATCGGGCATGCACTTGTACGACCAGCCGTGGTAGTGGTACTGCTGCGCGTACGGATGACCGAAGCACCGGTCGGTCGGAAGCGCAGCATTCGGGTCGAAAATGCGCCCCTGCGAGTCTGGTGCCACTTCCGCATGCCACGCCGCTCCGGTCTGGGACGAGACCCCGGTGATGAGCGAGTTCAGGCAGGTCGGAGTCGCGTTGACCTCGGGGTTCTTGGGAATGGTGAGATCCAGGTCGTAGGGGAGGACGGGGATCTCAGCGGCGTTGGCGTACCCGTCCGCGGGGAGGGCGGCGTAGTACGGGTAGGCCGCGGAGTCGGCGGGGACCGGGAACGTTCCGATCGCGTGGTTCGGGATGCCGTTCCCCTCGAGGTGACGCTCCGTGGCGGTCGTGGTGATCGTGAACCGGTGCTCCAACTTCACCGCGCCCGGCACGGTCGCGATCTTGGCGATGTCGATGAGGCCGTTCGAGGCCCACGGGGTCGACGCCGCGGTGTACGTGGTCGGGAACCTCACCGGCCCGCTCGGGGTCGGGAGGTCCACGGGGCAGATGAAGATCGTGCCCGGGGCCGGAGTGACGTTGCTCGTCCCGGTGGCGACCGTGTGCAACTCGGTCGGGGCGATGTCGGCGAGAGCCTTCGTCGCACTCGAGCCCTTCGCCGACTTCGAGCCGCAACTCACGACCCCCAGCATTCCGAACGCGAGCGCCACCGCGCCCAACCTCCAGACGCGCCTGCTCCTCATCGACCTACCTCGTGGACCGAGCGACCCCTCGGGCCGCGCAACCTGCTGGACAGAGACCGATCGTACCAAGTTTAGATATTTCTCTCTAATATTTGCCGAGGGGCTCCTGCGCCCGGAACGGAGGCTCACCCATGCCGGTCCCACCGAAACAAGCCCGAAGCGTCGAATCCGCGGATCGAATGCTCGAGGCAGCAGAAGCCCTCTTGCGGGAAGGCGGTCCTCGCGCGATCACGATCGAGGCCGTCATCGCGCGCGCCGGAACCTCGATGGGCTCGTTCTACGCTCGCTTCGAAAGTCGTGACGGGCTCTTTCAGGCGCTGCACCAACGATTCCTCGCGATGGTGGTCCGGGAAGACCTGCTCGTGCGACTCGACCGTGCCGCCTCCGAACCCGACCTCGCCCGCGCGGTCCATTCCTTCGTGACGGCCACGTTCGTCCAGGCCGCCGACCACCGGGACCTCACCGCGTTCTTCATGGTGTACCACAACGGCGACCGGGCCATGCGCGAAGACGGAGCCGCGATGAGCCGGGCGTTCTCGGATCTCCTCCACCGACTCGTCAAGACCCACCGGGCGGAGGTGTCGCACAAGAACCTGCGGGTCGCGAGCGACTTCGCCGCCCTGCTGATCGCGGGGGTCAACCTCGAACGCTTGATCCACGAGCCCGGCGAGTTCACCGGACGGGCACAGACCACCAAGCAGGTCATCAACTCCACCAGCCAAGCGGTCGTCGCCTACCTCAGGTCCGGCTGACGCGCGTGCGATCGGGGGAGGATCCTCGACCCCCGACCGGTGACGCCCGACCCCCCGGGGTGCGCCCC
>JBAXBB010000022.1:0-32503 GCA_037142235.1 Actinomycetes bacterium
AGGTCGTCGAGATCGGCCGGCGGGCCGCGCTCGGACGCCGGACTCGGCGGCGAGCAGGTCGAGGGCCGTCGGGCGGTCCGTGAACTCCTGCAGGCCGGGCGCCGACGCGTCCGCAGCGTCTGGATGGTCGACGGCAACGACGACGCCGAGGTCCTCGACGACATCGAGCGGCTCGCCGCGGCGCGCAACATCCGGGTCCGGCGGGTCGACCGGGCCCGGCTGGCGCTCGAGGCGCGCACCGAGGCTCCCCAGGGCGTGTTGGCCCGGGCGGAACCGGTGCCGCCGGCCGATCTCGACGACCTCCTGGCCGATCCGGCTGCCTTCTTGATCGCGCTCGACGGCGTGACCGACCCGGGCAACCTTGGTGCGGTCCTGCGGGTGGCCGCCACGGCGGGCGCGACCGGGGTGATCCTGCCCCGACACCGGTCCGCGCTGCTGACCCCGACCGCCGTCAAGGCCGCCGCGGGTGCGGTGGAGTACGTTCCGGTCGCACCGGTCGCAGGTATCCCTGCCGCGCTCGAGCGCGCGGCGCGGGCCGGGGTCTGGACGGTCGGGCTCGACGCCGACGGCACCGCCGACGTGTTTGACCTCCCGGTCGCCGATCGTCCCGTGATGTTGGTGCTCGGTGCCGAGGGTCGGGGGCTGGCCCGCCTCACGCGTGAGCGGTGCGACCTGCTGGTCGCGATCCCGATGCCCGGTCCTCTCGATTCGCTCAACGTGGCGACCGCCGCGGCCGTGGCCTGCTTCGAGGTCGTGCGCCAACGGGGTGGTGCGTCCGGCAGCTCCGACGCCTAGCCTGGGGCGACCCCGCCGGGTTAGCTCAGCCGGTAGAGCACTCGACTTGTAATCGAGCGGTCGTCGGTTCGATTCCGACACCCGGCTCCAGATCCTCGTCGCGACCTCGCGTTCCGAAATCCGCGTTTCGCGGGCCGGGGGGAACCAGAATCGGGTTTCCATGGACCCGGTCGATCCCGCACCCGACGGCCAGCTCTCGGCCCGTGACCGGGCTCTGCTGGACTTCGAGCGGAGTTGGTGGAAGGAGTCCGGGCCCAAGAGCCTGCGGATCCGCGCCCTTCTGGACTGTTCCCCTACTCGCTACTATGAGCGGCTCGCAGCGCTGTTGGAAGATCCAATGGCCTTCGCGTACGACCCACTCACCGTGAAGCGTCTCCGTCGCCTCCGCGACCAGCGTCGGCGGGCCCGGTTCGAGGGCTACACCGCCGACCCGAGGTCCCGATGACCCTTCCGGGGCGCCCCCCGCGCGAACGTCCCGACGACGGGCACGTGGTCATGTCGGCTGGTCGGGGTGCGATCCTCGTGGCGGGCGCGGTGCTCGCCGGCGTGCTCATCCTTCTCACGCTCAACGGTTCGGGCGGCGGTGGTGCCGACACCGGTGGGAGCACCACCGACACCACCCCCGTCACCGTGCCTGTCACGAGCGCCGGGCCCACCGCCACCACCAAGGCCGGGACCACCGCGACCACGAAGAAGCCCAGAACGACGGGGACCACCACCAAGTCCGACGGTAAGACGGCCCGGTCCAACGACCAGGTCGTGGCGCAGGTGCTCAACGGCTCGGGGATCCAGGGGGCGGCGACCCAGCGCAGCAACGACCTGAAAGCCAAGGGGTACCAGGTGCTTCCGGCGGGCAACGCCCCCACCCAGCGCACCGGCACGGTGGTCTCGTGTCGGGCGGGCTACGAGAAAGAGGCGGCGGCGCTGGCACAGACGCTGCAGACCCTCGGGGTCTCGGCGTCGGTGGCCGCCCTGCCCGACCCGTTGCCGTCGGGGTACGAGGCGTCGGCCAACTGCTACGTCCTCCTGGGCAAGTAGACACGTCCGACGCGATGACGGCCCCGGTCGTCCCGGTGGTGTGGGACCCGTTCGTGGCCGCTCCGGCCCAAGCGGCCCTGCTCCTCGACTTCGACGGGACCCTCGCCCCGATCGTCGACGATCCCGCCCGGGCCGAGCCGCTCCCCGAGGCCGTGGATGCGTGCACGCGATCGGCGGCCCACTTCGGGCTCGTCGCGGTGGTGACCGGTCGTCCGGTCGCGTTCGTTCGCCGTCACCTCCCGGACCGGCGGATCCGGGTGGTCGGGCAGTACGGGCTCGAGCGCGAGGTCGACGGCGTCGTGGTGGTCGATCCGCGGGCCCGGTCCTTCGCCGCCGCGGTGGCCGCGGCCACCGCCGAGGCGGCAGCCCGCTGGCCGGCGCTCCGGGTCGAGCCCAAGGGCGATGTGGCCTGCACGGTCCACTGGCGCGAAGCGCCCACCGCCGCGCCCGATCTGGCCGAACTCGCTGGGCTGGCCGCCCGCCACGGGCTCGAACCCTGGCCCGCTCGGATGGCCTGCGAGCTCCGGCCACCGGTGCCGGTCGACAAGAGCAGCGCCGTCTCCGAGCTGCTCGCGGACTTCGTGGTGGGAACCTCCGCCGCGTTCGCGGGTGACGACCACGGCGACCTCGCGGCCTTTGCCGGCGTCACGGCCTGGGCGGCGGCGGCCGCCGGGCGGGTGGCCCTCCGAATCGCCGTGGCGTCGCCCGAGTCGCCGGTGGAGCTCACGGCGTCGGCCGATCTGGCGTGCGCCGGACCGTCGGGCCTGGCCCGGGTGCTCGTCGGGCTGGCCGACGCGCTCGACGCCGGCTGACCCGGTTCCCGCTGGCTCAGCCGGCGGCGACCAGCTGGTCGCCGAGCCAGTCGCGGGGGGTGCGGGCCATGGCGCGAGCCCGCAGGCGGGCCGCCCGCTCCGCCCGCTCGGGTGCACCCATCGTGAGGGCCGTGTGGAACGCGGCGGCACCGGCGTCGGCGTCGTACGGGTGGAAGGTCACGCAGGCGTCCCCCAACTCGTCGAACGCCCCCGCCTCGGGTGAGCAGCACAGGACGGCGTCGCGGTCGTTGACGATCGGGGCCTCTTTGGCGACGAGGTTCAGCCCGTCTTTGATCGGGTTGACCAGCACGACGTCGGCCCGGGCCAGTCCGGCGATGCTGCGCGCGTAGTCGTCACGAGAATCCACGATCACGGGCTGCCAGTTGGGTGATCCCCAGCGCGCGTTCACGGCTGCCGCAGCGTCGGCGACCTCGCCGGCGTACCGGGTGTAGGCGGGCAGTGTCTCGCGCGACGGATTGAGCAGCGCCACGAACATCACCTTGCCGTGCCACTCTGGATGGAGTTCGAGGAATCGGGTGTAGGCGAGGAACCCGCGCACGATGTTCTTCGACGGCTCGACCCGGTCGACCCGCACGATCACCGTGCGGTCGCCGACTTGCGCGTCGAGGTCGGCGCCGGCGGCGCGGGCGGCCGAGGACGTCGCGATCTCCAGGAGTGCGGCCGGGTCGGGCCCGAGCGACGCCGTGAACGTGGGTGGCGCGGCGTCGCCGAGGACCGTCCGGACCGACGCGGTGTACGCCGCCGCCCAGCGACCGGTGTGGAATCCGCAGGGCACGGCGGCCATCGATCCGAGGAGCTCCGTGGCCACTCGGTCGGGGAGCACCCGCACCGAGTTGGGACCGCAGAACGGGGTGTGGGTGAAGTGCGCGACGCGGAGGTCGGGTCGTCGTTCCCGGAGCATTCCCGGCGTGAGGGCGAGGTGGTAGTCCTGGATGAGCACCGCCTCCCCGGGTGCGGCGCGCTCGTCGATCGCGTCGGCGAACGCGCGGTTGACCGCTCGGTAGGCGTCCCAGGCCCGGGCGAACTCGGACCCGAAGGTGGGCTCGCGCACGAGGTCGAACATGCCGTGGTGGAGAAACCAGAGCACCGAATTACTGACGTCGTCGTAGTGGGCCTGGGCCAGGTCGGGGTCGAAGTCGAGCAGGACGAGGTCGAGGCCGTCGCCGCGGCCCGTTCCCACGTGTGCTTCGCGGACCGCACCGGCTGCGACGGCGTCCCGGTCGCTCGCCGAAGTGGACATCGCCACCCACGTGGCGCGCTCGCCCGTGGGACTCCCCCCCACAAGGAGGGGGCGCAAGGCGCTGGCGACGCCACCCGCCGCCGGACGGGCGACGAACCCCCGGGGCGCGGAGGGGTCGGCCTCGAACCGGTAGGGGCCGCGATTCGAGGCGACGAGCACGGGCTCAGGCCTGCAGTTCGCCCATGAGGCGGCACCAGTCCTCGACCTCGCGGGTGCAGAGGAAGTTGGCCCGTACGTGCTCGCGACCCTGGGCGCCCATGGCGTCGGCCCCGGCGGGATCGGCGAGGAGGTCGGTGATGCGCTGCGCGCACGACGCGACGTCGTCGACGAGATACCCGTCGAAGCCTTCGCGGATCTGGAGGGTGATCCCTCCGGCGCGACCGCCGATGACGGGCCGGCCTTTCCAGAGCGCCTCGCTCACCGTGAGGCCGAAGCCTTCCCGCAGCGACTTCTGCACCACGACGTCGGCCATGCGCTGGAACGCGTTGATCTGCACCGCCCCGACCTGGTGGAGGTTCGAGAGGAGGTGGATGTCGGGGTCACCGGCGCGGGCGGCCTCGGTCTCCTCCCAGACCCGGAACCCTTCGGGATCGTCGGTGGCCATCGAGCCGGCGAGCACCAATTGGGCGTCGGGGACCTGCTCGCGCGCGATGCGGAACGCCTCGATCACGCCGATCGGATCCTTCCAGGGGTCGAAGCGGCTCACCTGGCAGATGATGGGGCGGTTGGTGTCGATGCCGTACTGGCGGGCGATCTCGGCGCAAAACGGAGTCGCCAGCTCGAGGTTCTTCACCGACAGGGGATCGATGCACGGGGGAGCCTGCACGATCCGGTCCATGGCGAGGTCGGCCGGTACGAACTCGGGCATGGTCCAGACCGAGGCGTCGTACTGCTGCACGAACGGGCGGTAGAACTCCCACACGTCGTGGTCGGCGTCGGTGAGATCGATGTGGCAGCGCCAGATCCACTTGGTGTCGGCGAACATCTTCTTCTGGTCGCTGACGTAGTGGAGGATGGCGGCGGGCTGTGGGTCGTGCACGACGACGAAGTCCCAGCCGCTCTCGAGCAGCAGCGCGTTGTCGAGAACCCGCTCCAGGTAGGTGCGACGCATGTGCGGCGTGAGTTCGACGGGAGCACCTTGGAGTGCGTTGTGCACCTCCTTGGTGACCGCGAAGAACTCGTCGCTGCCCTGCATCACGTGCCACTCGGCGTCGATGCCCACGCTGCGCAGCAGCGGGACGTGGGTGGCGAGCAACTCGGCCACCCCTCCGCCGTACGCGGTCGCGTTGAGGTGGAGCACCCGGGCTCCCTGCAACGGTGCGGCGAGGGTTCGGACGTGGTCGATCACGTCGTCGCCGACCACGCCTGCGTAGTCGTGGAGGTGACGTTCGAGGAGGGGAACGCGTTCTAGCAAGGAGATTCCTCGGTTCGGGATCGGTGGCGGACCCGGGCTGGGCTCCAAAGGTGGGGCAAGGCGGAGGGCCGAGTCGTTCGTGCAGACCGTCGTGGATCGGCCAATCTATCGACCGTGCCCGTCGCGACCATTGCGCCCGACAAGTTCAAAGGAACGCTCGACGCGCCGCGTGCGGCCGCCGCGATGGCGCGGGGGGTGACGGCCGCCGGTTTCGACGAAGTGCGGGTGGTGCCCCTGGCCGACGGCGGTGACGGCACCCTCGGCACCCTCGTCGCCGCCATCGGAGGGTCGATCCGACGCGCGCGGGTGACCGGGCCCCTCGGTGCGCTGGTGGAGGCGGAGTGGGCGCTGTGCGCCGACGGTACGGCCATCGTGGAAATGGCGCGGGCGAGTGGACTGGTCCTCGTGGGGGGTCGCAACGACCCCTTAGCGGCCACCACCCGTGGCACGGGTGAGTTGATCGCGACTGCGGTGCGGGAGGGGGCCCGCCGGGTGATCGTGGGGGTCGGAGGGAGCGCGACCACCGATGGTGGCCTGGGTGCGCTCGAGGCCCTCGGCTGGTCGATCGTGGGCACCGAGGTGATCGTCGCCTGCGACGTCTCGACCCCGTTCCTGGACGCGGCCCGGGTCTACGGTCCCCAGAAGGGTGCCGGTGCCGCCCAGGTGGCGCTGCTCGCCCGTCGCCTCGAGGCGCTGGCCGACGAGCTCGAGGCCCGGACCGGGGTGGACGTACGTGCGATCGGGGGCGGGGGAGCCGCCGGCGGGCTGGCGGGCGGGCTGGCCGCGATCGGCGCCCGCGTCGAGCCAGGCTTCGAGGTGGTGGCCCGGGCGGTGGGGCTCGACCTGGCGATCGAGGGTGCCGACCTCGTGCTCACTGGTGAGGGCCGACTCGACGAGACGAGCTTCGCGGGGAAGGTCGTGGGGGAGGTCGTCGACTGGGCGGCCGACGCCGGGGTCGTGCACCGCGGAGTGGTCGTGGGCCAGGCGACGGCCGCGGCCCGTGAGGAACTGGCCGTGCGGGGCGCCTGGTGCGACGTGCTCGCCGACCGCGTCTGGCAGACCGGAGAGGCCTTCGCCCGGGCCGAGGAGCTCGTGGAGGAGGCCGCCCGGGCGCTCGCCCGACGCGCCCTCGGGGTCGCCTGAGGTCCATCGTCTCGGTGCTCGACCCTGGGCTCGGTCCGGGGTTCCGAGCCGGAATGAGCGTTACGCGGCGCCCTGGCGGCCGAACTTCGCCTGGTACTCGGGCACGGTGATCATCGCTGGACGCTCGCGTGTCTCGACCTCGATCTCTTCGACGGCACGGTCGGCGTCGTAGCGGATCAGCGTGGTCGCGAGCCGCTCGTCGGGGACGCCGGCGCGGCGCAGCGCCGTGAGCAGGACGGCCATCGCCTGGGGTGCGAGCTGGTCGAGCGTGCGGTTACGGTGCTCGCGCACGCCGAGGTCGCACTGCGCCAGTGCGTCGATGCCGTAGCGGGCGGCCAAGTCGACCAGAAGCGCGATCTCTACTCCCCAGCCCTGGACGAACGGCACCGACTCGAGCAGGGATCGCCTCCCGGCGTATTCGCCCGAGAGCGGCTGGACGAAGCGGGTGAGCTCGGGGAACAGCGCGCTCAGGGCGGGGCGGGCGACGAGTTCGGTCACGCGGCCGCCGCCGGTCGGTGCCCCGAAGAGCGGGCGGCGGTAGTAGCCCTTGACGAACCCGACCGCCGGATCGGTGAGCAGGGGCTCGAGCAGGTGCGTCACGAAGTGCGAGCCGAAGTTCCAGATGTCGGCGTCCAACCAGCAGACGAGGTCGCCGCGGCTCACGTAGAGCGACTTCCAGAGCACGTTGCCCTTACCGGAACCGGGGGGCAGGTCGGGGAGGATCGCCGCGGAGGAGTGGACGACGGCGCCTTCCCAGGCGGCGACCTCGGCGGTGGCGTCGGTGGAGCCGTCGTCGATGACGAGGACCTCGTCGACGAGGGCGACGTGCTCCATCAAGGTGCGCCGGACCGTGGCGACCGTCTGCCCGACGGTGGCCTCCTCGTTCCGGGCCGGGATGCACACCGAGACGATGGTGCCGGTGCGGCCCTTGACCGTGGCGAGGCGGGCGGCGAGGGATAGGTCCGACATCGGCTGGGAGCCTAGGGCACGGCCGCTGCTATCTTTTCCCTACGCGCTCATCGAGAGCGGCTGAGGGACAGGCCCTGTGAAGCCGCGGCAACCAGTTGCGATCGCTCCGACGACCGACCGGCACGACCGGGAGGGCGGCGGTGGGACCGGGACCAGGTGCCAATGCCTGACCGATGAGCAGCCAAGAGTGGGACTCCACTTGCGGCGCTCCGAGCGCGGACCTTCCGGGTCGCACGGTGCGGGCCGGAAGGGGGCGCCCCCGGGCGTCCCCGCCCGGAGGAGGACCACACGATGGCAACCGGTACGGCGCTGCGATGTCGGGAGTGCGGACGGGAGTACCCGATCGCTCCCGTCTACACCTGCGAGTGGTGCTTCGGCCCGCTCGAGGCGACCTACGACTACGAGGCGATCCGGGGCACGCTGACCCGGGACTCGATCGCGGCGGGTCCGGCCTCGATCTGGCGTTACGGGCCGCTGCTGCCGGTCTCGGCCCCCAAGGCCGGTGCGCTTGACGCGGGTTGGACGCCCCTGGTGCGCTGCGACCGCCTCGCCGCCGAACTCGGGCTCGGTGAGCTCTGGATCAAGGACGACACGCGCAACCCCACGAACTCGTTCAAGGATCGGGTGGTGGCGGTGGCGCTCGGCAAGGCGCTCGAGTTCGGCTTCAAGACGGTGGCCTGCGCCTCCACCGGCAACCTGGCCAACGCGGTGGCCGCCGCCGCGGCCCGCTCCGGACTGGACTCGTTCGTGTTCGTCCCGGCCGACCTCGAGGCGGGCAAGATCCTCACGACCGCCGTGTACGGCGGCAACGTCGTGGCGATCGACGGCAACTACGACGACGTGAACCGGCTCTGCGCCGAACTCGCCGCTGAGTTTCCCTGGGCGTTTGTCAACGTCAACGTCCGGCCCTTCTACGCGGAGGGCTCCAAGACCCTCGCCTACGAGACGGCGGAGCAACTGGGCTGGCAGGCCCCTGACCACGTCGTCGTGCCGATCGCCAGCGGCTCGCTCCTGACCAAGATCCATAAGGGCTTCCATGAGCTCTACAAGGTCGGGCTGCTCGATGAGGAGCCGGTGGTGCGCGTCTCCGGAGCGCAGGCGGCGGGCTGCTCGCCGGTGGCGAAGGCGTTCGCGGACGGCGTCGACGACGTCCACCCGGTGCGCCCGAGCACCATCGCGAAGTCGTTGGCGATCGGCAATCCCGCCGACGGGTACTACGCGCTCGATGTCATCCGCTCCACCGGTGGCGCGTGTGGATCGGTCACCGACGACGAGGTGGTCGAGGGCATGCGGCTCCTCGCGCGCACCGAGGGCATCTTCGGCGAGACCGCGGCGGGGGTGACCATCGCGACGCTGGCCCGGCTCGCCCAGGAGGGCGTGGTGCGTCGCGATGAGCGGGTCGTCGCCTATGTGACCGGCCACGGGCTCAAGACGCTCGACGCGATCGCTCCGCTCGTCGGGGTGACCGCGACCATTCCACCGCGGCTCGAGGCGTTCCGGGCCGCGTTCCCCCACCTCACCGAGGAGTCCTGAACCATGGCGACCGTCCGGATCCCGACCCAGTTGCGCGAGCTCTCCGGCGGCGCCGGCGAGCTGACCGTCGACGGCGACACCCTGGCCGGGGTGCTCGCCGGCCTCGAGGTGGCCCACCCCGGGTTCGGGGAGCGCCTCTTCGACGAGGCGGGCAAGCTCCGCCGCTTCGTCAACGTGTTCGTCGACGACGAGGACATCCGGTTCCTCCAGGGCCTCGACACCGTCGTGACCGACCGGACCGTGGTCAGCATCGTGCCAGCGGTGGCCGGGGGCTGACCCCCTCTTGCACTTCTCGGGGATTCAGGTTAGGTTGCCCTGACTTTCTGCCGTCCCCGGAGGTGTGATGTCCACCAGTCAGATCATCCTTCTCGGTGCCGTCGCCGGCCTGACGATCTTCCTGGGCCTGCCCGTGGGCCGCATCCGCGGCATCTCGGTGATGGGGCGGGCCCTGCTCAATGCCGGGGCGGCCGGCGTACTCGTGTTCCTGCTGGTCGAGACGGCGGCCCATGCCTTCACACCGGTCGAGCACGCCGCCGACGATCGCGCCTGGTCCTCCCTGGCGGGTCGCGGTGCGGTGTTCGTCGGCTGTTTCGGCCTCGGCCTCCTCGGCCTCGTCTACTACGACCGGTGGTCGAAGCGGCGGGCCCGCCACATCTCGTCGGGAACCGGTGCCTCGATGGGCCCCGGCGCCGCGTCGGTGGCCGAGTTCACCCGCGAGGGCCGGGCGGCGGCGCTGACCGATGCCCAGCGGGTTGCGCTGATGATCGCCGTGGGCATCGGCATCCACAACTTCGCCGAGGGTCTGGCCATCGGACAGGCGGCGAAGTCCGACCTCACGAACCTCGCAGTCCTGCTCGTCGTGGGGTTCGCACTGCACAACGCCACCGAGGGTTTCGGCATCGTGGCACCGCTCACCAGCGGGTCGGAGCGGCCGTCGTGGGGCTTCCTGGGCCTGCTCGGGCTCATCGCCGGCGGTCCCACGTTCGTGGGGACGGTCGTCGGACAGGCCTGGACGAGCGAACTCCTGTCGATTGCGTTCCTCTCGCTCGCAGCGGGCTCGATCCTCTACGTCGTCGTGGCACTCCTGAGGGTCGCGACCAAGCTCGACCACGAGCCCATGCACGTGATGTGGGGGCTGTTCCTCGGCCTGGTCGTGGGCTTTGGCACCGAGCTCGTGCTCGCGGCCGCAGGGCTCTAGGCCCGACCGTGGCCGACCTCCACGACGCCACCGAGGAGTACCTCGAGACCCTCTTCGAGATCGAGGAGGAGGGGGTCCTCCCGATCCGGGCGCGTCTGGTCGAGCGCCTCGGCCTCTCGGCGGCGGCCGTCTCCGAGCAGGTGAACCGGCTCGTCGACCAGGGCTACGCCGAGTTGCTCGACGACCGCACCCTGCGCCTCACCGGCCCGGGCCGGGCACTCGCGGTCACGGTCGTGCGTCGCCACCGTCTCGCCGAGCGCCTCCTCGTCGACGTCATCGGCCTGGAGTGGGAGAAGGCCCACAAGGAGGCCGACCGCTGGGAGCACGCCATCTCGGCCGACGTCGAGGCCAAGTTGGTCGAACTCCTGGGCGACCCGGCGACCTGCCCGCACGGCAACCCGATCCCGGGCTCGGCCCGCCAACCGGAGCACGCAACGACCACCGCGCTGGCCGATGCTGAGCCGGGGCCGGTCACGGTGGCCCGGATCTCGGAGAAGCTCGAGCTCGACGACGACGCCCTGGCGTTCGTGGCCGGGGCGGCCCTGATCCCCGGCTCCGCGGCTTCGGTCACCGGCCATGACGGTGGGACTGTCGTGATGGAGACGGCCACCGGGTCCCAGCGGGTTCCGGCCGCCCTGGCCGACCTGCTCTTTGTCGCCCGCGCCTGACGCCTCCAGGGGCGGTTTGCACTCTCGGCCCGCGACTGCCAACATGGTTAGCACTCACACCCCCCGAGTGCCAGAGACCCGTCGCGGTCCGGCCGAGGGGCATCCCCCAGCCCACCCCCTGCCATTCAGGAGAAACAATGCCGAAGCAGATTGCCTACGGAGAGAGCGCCCGTCGGTCGCTGGAAGCGGGCATGAACAAGCTCGCCGACGCCGTCCGCGTCACCCTCGGTCCGAAAGGCCGCAACGTCGTCCTCGAGAAGAAGTGGGGCGCCCCCACGATCACCAACGACGGTGTCTCCATCGCCAAGGAGATCGACCTCGAGGACCCGTACGAGAAGATCGGCGCCGAGCTGGTCAAGGAAGTCGCCAAGAAGACCGACGACGTCGCGGGTGATGGCACCACCACCGCCACCGTGCTCGCGTGGGCCATGGTTCGCGAGGGGCTGCGCAACGTCGCCGCTGGCGCCAACCCGATGACTCTCAAGAAGGGCATCGAGGCCGCGGTCGTCGAGGCTGTGAAGTCGATCAAGGGCTCGGCCAAGAAGGTCGAGACCGACCCGGCCGCCATCGCCAACGTCGCTGCCATCTCGGCCGCCGACAAGGAGATCGGCTCGATGATCGCCGAGGCGCTCGAGAAGGTCGGCACCGACGGCGTCATCACCGTCGAGGAGAGCCAGACCTTCGGCATGGAGCTCGACCTGGTCGAGGGCATGCGCTTCGACAAGGGCTACATCTCGCCCTACTTCGTGACCGACCCCGACCGCATGGAGGCCGTCCTCGAGGACGCCTACGTCCTGCTCGTGTCGTCGAAGATCTCGGCGGTCAAGGACCTCCTCCCGGTGCTCGAGAAGGTCATGCAGAGCGGTCGTCCGCTGGCGATCGTGGCCGAGGACGTCGAGGGCGAGGCCCTCGCCACCCTCGTCGTCAACAAGATCCGCGGCACCTTCAAGTCGGTGGCGGTCAAGGCTCCCGGCTTCGGCGAGCGCCGCAAGGCCATGCTCCAGGACATCGCGGTCCTCACGGGCGGCGAGGTGATCTCGGAAGAGGTCGGCCTCAAGCTCGAGAACGTGGGCATCGAGCTCCTCGGTCGGGCCCGCAAGGTCGTCGTGACCAAGGACGAGACCACCATCGTCGAGGGCGCCGGCAAGAAGGCCGACGTCCAGGGCCGCATCGGTCAGATCAAGAACGAGATCGAGGCAACCGACTCCGACTACGACCGTGAGAAGCTCCAGGAGCGCCTCGCGAAGCTGTCGGGCGGCGTGGCGATCATCAAGGTCGGGGCTGCCACCGAGGTGGAGCTCAAGGAGAAGAAGCACCGCATCGAGGACGCGGTCCAGACCACCAAGGCGGCGGTTGAGGAGGGCGTGGTCGCCGGCGGCGGCGTGGCCTTGCTCCGTGCGCAGGAGAAGGTCCTGGAGCTCTCCAAGACCCTCGAAGGTGACGAGGCCACGGGTGCGCGCCTGGTCGCCCGTGCGCTTGAGGAGCCGCTGAAGCAGATCGCACTCAACGCCGGCTACGAAGGTGGCGTCGTGGTCGAAAAGGTGCGCAACCTCAAGGGTGCCAACGGCCTCAACGCCGCCACCGGTGACTACGAGGACCTGGTGAAGGTCGGCGTCATCGACGCCGCCAAGGTCACCCGGTCGGCGCTGCAGAACGCGGCCTCGATTGCGGCCCTCTTCCTGACCACCGAAGCGGTCGTGGCCGACAAGCCCGAAGAGAAGTCCGCCATGCCGGGCATGCCCGATGGCGGCATGGGCGGGATGGACTTCTAGTCCACCCACTCCACTGCACTGCGAACGAGGGCGCCCTCCGGGGCGCCCTCGCCGCGTCCGGACCTGGCACGCTGACCGGATGTCGGATCGTGGGCGAGAGCGCCGCGGGATGGTCGTCGTGATGGTGGTCGCGGCGTTGGCCGCCTTCGCTGCCGTCGTGGCGGGGATCGTGCTCCTGGTCGCGGGCGACGCGACCTCCGCGCGCCCGGCGCCACGGATCACGGCCGCGACCGGCGCAACCACCTCCACGCCCCCGACGACGGTCGGCTCGGCCCCACCGACCAGCGCGACCGTCTCGACCCCGTCGCCCGGGGCGCCCTACCCGGTCGGGCGGGCCACCACCACGGTCGTCGATGCCACCCGGGGGACCGCGGCGCGTGGACCGACCCCGGAGTCCGCCACGCGTAGCCTTTCGGTGCGGATCCGCTACCCATCGACCGTCGAGGGCGACGACGCGCCGCCGGCCCTGGGCACCTTCCCGCTGGTGGTGTTCGCGCACGGGTTCGGCATCGCGGCGGCCGACTACGACGCGTTCACCCGCGACCTCGCCGCCGAGGGTTTCGTGGTGGTCGCTCCCGACTTCCCGCGCTCGAGTTCGGTGTTCCCGGGTCCGCCCACCGCCGACGACATCGACGAGCAGGCTCGCGACGTCGGGTTCTTGATCGACGCCTTCGCGCCCACCGCGGCCGGGGCGGCGGTGGACGCGCCCGGCGGAACGTGGACCGGGCACGTCGCCCCCGGGTCGGCAGGGGTGGTCGGGCAGTCCGACGGCGGCAACACCGCGGCCCGCGTCGGCGGGAACTCGTGCTGTCGGTCGCCGCGGGTCGTCGCGGTGGTGTCGCTCGCCGGGGACGAGGGTCGCAGCGGTGGCGCGTGGGGTGTGGAGGGCCAGGCGCCCCTCCTGCTCATCAACGGGACCGCCGACACGGTCAATCCGTGGTCGTTCAGCCAACGCCTCTACGACGACGCCCGCTCGCCCCGGTTGCTCGTGGCGATCGACGGTGCCGGGCACCTCGAGCCCTACACGAGTGGCCCGCAGCGCCCCGCGGTGGTGGCGTTGGCGGCGGCTTTCCTCCACGGGTACCTCGGGCGACCGGCCGCGCTGGCGGAGGTGGCGGGGTTGGCGAGCCGGGACGGGCTGTCGGTGGTCGCCTCCTCCTGAGCCACCGGTAGCCTCCGGTCGATGGAACCGGTCGAAGCCTCCAATGGCTGGGGGGTGCTGCACCTCTTCTACGCCGTCGACCGCGTGGCCGCGGCCGCGGACCCCGAGGCCGCCCGCCGCATCCTCGACGCCATCGCGGCGTGCACCGACGACGGCACCCACCAGGTGCTCACGTTCGCCGTGCTCGGTCACAAGGCCGACCTCGGGGTGCTCGCCCTCGGTCCCGACCTGGCTCGCCTCCAGGCCCTGCAGCAGGCCCTCGCGGCCACGCCGCTCCGGGCCACGTGGTCGTACGTGTCGCTCACCGAGGCGTCGGAGTACACGAGCACCGAGGACGACGAGCGCGCCCGGTTGGCGACGGAAGAGCAGATCACCGACGCCGACGAGGTCGAGGCCCGACTCGCGGTGTGGCGCGAGCGGATGACGCACTACGGCGAGAATCGGCTGCACCCGCGACTGCCCGCGAAGCGCACGATCTGCTTCTACCCCATGTCGAAGCGCCGGATCGCCGGCGACAACTGGTTCGCCCTGCCCTTCGCAAAGCGCAAGGCGCTGATGGCGGGTCACGCCCGCGTCGGTCGAACCTACGCCGGCCGGGTCCTGCAACTGATCACCGGGTCCACCGGCATCGACGACTGGGAGTGGGGCGTCACCCTCCTGGCCGACGATCCGGCCGCGCTCAAGGAGATCGTCTACGAGATGCGCTTCGACGAGGTCTCGGCGCGTTACGCCGAGTTCGGCCCGTTCGTGACCGGGCTGGTGGCCGAGCCGGCCGAGACCCTGGCCGCCGTCGGCCTGTCGTGACCCTGTCCGCCGATCCGGCGGCGCGTCTCGCCGAGATCGGCGCGGAGATCGCCGAGCGGGTCGGGGTGGTCCTGCCCGGCTGGATCGAGGGCCGGGTGCGCCTGATCGCCGACGCCTGGGGGCGGTGTCCCGACGCCGTGCGGGCCGACCTCGACGCCCGAGCGGCGGTGACCGCATCGGTCGCGGGCGCCCGGATCGCCGCCGAGTTGCGGGACTTCGCCGCCCGCCCCGCCGCCGAGCAGACCACCACGCCCCTCCAGATCGTGCGCGGTGCGGTCGCCGACGTCACGGCCCTGCTCGCCGCCACCGGGATCCCGCCGGTCGAGCGGGACGACTTCGCGGAGCGGGCGTTCCCCGACGACGCCTACGGCTGCGTGCCGGCGTCGTTGGCCGACCTCGGCGACGAGGACCTCGGGCCGTTGCAACTGGCCTGGGGGATGGCCAAGGTCCGGGTGCTGCGTCCCGACGACGACGCCTGACCGGTCGTCGGTCGGGTCCGGCGGTTCGGACGGGTCAGGTGACCGGGAGCCCCTCGGTCCCGACCCGGTGGAGCAGGTAGCCCCGCCGGTGGACGGTCCGGACGTCGAGGCCGGTGCCGGCCAGCAGCCGACGCAACTTGGCGATGTGGACGTCGAGGACGTTGCGGCCCTCCGGTGCCCCGTCGGGCCAGGCCCGCCGGGCGAGGGCGTCGCGCCCGACGACACCGTCGAGCCGCTCGAGCAGTGCTCCCGCCAGTCGGGCCTGGATCGGGGGCAGGACCACGATCTGCGCGCCGACCCGCAGCACGCCGTCGTCGGTGACCATGGCTCCGTCGACCACTCCCACCGAGCGCTGTTGGAGGGTGGCCGTGCGCACCCGGAGTTCGGTGTCGTCGGGTGGGGCCCGCAGCCAGTCCTCGAGGGCGTCGGGCACTACGGGGGGATCGCCGTCGTCGACGATCACGAGTCGGGGGACCCGGGCCTGGCGCAGTCGGGTGAGCCGCTCCGCCTCGGCCGGCCAGTGCACGAGTGCGACGTCCATGTGAGAGACCCTACGGAGGGTGTGTTTCGTCCAGGTTTCGCACCCGTGAACGGCCGGGACGAAGTGGATCAGGTGCAGATCAGGACTTGGACGTCATCGGTTCACCGTGCCGAACGGATCCTGACATCGAGGGGGGATTGGATGCCGGATGTCGATCGCGTCAGCGTCGCCGTGACGACGTCCTGTCCCCAAGAGGAAGAGAGTCAGTCATGAAGCTGGTCGTCGCGATTATCAAGTCTCATCGCGTCGAAGCCGTCACCGAGGCCATCGACAAGTTGGACGTCTCGGGCATCACCATCACGGACGTCCGTGGTCACGGGCGGCAACGTGGACACACCGAGGTGTATCGGGGAAGTGAGTACAAGGTCGACTTCCTCCCCAAGATGCGCATCGATGTCCTGGTGAAGGACGACGACGCCGAGAAGGTGGCCAACGCCATCGCCGAGAACGCCCGGACCGGGAAGATCGGCGACGGGAAGCTCTGGATCCAATCGGTCGACGAGGCCATGCGGATCCGCACGGGCGAGCTCGGCGAAGACGCTCTCTGACCCTTCGAGGATTCTGGAGGAATCCGATGTTCGAAACACTGCGACGCAACGTCAAGGACCCCTACCGACGGCGAATGCTGGGCGCTCGCCTGGGCGGGAAGATGATCGGCCTCGGGGCCGTCGTCGGGGTGATCTACGGGGCGGCCTGGTTCGCCAGTACACCCGCCGGTGCCTCGGTGCTCGGCCAGACCGCCGTGAAGGCGGCTGACGTCATCAACCCGATCAACACGATGTGGACGATCATCGCCGCGTTCCTCGTGTTCTTCATGCAGGCCGGCTTCATGATGCTCGAGGGTGGGTTCGCCCGCACCCGCGAGGTCAGCAACGTGATGGTGGAGTGCATCGTCGACACGGCGTTGTGCGGCGTGCTCTTCTACGCCTTCGGCTTCGCCTTCATGTTCGGGTCGGGTAACCAGTGGATCGGGACGCACTACTTCTTCCTGCAGAACGTTCCGCACACCTACGGCACCACCGGCGTCGCCTTCATGGCGTTCTTCCTGTTCCAGTTCGCGTTCGCCGACACGGCGAGCACGATCGTGTCCGGGGCCATGGTCGGTCGGACGGCGTTCAAGGGCGACCTGCTCTATTCCATCGCCGTGAGCGGCTTCATCTACCCGATCTTCGGTCACTGGGTGTGGGGTCCTGACGGTTTCCTGGCCACGATGTCCACGCCGTTCCGTGACTTCGCCGGCTCGACCGTCGTGCACACGGTCGGTGGTGTCCTCGCCCTCACCGGGGCGATCGCCCTCGGCCCCCGCCTGGGCCGGAAGTTCAAGCGGGACGGCGGCGGCATGCCGCCGGGCCACAACCTCACCCTGGCCGCCCTCGGTGCGGTGATCCTGTGGTTCGGTTGGTACGGGTTCAACCCCGGCTCGACGGTGTCGGCCATGGACATGGAGGGCATCGGCCGGGTGGCGACCAACACCACCCTGGCGGCGTGCACCGGAGCCTTGGTGGCGGTGGCCTGGGCCTTCTTCAAGACCAAGAAGTGGGACCTGGGCCTCAGCCTCAACGGGCTCCTGGCGGGTCTGGTGGCCATCACCTGTCCGTGTTACTGGGTGTCTCCGACGATGTCACTGGTGATCGGGGCCGTGGCGGCGGTGATCATGATCGTGGCCGTGGACCTCACGGAGTGGTTCCGGATCGACGACCCCTGCGGGGCGTTCGCCGTCCACGGTGCGTGCGGCATCTGGGGCACGATCAGCGTCGGGTTGTTCGCGACCGGCATCTACGGGGTCCCGGGTGCGACCGGCGCCGACACGTCGGGTGGAGTCGTGAAGGGTCTGTTCACCGGTGGTGGCGCCGATCAGCTCATCGCCCAGCTCAAGGGCAGCGCGGTCATCACCGTGGCGACGCTGGTCGTCGGCCTGGCGGTGATGTTCGCCCTCAAGGGGCTCACGCTCCTCCGGGTCCCGGCGGACATCGAGATCGAGGGGCTCGACATTCACGAGCACGGTGCTCCGGCGTACCACCCCGAGTCGGCCTACGAGGGCTACTCGGCGATCCCGATGGGCAAGATCTCGAGCAACTGATCGAGGCGCACGCCCCCTCCTGGGTGGGAGCCGGGTCCGGTCCGACGACTGGGCCCGGCTCCAGCGCGGCCGTTCACACTCCCGAAATGTGAGTGCAACGAGCGTGAAACGTCCTGAAGCCAAGGTGAACGGGCCCGGTCGCAGCACCGCATCGGTCAACGGGCATTCACGAGGGCGGGGGGACGACGATGCCGAGGATCGACACCGGCGACACGGCATGGCTGCTGGTGTCGACCGGGCTGGTCATGTTCATGACGCCGGGGCTGGCTCTGTTCTACGGGGGCATGGTCCGGGCCAAGAACGTGCTCGGGATGCTCATGCAGAACTTCTTCGCCCTCGGGATCGTGAGCATCCTCTGGGCGTTCGTGCTCTACTCGCTGGCCTTCGGCGGGCGCGGGCCGCTGATCGGGAACTTCGACTTCGCGTTCTTGAAGAACGCGTCGCTTCAGTTCCCGCACGGGTTCCACCTGCACGTCCCGCCGCTGTTGTTCGGTGGGTACCAGATGATGTTCGCGGTCATCACCCCGGCGCTCATCACCGGTGCCATCGCCGATCGCATGCGCTTCAAGGCCTGGGTGTGGTTCATCACCCTCTGGGCCGTGGTGGTCTACTCCCCGGTCGCCCACTGGGTCTTCTCGCCCGACGGCTGGCTCTACCGCCTGGGGGCCCTCGACTTCGCCGGTGGCGCGGTCGTCCACATCAATGCGGGCATCGCTGCGCTCGCGGCGGTCCTGGTGATCGGCCGCCGCCGGGGCTGGCCGGAGCACCCGGTGCCCCCGCACTCGTTGCCCCTCACCCTCATCGGGACCGGCATCCTCTGGTTCGGGTGGTTCGGGTTCAACGCCGGGTCGGCCTTGGCGGGCAACGCCGTGGCGGTCCAGGCCCTGGTCAACACCCATCTGGCGGCGGCTGCGGGCATGCTCACCTGGCTCATCGTGGAGAAGATCCGGGTCGGTCACGCCACCACTTTGGGGGCCGCCTCGGGCGCCGTGGCCGGCCTGGTGGCGATCACCCCCGCGGCCGGTTTCGTCGGCTCGATGGCCTCGATCGTCATCGGGGGGATCGCCGGGGTGATCTGCATGTTCGCCGTCAGCTGGAAGCTCAAGCCGCGCTACGACGACGCCCTCGACGTGGTGGGAGTCCACCTCGTCGGTGGGATCGTGGGCACGCTGCTGGTGGGGGTCTTCGCCGAGGTCGCCGTGAACCGTGCGGGTCACGACGGTCTCCTCTACGGTGGGGGCTTCGGGCTCCTCGGGAAGCAGGCCCTCGCCGCGGCCGCGGTGATGGCCTTCTCGTTCGTCGTGACGTTCGTCATCCTGAAGGTGCTCGACCGGCTGCTGCCGGGAGGGATCCGGGTCGATGCCGAGGAGGAGGACCAGGGGCTCGACGTCACCGAGCATTCGGAGACCGCCTACGCCTACGACCGGGTCTGATCCGACCGATCTGACGCACGACGAGAGGACCGACCATGAAGATGGTCATCGGCATCATCAAGCCATTCAAGCTCGACGACGTGAAGGAAGCGCTCAAGCACGTCGGGATCCAGGGCCTCACCATCTCCGACGCCCAGGGCTTCGGGCGCCAGCGCGGGCACACGGAGGTCTACCGGGGCGCGGAGTACACCATCGACTTCGTCCCGAAGGTGCGCATCGAGGTGCTCACCGAGGACGGCGACGTCGAACGGATCGTGAACCTGATCATCGAGACGGCTCGCACCGGCAAGATCGGCGATGGCAAGGTGTGGGTCGTGCCCATCGATTCCGTGTACCGCATCCGTACCGGGGAAGCCGGTCCTGACGCCCTCTGACCCGTCGGCCGCCGGCGTCACCGCCCGCCTGCGGGCCGAACGCGAGCGCCTCGTCGCCGACCGCTCCCTCCGGGGAGCGACCTTCGGCCGCGCCGTGGCCGATCTCTGCGACACGATCCTGCGCGAGGTCGCGGGAACGGTCGCGCTCAAGGGGCGTTGGGCGGTGGTCGCGCAGGGTTCCTACGCCCGAGCGGAGATCTGCCCGGGCTCCGACCTCGACGTGGTGCTCCTCCACGCGGGTCGCGGTTCGGCGGCCGCGACGGCCGCTCGGTCGTTCTGGTACCCGTTCTGGGACGCCGGCGTGGTGCTGGGCCACGCGGTCCGTACGCCGAAGGAGGCATTGGCGCTGGCCGACGAAGACCTCGACGCCATGACCGCCCTGCTCGACCTGCGTTTCGTGGCCGGCGACGAGGGCCTGGCCGACGAAGTGCGGTCCCGGGGGCGCGCGTTGGCCCGCAAGCGTCGCGACCGGCTGATCGCCGCGCTGCACGAGGCGTCGTCGGCGCGGTACGACCGACCCGGCCCGCTGGCCGAGATGCTCGAGCCCGACGTGAAGGAGGGCGCGGGAGGATTGCGCGACGTCCAGGCCCTGGCGTGGTCGGGGTGGGCGGTCGCCGACCCCGGCGGCTGGCCCGGACTGGTGGCCGTGGGCGCCCTCGATCCGGGCGACGTGGCCGTGCTGCAGGCCGCGTGCGACCATCTGCTCGACGTGCGGGTGGCACTGCACCGCGTCACGGGTGGGCGATCCGACCAACTGGCGAAGCAGGAGCAGGACGCCGTCGCTGCGGTGGTGGGGGCGAGTGACGCCGACGCGCTCATGCGTGACCTCTCCCACACGGCCCGCCAGGTGGGCTGGATCGGGCGCGAGGCCTTCGACCGTCTGGCCGGCCCCGCCCGTGGCCGTGGTGGCTCCGACGAGCGCGACCTCGACCTCGGGATCGGTCTGCGCGACGGCCGGGTGGTGCTGCACGCCGACGCGGCCGTGACGGTCTCGTCGACCCTGCGCGTGGCCGCGGCCGCCGCCGAGGCCTCGGCCCCGATCGACCGCGCCACCCTGGCGCGTCTCGGCGACGTCGACGGAACGGTCGCCTGGACCACCGACGACCGGGCGGCGTTCGTACGCTGCCTGCGGGCGGGTCGGCGGCTGGTCGCCGTGTTCGAGTCGCTCGACCACGTCGGCGCCCTCGTCCGCCTGATCCCGGAGTGGGCACACGTGCGGGCCCTGCCCCAGCGCAATGCCTACCACCGCTTCACCGTCGATCGGCACCTCCTCGAGACGGTCGTCGAGTGCGACGATCTGCTCGACTCGGAGAGTGTCGACGGTGACATCGCCCGACGGGCGCGTCTGGACCTGCTGCTCCTCTCGGCGTTCCTCCATGACATCGGGAAAGGCCTTCCCGGGGACCATTCGGAGGTAGGGGCCGAGCGGGCGGCCGCACTGTTGCAGCGCCTCGGCCTCGACGACCACGGCGTGGGGGTCGTGGTGTGGGCGGTGCGCAACCATCTCCTGATCGCCGACACGGCCACCCGGCGTGACCTCGCCGACCCCGAGACGATCGTGCGGTTCGGTCGGGCGGTCGGCGACACCGAGCGGCTCGACCTCCTCTACGCGTTGACCATCGCCGACTCGCGCGCCACGGGCCCCGCAGCCTGGGGGAGCGGCAAGGCGTTGCTCTGCCGCCAGCTCTTCGGCGAGGGCGATGCCCTCCTCGAGGACGGGGTCGTCGGACCTCGCCTCGCGGCCGAGCGCCGCGCCGTCCTGGAGCGGCACGCCGGACTCCTCGCCGCCGGCGAGCTGGCGGTCGAGTGGCGGACCCGCGACGACGGGTTGCTCGAGTGCACCGTCGCGGCGCGCGACCGGCGTGGGCTCCTCGCCAACGTGGCTGGCGTTCTCACGCTCACCGGCTTCGACATCCAGGGCGCCGCGGCCTACGTCGACACCGACAGCGGAATGGCCCTCGAGGTGTATCGGGGTGTGGACCGGTTCGGTCGCCTCGACGACGCCGGTCGACGGGACTTCGCCACGATGCTGCGGAGCGCCCTCGACGGCGCGCTGCCGTTGCGTCAGCGCTTGCGCGAGCGCATCGCGCGCTACCGCAACCCGGATCCTGGCGTCGACCGCAGTGTTTCCGTGCACGTGGACCCGGACGCCTCGGCCTCGGCCACGGTGATCGAGGTGATGGCCCCCGACGAGGTGGGTCTGCTGGCGTCGGTGGCGGCGGTGTTCGCCGACCTCGACGTCGATGTCTCGGTGGCCCTGGTCTCCACGACGGGCACCCGGGCGGTCGACGTCTTCTACCTCCGCGACGCCCACGGGGCCAAGCCCACCGACCCGAAGCTCCTCCAGCGGATCCGGGCGACCCTCGTGGCGCGACTCACCACCGACTACGTGCTCCCGGCGCCGGGATAGGCTCGGCCGTGATGGCCGAGACCGATCCCGCCGATCCCCATCCCGTCACCGCGGTCGACCTGCTGCGCTGGGCGGAGTCGCTCTCGGCGATCGCGCGCACCGGCATGGGGTTCACACAGAGCCTCTACGAACGTGAGCGATTCGAGGAAGTGCTCAAGGTCGCGGCCGACATCCGGTCCGTGGCGATCGAGGAGTACGAGGCCGACGTCCTGTTCGAGGAGTGGCTGGCGCTCGTTGGTGAGGGGGTCGCGGGCTACGTGACCCCGAAGGTCGCGGTCGCGGCCATCGTCGCCAACGCCGACGGTGAGATCCTGCTCACCCAACGGTCCGACTCGGGCGTGTGGCTGTACCCGGTGGGCTGGGCCGACGTCGGCTACTCGCCTGCGGAGGTGGCGGTCAAAGAGGTCCACGAGGAGACCGGCATCGAGGTGGAGGTCGAGTCGCTCATCGGGTGCTTCGACGGGTTGCGGCTCGGGTTCGCCCGACTGCCGATGTACTCGTTGCTGTTCCACTGCCGGATGATCGGGGGCGAGCTGGTGGGCCATCCCCTCGAGACCAGTGCCGTGGGCTTCTACGGTCGCGACCACCTGCCCTGGCCGTTGGCGGGTGCCGGTCGTTGGCTCGAGACGGCGTTCGCGGCGATCGACGGTGAAGTCCGCCCCTGCGACTTCGACCTTCCCCGCACCCCGCCCTGGCGCGGCGACCTCGGCTGAGGGTCCCGGCCGGCCGGGCTCAGGCGCCGGCGGCGTTGAGTTAGGTCATCGTGTAGAGCGCCCGCAGGTCGACCCCCAGGTCGGCGAGGGCCGCCGGGCCGCCGGACTCACGGTCGATCACGCACAGGGCGTGCTCGACGATCGCACCGCGCTCGCGCAGGTCGCCGCACGAGATGACCACCTGGCCGCCAGAGGTCACGACGTCCTCCACGACGGTCAGGCGGCGGCCCTGGATCTCGGCTCCTTCGGCGAGTTGGCAGGTGCCGTAGGTCTTGGCCTCCTTGCGCACGAAGAGTGCGGGGATGCCGGTGACCTGCGAGAGCATCACGGCGAGGGGCACCCCGCCGAGCTCGAGGCCGGCAAGCATCTCGGTGCCGTCGGGGATCGCCGGGGCCATGGCCTCGGCGATCGTGCGCAGGAGGGCGGGATCGGCCTCGAAGCGGTACTTGTCGAAGTACTCGCTCGACACCGCACCCGAGCGCAGGGTGAACGTCCCGGTGAGGTGGCTGACCCGGTGGATCGCGCGGGCGAGGTCGGGACGGTTCACTGCGGTTCTCCTTGGACGGGTGCTCGGAGCTCCTCGAGGAGCAGGGCGACGATCGAGACGGCACCTCGGGCTTGCTCCCACGCGGTGCCGATGCGTTCGTGGTCGACCTCGCCGGAGGCGTCGGGGGCCCGACCGAGCGTGGCAGTGGCGGCGGTGGCCAACGGAGCCGGCTCGAGCGGCTCGTCGACGGAGTAGCACTCCAGGCCGTCCCAGAGCGACGTGAGCGGCCGACGCTCGTTGCCGAGGGGGAGCGAGGCGGGATCGGCCCCCGCGGCGAGGTGGCCGGTGACCTCGTCCCACAGGTCGTACGGGCCGACGCCCTTCGGGGCCCGGAACCCGCTCACCGGGTGGAGGCGCCACTCGAGCGTGAGGTCGCCCGGACCGGTGTCGGTGAGCCAGGTCTGGGTGCCGTTGACGTAGCCGTCGACCGGGGGGCCGAGCCGTTCGTCGAGCGCCGCGATGAGTTCGGGGGTGCAGCGCCAGACGGCGGTCGCAACTCGGTCGGCGGGGTCCACCGCCTCATCGAACCACACGCGACCGCCCGGAGCCGGGATCGGAGGTACCTTCGGCCCGATGCGAGCCCTCTCCCTCGCGGTGGTCGGGGTCGTGGTGGCCCTGCTCCTGGCCGGTTGCGGTGGCGGGACGACGGCGCCTGGATCCGGCCCCCGCCTGACGCGAGCGGAGATGGTGACCCGGGCCGAAGCGGCCTGCGCCAAGGGGTTCGCCGCTTCCGAGGCGTTGCGTCAGGCCGCCGATCCCACCGCCCACGGTGCGGCGGCGGCGACCGAGATCGACGCCACCCTGGGGGTCCTCGTCGATCAGGTCCGGGGGTTGGCCCGGTTGCGGGGGCCGGTCGACACCGACGTCACCCTCGCCCGGACGCTGCGGGCGTTGCGGTCCGCGGCGGCGGGGGTCCGCCGGCTGCGGGGGGCCGTGGTGCGCGGTGACCTGACCGTCAACGAAGCGCTCCGGGCGGAGCCGGCGCTGGTCCGGCGGACCAACGCTGCCTCGGGCTCGGCCCAGGACGGGCTCGTGCGCCTCGGCTTCCTGGGGTGCGTGGCGGCCTCGGGCGACGGGTGAGTCGGCGGTCGGAGGGCGGCGTCCCTATCCTTCTCGGATGGCTCACGAGCGACTTTCGATCACCGACACCATGTTCCTCGCGCTCGAGGGGCCTGACACCCCGCAGAACATCGGCTTCCTCGCCATCTTCGAGGGGGCCCCGCTGGTCGGTCCCGACGGGCGGTTCCGGATCGACCACGTCGTCGACTTCGTGCGCGGGACCGTGCACGGGTTCGCGCCCTTCCGGCACCGGATCCTCCCGGTGCCCTTCGGACTGGGCCGTCCGGTCTGGATCGACCACGCCGAGTTCGACGTGGCGAACCACGTGCGGGCCGAGACCCTCGCCGCGCCCACCCGCGCCGCGTTGCTCGCCCGGGCCGGCGAGTTCTTCGCCGAGCCCCTCGGCCTCGACCTCCCGCCCTGGGACATCCTGTTCCTCGACGGGCTCCCCGACGGACACGTCGCGCTCCTGAGCAAGACGCACCACGCCGCCATCGACGGCGCTTCGGCCATGGCCGGCTTCCGGACGATGGCCTCGTTCGACCCTGAGCCCCGTCCCGTCGTCCCGCCGCAGCCCTGGACCCCGGCACCCGTGCCGTCGAAGGCCGCGCTGGTGGCCGGGGCCCTCGCGCACCAGGTCCGTCACGCCGGGAAGCTGGCCCGCCTCGCGGGTCGCGCGATCGTCGCGCCGCGCCGGGCGGTCGACCGGGCCCGCCGGGCCGCCCGGGCCGCCGCACCGTTCCTCCGTGACCGAGCTCCCGTCCCGCCACTCTCGATCAACCGGCGGGTCGGGCCGCGGCGGCGCCTCGCCACGGTCGCCCTGTCGCTCGACGACGCCAAGCGCATCCGTGCGGTACTCGGGGGCACGGTGAACGATGTGTTGGTCGCGGCGGTCGCCGGCGGCCTGCGGCACCTCCTGCACGAACGCGGCGAGCTCGCGCCGGGGGTCGCCGCGACCGTCATGTGCCCGGTGTCCACCCGCGAGGAGGGCCAGATCGAGGCCGGGAACCAGGTCGGTGCTCTCACGGTGACGGTGCCGCTCGACCTCGACGACCCCGTCGCCCGCTTCCACGAGGTCACCGCCGCGACGCAACGCGCCAAGACCGACGACCCGGCTGCGGACCTCGATTTCGTCGCGGGGCTCTTCGACTTCATGGTTCCCGCGATGCAGCGCCGGGCCGCCCGTTCCGTCCACGAGCAGCAGGGGTACAACCTCACCGTCTCCAACCTGGCGGGTGTGCCGATTCCGATGTGGTTCCAGGGTGCGCGCCTGCTCGAGTTGTATCCGGTGGTGCCCGTCGGCGGGTACGTGGGGGTGAACGTGGTCGGGCTGAGCAACTGCGGGCGCCTCTTCGTCTCGCTCACAGCCGACGCCGATGCCAATCCGGACCTCGACGTCTTCGCCCTCGGCATCGAGGCCGCCTTCGGCGAGCTGCTGGTCGCCGCCTCCCCCTGATCCGCTCCCACGAGCTCTCGGCCGGGCCTCCTGAGCGCTCCTCGGGCCGCCGGTAGTCTCGGCACCGTGACCGACGCCTCCGCCGCGACCCCGCCGCCGCGCCCGCCGAAGCAGGAGCAGGAGCCGGCGTCGGAAGAGGTCACCGAGGTCGCTCCAGGGGTGCTGCGCATGCAGCTGCCGATCTGGATGCCCGGGCTGGGGCACGTCAACATGTACGGGCTCCTCGACGACCGCGGGCTCGCCGTGGTCGACCCCGGCCTGCCGGGCCCCACGTCGTGGCGGGCCCTGAAGCAGCGGCTCAAGACCGCCGGATTCAAGGTCTCCGACGTGCACACGGTGATCGTGACCCACTCGCACCCCGACCACTTCGGCGGTGCCGGTCGGCTGCGCAAGGAGGCCGACGCCGAGGTCGTTGCGCACCGGGCGTTCACCACCTGGTCGATCGAGGAGTCGAAGCGCCGGAACCACCTGGCGTCGGAGGCCGAGGCCCACGAGCTCGAGCGGGCGGCGGCGGCGGCCGCGCAGGCCCTCGACGTCTGGGACGACGAGATCCCCACGATCGACCACGTCGACGAGTTCGCTGGCGATCCGCTGCGCGACGACCCGACACCGGAGATGACGGCCAAGGCCTCACCGTGGGGTGGCGAGACGCCCTGGGGCGGGAGCCGGCACCCGATGCCGCCGCTCTCGCGGCGGCTCAAGTTGCGCGCCCTGCGGTTCTTGTTCGCGCCGCCCACGCCCACGAAACGGGTGCGCCACGCCGAGCGCATGACGCTCGCCGGTCGGGAGTGGGTCAGCATCCACACACCCGGGCACACGATCGACCACCTCTGTCTCTACGACCCCGAGCACGGCGTGCTGCTCTCCGGTGACCACGTCCTGCCCACCATCACGCCGCACGTCTCGGGCGTGGGCAACGGTGCCGACGCCCTGAAGTCGTACCTCCAGACCCTCGATCTGGTCGCGGCGCTCGACGGCGTGGCGCTCGGTCTGCCCGCCCACGGTCACCCGTTCGACGACGTGCCGGGCCGGGTCACCGCGATCAAGGAGCACCACGAGGAGCGCATGGAAATGATCGCCGCGGCCTCGGAAGCGGTCGGGCCGGCCACGGTGCAGCAGTTGTCGCACGAGATCTTCCCCCAGAAGCACTGGGGGGTCATGGCCGAGAGCGAGACGTTCGCCCACCTCGAGCACCTCGTGGGCGACGGTCGCGCCGAGAGCTGGAGTCAAGACGGGCTCCTGCTCTACCGCGTGAGCGCGGCCTAGCACCGGAAGCGACCCAAGGAGGGCCGTGAGCACCCGACTCGAAGACCCCGAATCGACCGATCTGCTCCAGCAGCTCATCCGCAACGCCTGCGTCAACGACGGGACGCTGGCGTCGGGCAACGAGTTGCGGAGCGTCGACCTGCTCCAGCAGTACCTCGGGACCACCGGCTTCGACGTCGAGCGCTACGAGCCGCAGCCCGGTCGGGCCAGCCTGCTGGCGCGGATCGAGGGCACCGACCCCGACGCCCCCACGCTCATGCTGATGGGCCACACCGACGTGGTGCCCGTCAACCCGGCGGGCTGGAGCCGCGACCCGTTCGCCGCCGACATCGTCGACGGGATGGTGTGGGGCCGGGGTGCCGTCGACATGCTGAACCTCACTGCGACCCAGGCCGTGGCCTTCCGCCGACTGGCCGAAGAGGGCTTCCGGCCGAAGGGAACGCTGCTCTACCTCGCGGTGGCCGACGAAGAGGCCCTCGGCACCTGGGGCGCGCACTGGCTCGTGGACCACGAGCTCGACGCGGTCCGGGCCGACTACGTGCTCACCGAGTCGGGTGGTTTCCAGATGCCGACCGAGCACGGTCCGCGCCTCCCCGTGATGGTCGCGGAGAAGGGCACGTTCTGGTCCAAGATCCACGTGCACGGCACCCCGGGTCACGGCTCCCAGCCGTTCAACACCGACAACGCGTTGGTGCGCGCCGCGGAGGTGGTCCGACGGCTCGATGCCTACCGGCCCGAGGCCCAGATCGGGGAGGTGTGGCGCCGCTACGTGGACGGGATGGACTTTCCCGCCGAGCTGCACGACGCGTTCTTGGACCCGTCGGCGGTCCGCGACTTCTGCGCGTCACTGCCGCTCGGGATGGGCCGGCTGGTGCACGCCTGCACGCACACGACGTTCACCCCGACCGTCGCCCACGGTGGCACCAAGACCAACGTCATCCCCGACCACGTGGAGCTCGAGGTCGACATCCGCACGCTGCCGGGGCAGTCGGGCGACGACATCCGGGGCATGCTGCGCGAGGCGCTCGGCGACCTGTACGACCAGGTCGAGATCGAGTCCAACGAGGATCTCTCGACGGCGTCGGCCATCGACACGCCCTTGTGGGACGCGCTCAGTCGGGTCGCGGGACGGCTGGTGCAGGACTCGGCGCTGGTGCCGTTCCTGATGGTCGGCGGCACCGACAACCGGTACTTCCGGCGGGCCGGGGCCACCGGCTACGGGTTCGGCCTGTTCTCGAAGCGGCTGGGGTTCGAGGACTACGCCACGATGTTCCACGGCAACGACGAGCGGGTCGACCTGGAGTCGTTGGCGCTGTCCGAGCAGCTGTGGCGGGCGGTCGCGCACGAGGTGCTCGCCTGATGGGAGCCCGCGACGCCATCCTGGCGCACGTGCGTCACTGGAACGCCATGGACAAGGACGCCTGGCTGGCGCTCTTCGCCGACGACGTGGAGTACGAAGACCCGCCGGGCACGGTGGCGAGTCGCGGGGTCGAGGTGATGTCGACCCACGCCTGGGACGGCTCGTTCACCGACCAGAAGCGCTGGATCCTCGAGCCGGTGAAGGTCGTCGAGTGCGGGCGCGAGGCGCAGGTCTACATGCGCAACCACGGCGCCGTCGCCGGTACGCCGGTGTGCGTCGAGAGCATCGAGCTGTGGCGGGTCGACGACGCGGGCAAGGTCGACCTGGTGCGGGCGTTCTGGGAGCCGCCCCAGGACCCGGCGGTGTCCGCGCACCTGGCCCTGTCCACCTGGCCGGGCTGATCCGACGGATCCGGGGAACCGGACCGCTTTGCCCGGCTCGGCCGTCTCGGTCGGGTCGGTCGGATTTGTCGGTTCAGTCGTTGCGCTGTTCGCGCAGGAACTGCTCGAGCTCGCCGGCGATCTCGTCGCCCGACGGGAGGTCGTCGCCCCAGGAGGCCTCGAGGGAGTCGTCGTCGTCCTCGGCGAGGTCGTCGTCCAGGCCGAGGTCGTAGCGCGACTCGAGGCGGTCGACGTACGACCGGATGTCGTCGTCGTCGGCCGCGACGGCATCGATCTGCTCCCGCCAACGCTCGACCGCTAACCCGACCCGGCTCAGGTCGAGCGACACGCCGACCAGGCGTCCGAAACGCTCGAGGATCGCCTGGCCCGCCGGTGGGTTCGGCGGTGACGAGATGTAGTGGGGTACCGGCGCCCACAGCGACACGGAGTCGATCCCGTCGCGACGGCAACGGTCGTGGAGTACGCCCACGATGCCGGTGGGACCTTCATAGCGTGACAGTTCGAGCCCGAGGCGCTCGATCAGGGCGGGGTCGGTGGCGGTGCCGGTGACGCGCACCGGTCGGGTGTGGGGGATGTCGGCGAGGAGGGCACCGAAGGTGACGAGCATCTGGCAGCCGGTGGCGGCGTAAACTTCGAGGACCGCGTCGCAAAAGGAGCGCCACCGGTACGACGGCTCCACGCCCCGGACGACGATCAGGTCGCGCTCGGGATGGCGCGCCACCCAGAACGACGTCTCGGGCCAGGTGAGCGAACGGGTCACGCCGTCGACGAGGTGGACCTGGGGACGGCGCGACTGGAAGTCGATGTGGGACTCGGGGTCGATGTGGGCGACGCGCGCTCCGTCGCCGTGCTTGACCAGCCACTGCGAGGCGAACGTGGCGGCGTCGGCGGCGTCGTTCCACCCTTCGAACGCCGCGACCATCACGGGACGGCGCAATGCCCCGGGGGGCGCTTCCCAGACGAGGCCGTCGGCGGAGGACTCGGGCACGACCCCACCCTACGTGGCGGGTGGTCGGGCTCGTCCGGTGACGGCCTCGTGGCGTCCCGGTAGCCTCCGCGCGATGTGGGAACGAGTTCGGCACCTGACCGGACCGCATCGCGTCCTGGTCCTGTCGGTGGTCGTGGGGGGCCTCGTCGGGCTGGCAGTTGCGGCGCTCGAGCAGGTGGTGGGGAGATGGATCCTCGGGTGGACCCTCGATCTCCCACCGTGGCCCCGGACCCTCGCGCCGGCGGTGGGTCTGCTCCTCACGTGGCTGATCCTGCGCTTCGTGGGGCGCGGCGCCTCGCCCGCGACGGCCGACGAGTACCTGCACTCGTTTCACAACCTCGACGGCGAGGTCGTGCCGGCGGTGGCTCCCGCCAAGTTCCTCGGGGTCGCGGCGTCGCTCGGGTCGGGGGTCGCCCTCGGGTTCGAGGGCCCCGCGATCTACCTCGGCTCGCTGATCGGGGGCCTGGTCGGACGCGGCTCGCGCCGCCTGCTCCGGCCCGAAGACCGTCGGACGCTCCTGGTGGCGGGAAGCGCGGCGGGAGTCGCGGCGATCTTCAAGACCCCGGCGACCGGTGCGATCTTCGCGCTCGAGGTTCCCTACCACGACGACATCGCCTCGAACGCGATCGGGCCATCGATCCTCGCCGCCGCCTCCGGCTACGTGGTCTTCGCGCTCTTCTTCGGATTCGACCGACTGTTCCCGATCTCGGGCGGCTCGCCGTTGCACGCCGGGCAGATGGCGGGCGCGATCGTGTTGGGTCTCGCCGCAGGGCTCGGGGCCCGGGGGTTTGCGGCGTTGGAGATGGCGGCGAAGTGGGTGAACGCCCACCTCCCGGCCTGGGTCCGGCTCCTGGCGAGCGGGGGCGCGCTCGTCGGGCTCGGAGCGCTGACCTGGGTGGTCTACGCCGCGCCGCTGTCCATGGGCACCGGAGAGCTCGCCATCGACTGGTCCCAGACCGCCGTGCGCTCGCTGGTGCTCCTCGCACTCCTGGCCGGGATCCGGATCCTGGCCACGGCGTCGAGCCTGGCGGGCGGGGCGGTCGGTGGGGTGTTCGTCCCGTTGGTCGCCGAGGGCTGGCTCCTCGGTGCCATGTTCGCGGTGATCGTGCACGACCATTCCCTGCTCTACGAGGCGATCGGCGCAGCGGCCTTCCTGGGGGCCGGGTACCGGGTCCCGATCGCCGGGATCGTGTTCGTCGCCGAGAGCACGGGTCGACCCGGGTTCATCGTCCCGGCGCTGCTCGCCACCGCCGTGGCGCAACTCGCCATGGGGAACGCGTCGGTGACCCATCTGCAACGCCGGTCCCGTCATGACCGGATCGACCACCTGATGGAGGAGCCGATCGCGACGGCGTTGGTCCGGGTGGCCCGGTGCGCGCCCGGAGACCCATTGGCCGAGGTGGTGACGCGCGGACGGTTCGTGGCTGTGGTCGACGCCGGCCGCTACGTGGGTCTGGTCGACCGCGGGGCAGCCCTCGACGTACTGGTCGCCGACCCGGCGGCCCGAGTGAGCCTGCCGCTGCCAGTGTCGGCGGCCGTGGGTCCGGTGGGGGCACCCAACTGGTCGATCGGGCGGACGCGCGACCTGTTCGGTGCGAGTCCGGACGACGTGGTGGAGGTCGTCCCGGTCTGTGACGGTCCGCACATCCTCGGCGTGGTCACCCCGGCCTCGCTCCTGGCCCGGACCCGCCCGCCGGAGGATTGACGACGGTCAGCCGCGCAGCGCCGTCATCGACGAACGGTCCGCGAACGCGAACGCGGCGTCGACGAGTCGCTCGACCATCGGGCCCATGCGGTCGAACCCGTCGCCGACGGTCTTGCCCATCAAGAAGCGGGCGTTGATGCCTTCCAGGATCACGATGAGCTTGTAGAAGGCGAAGGTGATGTAGAAGTCGAGGTCGGAGAGGTCACGTCCGGTGGCTGACGAGTAGCGCTGGGCGACCGCGTCCATGCCGATGAAACCGGGGAGGCCGGAAGCGCCTCCGGTGGCCAGCACGTCGTCACCGTCGTCCTCGCCCCAGTGGACCCAGTAGACGAGGAAGAGGCCGAGGTCGGTGAGCGGGTCGCCGAGCGTGGACATCTCCCAGTCGAGTACCGCCACGATCTTGGGGGCGTCGGGAGCGAGCATGGTGTTCTCGAGCCGGTAGTCGCCGTGGACGATCGCCGCCGGACCGGACCCGGGCACGGCGTTGCGGACGCGCCGGGCGAGTTCGTCGACACGGGGGAGGTCGCGAGTGCGGTTCGCAGACCACTGGGTCCCCCAGCGCTCCACGTTGCGGGTCAAGAACCCGTCGGGTCGTCCGAAGTCGGTGAGGCCGACGGCGTCGAGGTCGACCGCGTGGAGGCGGGCCAGTACGTCGACGAGCTCGTGGGAGACCTCGAGGGCGTCGGCAGGATGGAACGTGGTGAGCTCGGAGACGTCGCGGACGACCCGGCCGGTGACCTCGTCCATCATGTAGAACGGCGCCCCGATCACGGTGTCGTCGGTGCAGAGCGCCCGGGTCGCCGGCACGGGCACCGGCGAGTCGCGGAGGGCCGACATCACCCGGAACTCCCGGCCCATGTCGTGCGCGGTGGCGACGACGTGTCCGAGCGGTGGCCGACGGACCACCCAGCGGTGGGTGCCGTCGGTGACGCGGTAGGTGAGGTTGGAGCGCCCACCGGCGATCAGCGATGCCGACAGGTCGGCCCCGGCACCGTCGACGTTTCGGGTCATCCAGGCACCGAGTGCACGGAGGTCGAGACCGTCGGGCGGGGCCGTCACGTCCCGGACATTAACGCCGGGGACGGGGGGGGTTGGCGAAGCGAGCGGTGAGTGACGAGGGGG
>JBAXBB010000023.1:0-30473 GCA_037142235.1 Actinomycetes bacterium
GCCCCCGTCCCTGCTGAGGTGCACCCCGTGGCCAAGCCACTCGTGATCGTCGAGTCGCCCGCGAAGGCGAAGACCATCGAAGGGTTCCTTGGGCGCGACCGGGTCAAGGTCCTGGCGAGCTACGGGCACGTCCGTGACCTCCCGCGCAGCGCCAAGGAGGTTCCGAAGAAGTACACGGACCCGGCGGTGCGGCGCCTGGCCATCGACATCGACAACCACTTCGATCCGATCTTCATCGTCCCGGATTCGAAGAAGGAGCAGGTCCGGGTGCTGAAGGCGGCCCTGGCCGACGCCAGCGAGGTCTACCTCGCCACCGACGAGGACCGTGAAGGCGAAGCGATCTCGTGGCACGTGCTCGAGCTGCTCAAGCCGACGGTGCCGGTGAAGCGGATGGTCTTCCACGAGATCACCCGTGAGGCGATCGAGGAGGCGATCGAGAACTCGCGTGAGCTCGACCTCCGCCTGGTCGAGGCTGCCAACGGGCGTCGGGTCCTCGACCGGCTGTTCGGCTACGAGATGTCGCTGGTGATGCGGCGGCGCGCCGGTGGCGCCACCTCGGCAGGGCGGGTGCAGAGCGTTGCGGCGCGCCTCGTCGTGGATCGGGAGCGTGCCCGCATGGCCTTCCGCGCGGCCGACTACTGCGACATCGACGGCCGGTTCGCAAGCGTCGCGGGTGACGACCGCACCACCTTCCCCGGTTCGCTGGTGGCAGTCGCGGGTCGGCGCGTCGCCTCCGGGCGCGACTTCGATCCCGACACCGGTCGCCTCACCAAGCCGGGCGAGGTCGAACACCTCGACGCCGCCGGGGCCCGGGCCTTGGCCGAAGGCCTCGCCGGTCGATCGTTCCGGGTGGTCTCGGTGGAGTCCAAGGCCACCGTCGAACGGCCCAAGGCGCCGTTCATCACGTCGACACTCCAGCAGGAGGCGGGACGCAAACTCGGCTTCAGCTCGGCACGCACGATGGCCGTGGCGCAGCGCCTCTACGAGAACGGTTTCATCACCTACATGCGGACCGACTCGACCAACCTCTCCTCGGAGGCGGTGGCCGCAGCCCGGACCGAGATCCGCCAACGCTTCGGGGAGTCCTACCTCCCCGACGCCCCGCGCACCTACCGGGGCAAGGCCAAGAACGCCCAGGAGGCCCACGAGGCGATCCGGCCGGCCGGGTCGCAGTTCCGCTACCCCGAGTCGGTGGCGGGCGAGGTGTCCTCCGACGAGCGCCGGCTCTACGAGTTGGTCTGGATGCGGACCGTCGCCAGTCAGATGGCCGACGCCCGGATCCAGCGGGTGGCGGTGCGCTTCGTCGCCACCACCAACGCCGAGGCGGGGTCGCCGACGGAGGTCACGTTCCAGGCCACCGGTCGCACGATCGAGTTCGCCGGCTACCTGCTGGCCTACGTCGAGGACTCCGACGACCCCGACGCCGAGCTCGAGAACCGGGAGGCGGTGCTGCCCGCCCTTGCCGAGGGTGACGAACTCGCCTGCCTCGGCCTGGAGCCGGCTGAGCACACCACCCAGCCGCCGGCCCGATACACCGAGGCCAGCCTGGTCAAGGAGCTCGAGGAGCGTGGGATCGGTCGCCCGTCGACCTATGCGATGGTGATCGAGACGCTGCTCGCACGCGACTACGTGTGGAAGAAGGGCAACGCCCTCGTGCCGTCGTGGACCGCCTTCGCGAAGCAACAGTTGTTCGAGCGCCACTTCTCGCACCTCATCGACTACGACTTCACCGCCACGATGGAGGAGGCGCTCGACGCCGTCGCCCGTGGTGAGGGTGAGGCCGAGAAGTGGCTGCACTCCTTCTACTTCGGCAACGGGACCGCCGGTCTGCGCGAGTTGGTCGACGAGGAGCACCTCGCCACCATCGACCCCTCCGTGGTGAACGCCGTGCCGATTGCCGTCGACGCCGAAGGACGGCAGATCCTCGTGCGGGTCTGGAACAACGGTGCCACCATCGAGCGCGGCGACGACAAGGCTCCGATGCCGGTCGAGATCGCCCCCGACGAGTTGACCCTGGCCCGGGCCGAGGAACTGATCGCCAAGGGCTCGGCCGGACCGCGTGAGATCGGTACCGACCCGGCGACCGGACTGCTGGTCCTAGCGCTCAACGGCCGCTTCGGTCCCTTCGTGCAACTGGGCGAGTTCGACGTCACGGTGAAGGGTGCGGAGAAGCCGCCGCGTGCGTCGCTGTTCGCCGACATGACTCCCGAGTCCGTCACGCTGGAAGAGGCGCTGGCTCTCCTGGCGCTGCCTCGGGAGGTCGGTGAGCTCGACGGCGAGGCGATCACGGCTCAGAACGGTCGGTACGGCCCCTACCTGCGCAAGGGCACCGACTCGCGCAGCCTCGCGGGGGAGCGGCAGATCTTCACGGTCACCCTCGACGAAGCCCGCGCGATCTTCGCCGAGCCCAAGCGCCGCGGTCGCGCGGCACCCAAGGCGCCGCTCGCCGATCTCGGTGCGCACCCGGAGTCGGGATCGCCCGTGCGCGTCCTCGATGGTCGGTGGGGCCCGTACGTCACCGACGGCACGGTCAATGCGAGCCTGCCCCGGGGCCTCGCCCCCGAGGAGCTCGACCTCGAGCGCGCGGTGGAACTGCTGCGGGAGCGTGAAGCTCGGGGACCGACCAAGAAGAAGGCGACCGCGAAGAAGGCGACCGCGAAGAAGGCGCCCGCCAAGAAGAAGGCGGCCGCGAAGAAGGCGCCCGCCAAGAAGAAGGCGGCTGCGAAGAAGGCTTCGCTGTCGACGGCCGCCGTGCTGGCGGCCACACCACTGGCCACACCAGCAACATCGTCCGCCTCGGAGCCGGGGCGGGTGGAGGCCCGGACCTAGGCTGACGAGCCGGTGAAGGACCAGGCCCCGTTCATCCCGAACAGTCCCGACGACGATCCGGTTCCGCCGGCGACGCTGCGCGTCTTCGGCACCCGATCGTTCTTCTGGCTGTGGATCGCCCAGGTCACGTCGTCGACCGGCGACTGGATCGGGCTGATCGCGATCCTGGCGATCGCCGCCCGGGTCTCGTCCAACTCGGGGGCGGCGGTGAGCCTCGTGATGATGGCCCGGGTGGTGCCCGGGTTCTTCCTGGGGACCCTCGGTGGCGTCCTCCTCGACCGCTTCGATCGGCGCAAGGTGATGGTGGTGTCGGACCTCGGCCGGGCGGGGTTGCTGGTGCTGCTCCCCTTCGTCAACGGACTGCTCGCCCTCGTCCTGATCAGCCTGGCGCTCGAGGTGTTCACCCTGTTGTGGGGTCCGGCCAAGGACGCCTCGGTACCGAACCTCGTGCAGCCCGAGCAGCTCTCCTCGGCCAACACGCTGTCGTTGGCCGCGTCGTACGGCACCTTTCCGTTCGCGTCGATCATCTTCTCGCTCCTTGCGGCGCTCGCGGCGTGGATGGGGTCGTTGGGCCTCGTACACGTCTTGCGCGTCGACCAGGAGGCACTCGCCCTGTTCTTCGACGCGTTGACGTTCGTGGCCTCTGCGGTGATCGTCTGGCGTCTGCCCATCCCAAGGGTGCACGAGCGGCGCGAGAAGGCAGAGGGCTCGAGCACGATCGGGGAGATCAAGGACGGTCTGCGTTACATCGCCGAGGAGCCGCGGGTCCGGGGTGTCATCGTGGGACTGGGGGTCGGGCTGATCGGTGCGGGGGCGATGATCCCGCTCGGACCGGTCTTCGCCAAGCAGGCGATCGGGGGCGACGCCGCGACGTTCGGCCTCCTGATGAGCGCTCTGGGCGTGGGGGCCGCGATCGGGGTCGTGGGCTTGCTGTTCGTCCAGAAGCGCATCCCCCGCGAAACGGTGTTCGACTTCGCCGTGATGGGCACGGGCGTGTCGCTGTTCCTGGCCGCCACGTTCTCCTCCACGTTCCCGGCCGCGCTCTGCGTGGTGCTGCTCGGGGCGTGCGCCGGCACGTCGTACGTGACGGGCTTCACGGTGTTGCAGGAGACGGTCCGCGACGAGATGCGCGGTCGGATCTTCGCCACCCTCTACACCGTGATCCGGATGTGCCTGCTGATCGCGCTGGTCATCTCCCCGCTGTTCTCCGACTTCTGGCAGTGGATCTTCCATTCGGTGCTGAGCGTCGGCACGGTCACCGTCGGCGACGTGAACTACACGTTCCCGGGCGTGCGGGTCACGCTGTGGTGCGGTGGCCTCCTCACCCTCGGGGCGGGGATGTATGCATGGTGGTCGATGAAGCACACCCTCGCACCGCCGGCCTCCGGGACCGACCGGGAGGCCGACGCCGCATGAGCGCCCGCGGTCGCTTCGTCGTGCTCGAGGGTTGTGACGGGTGCGGCAAGACCACTCAGGTCGCGCGCCTGGTGCGTCGACTCGAGGCGGCCGGGCTGGCGGTCCGGGCCACGTTCGAGCCGGGAGCGACCGAACTCGGGCGATCCCTGCGCGCGATCCTGCTCGACGGCGATGCCCCGGTCGACCCACGCGCCGAGGCACTCCTGATGGCCGCCGATCGGGCGCAGCACGTCGGTGCGGTGGTGGAGCCGTCGCTGGCGGCCGGTACCTGGGTGGTGAGCGACCGGTACGTGGGATCGTCACTCGCCTACCAGGGGGGTGCGCGCGGGCTCGGTGTCGGCGAGGTCGCCGCTCTGAGCGCCTTCGCGACCGGTGGACTGGTTCCCGACCTGGTCGTGTACCTCGCAGCGCCGGTCGAGGTCCTGGCCACCCGCCGACGCGGCCCAGCCGACCGCATCGAGGGCGAGGGTGACGGATTCCTCGCGGCGGTGGTCGCGTCGTACGACCGGATCGCCACCGACCTCGGCTGGACGGTCGTCGACGGCACGGGCTCCCCCGACGAGGTCGAAGTCGCCGTGTGGACCGCGGTGGATGCGGCGATGGTGCGGTGATGGTGCGGTGATGGTGTGGTGATCGAAGCACCCTGGAACCGTCTGCTCGGGCAGGACCGGGCGGTGGTCGCGCTCCGCCGCGCGGCCGAGCGGCCCCTGCACGCGTACCTGCTGGTCGGGCCACGCGGTTCGGGGGTGGAGGACGCCGCCCGGATCTTCGCGGCGGCGCTCGTGGCGGGTGAGTCCGACACCCGCGCGGTCGACCTTGCGCTGCGGGGGATGCATCCCGACGTCGTGGAGTACGAGCCCGAGGGCGTGAGCTACCGGGTCAAGGAAGATGTGCGTGAGGGAATCCTTCGGGAGGCGTCACGCACCCCGGTGGAGGGTGACCGCAAGGTGATCGTGATCCACGAGGCCGACCGCCTGAGCGCGAACCGGGCGGTGGCCGCCAACGCGCTCCTGAAGACCATCGAGGAGCCACCGCCGCGCACCGTGATGGTGCTGGTGACCGCCAGCCCCGAGGACCTGCCCCCGACGGTGCGGTCGCGGTGCCAGCGGATCGATCTGGCACCCCTGTCGACGGCTGCGGTGGACGCGGCGTTGGTGGCCGACGGCATCGCCCCCGGTGATGCCCACCTGGCCGCGACCCTGGCCGGGGGCCAGTTGGGTCGGGCCCGAGCCTTGGCCGGCCCCGACCGGGAGGTCAGGAACGCGTTCGTGGGGGCCGCGCGGCTCCTCGACGGGCACGCCGGGACCGCCGTGGCCGCGGCCGAGTCCCTCGGCGAGCGCCTCGACGCCGCGGTGGTGGCGCTGAAGGACGTCCATGTGGCCGAGGCCGCAGTCCTGGCCGCGGAACTCGAGGCGGCCGGGTATCCCGACCGGTCGCAGTCGGCGCTGCGCAACCGACTGGCCGACCGTCAGAAGCGGGAGGTGACCGCGGCCCGCCGACGGATCCTGGCCGAGGGGATCACCGCGCTCGAGTCGTGCTACCGCGACGCCCTGGCCGGGGTGGGCGCCCCGGCCCGCAACCCCGACCTCGCAGGGCCGATCGTGTCCGTCGCGGTCGCCCCTGCGGCGATCGATGCCTGCCGGGCCGCGCGGGCTTCCCTGGGGCGCAACCCCAACCCGTCGCTCTGCCTCGAACGGCTGCTGGTGCACCTGCCGGCGTCGCTACACTCGGCCACCCCGCCGGGATAGCTCAGTCGGCAGAGCAGCTCACTCGTAATGAGCAGGTCAGGAGTTCGAATCTCCTTCCCGGCTCCACCCCCGTGGCCACGTCGGTCGCAGGCCCACCGTGCCACGGTGCCTCGAACTTCGTCGGCGCAAAGGCCGGATGGTCGCGTTCGGTGGAAGTCGTCGACCTGACGGGCAGCGATCGGGTGGCGTCGGGCGTGTGTGGTCGGTTCCGCCCCGATCGCGCTGGTCGCGCGGCCGCCAGGCGGATCGATCGCCGCGGGGGTGAGTGGTGCGACCCCTCCGCCGACTCCGACCATCGGGGGAGGCAACCGTGTCACCAACCCCGTGGCCGAGAACGCCACCCCGAACGACTGGTTGCGCTGCGTCCCGGTCGGGGAGGCACCACGCTCGCGGCGACCGTCGCTGGCCGACCGGTCGGAACGTCGCCGGGAACGGAGTACGGTCCGGGCCTTGGACACGGCAGCCATCCGGGCCCGACTCGACCATCCGGTCATCGACGCCGATGGTCATCACGTGGAGTTCCTCCCCCTCATCCGCGACTTCCTGGTCGAGGACGGCGGTGTCGCGCTCGGAGCCGGGTTCGACCGGCTCCTCGACGGCCCGGCCCTGGCTCGCGGGCTCGACGTCGCGGCCCGCCGCACACTCGGCGTGTCGCGCACCGGGTGGTGGGCGGTGCCGGCGGCGAACTCGTTCGACCGGGCGACCGCCATGATCCCGGCGCTGCTCCACTCCCGGCTCGACGAGATCGGCGTCGATCTGGCGGTGCTGTACCCCACCTTCGGGCTGGTGCCGATGGCCCTCGACGACGACGACCTGCGTCGGGGCGTGGCGCGAGCGTGCAACCGCTATTACGCCGAGGCCTACGCCGACCAGGCCGACCGCCTGCTCCCGGTGGCGATCATCCCCTCCTACAACCCCGAGGAGGCCATCGCCGAGCTCGACCACGCCGTGGGCGAGTTGGGGCTGCGGGCGGTGCTGATCGGTGGTCTCGTCAACCGGTTCGCCCCCGGCCACGAGGGCGACCGTGCCGCGCGCTGGGTCGACGCGCTGGGGCTCGACTCCGCCCACGATTACGACCCGGTGTGGCGGCGCTGTGCCGAGCTCGGGGTGTCGCCGACGTTCCACTCCACCGGCATCGGCTTCGGGAGCCGCACCTCGCCGTTCAACTACGTGGCCAACCACATCGGGAACTTCGCGGCGGGGGCCGAGGCGGTGGCGCGCTCACTGTTCTTCGGGGGCGTGCCGACCCGCTTCCCCGAGTTGCGCTTCGCCTTCCACGAAGGTGGAGTCGCCTGGGCGGCGACCCTTCACGCCGACATCATCTCGCACTGGAAGAAGCGCAACGTCGAGGCCATCGGGCACTACGACCCCGCCGCGCTCGACCGTGGCTTGCTGCACGATCTGGTGCGCACGCACGGCCCGGCGTCGTTCGTCGAACGGATCGATGCCCTCGACGATTCGCTGAGGTTCCTCGCCGACCCGGGTGAGCCACCGGAGACCCGTGACGAGTTCGCGGCGTGCGGGATCACCGGCCCGGCCGACGTCACGCGCGTCTTCACCGAGCAGTTCTTCTTCGGGTGCGAGGCCGACGACCCCATGAATGCCCTGGCGTTCCGCGCCGACCTCAACCCCCACGGTGCCCGCCTGCCGGCGGTGTTCGCTTCCGACATCGGCCACTGGGACGTCCCGGACTTCCGGGGCGTGCTCGCCGAGGCGTGGGAGCTGGTGGAGGACGGCCTCATCGACGAGGCCGACTTCCGCGACTTCACGTTCGGCAACGCCGTGCGCCTCTGGCGGGGGACCAACCCCGAGTTCTTCTCCGGGACCGTGGTGGCACCGGCGCTCGGTTAGCCTGCCAGCGTGGCCGACCAGGCGAAGTTCGCCGAGCTCGCAACTCCCTACATGGACCCGTTGTATTCGGCCGCGATGCGCATGACGCGCAACCCGGCCGACGCCGAGGATCTCGTCCAGGAGACGTTCCTCCGGGCCTACCGGGGGTTCGGCGGGTTCAAGGACGGCACCAACCTCAAGGCCTGGCTCTACCGGATCCTCACCAATACGTTCATCAACATCTACCGGGCCAAGCAACGCCGACCGGTCGAGGTCGACTTCGACGACGTCGAGGACTTCGCCCTCTACCGCCGAATCGGCGGGCTGGAAGCCGCGGAGGCGGGGGCCACGCCCGAGCGGCTGGTGCTCGACGCCATGCCCGACGCCGCCGTGAAGGAGGCGCTGGAAGCCCTGCCCGAGCAGTTCCGGGTGGCGGTGATCCTCGCCGACGTCGAGGGGTTCTCCTACAAGGAGATCGCCGAGATCACCGAGGTGCCGATCGGCACCGTCATGAGTCGCCTCCACCGGGGAAGAAAGCAGCTCGAGCAGCGGTTGGCCGACTTCGCCGCTGATCGGGGACTGATCCCGTCGGCCCTCACCCCCCGTCCGATCCCGACCGCCGACCCGGCCGACTGACCCGGAGCCACGATGGACTGCGAATCCGTCAAAGACGAGCTCTACGTTTTCCTCGACCGGGAGCATCTCTCCCCGTACCGTCGCTGGCAGATCACTCGGCACCTGGAGCGCTGCCGGAACTGCACCGACCTGAAGGACTTCCAGGTCCGGTGGCGGGTCGTGGTGGCGTCGCGTTGCCAGGACCAGGCCCCGGAGTCGCTGCGGAGCCGGATCGGCGACCTCCTCGCGGACCCTCCGGCGGCCGCCGATTCCCCCGACGCCTGAGCGACCGACCCGCGGCCGGCGGGTTCGGCTCGGGTCCGGATCCAGCGCCCCGCCCGCGTATGATGCCAACCGGTACCGAAGCGAGGGAGGGTCCGTGCACGTCATCGCCGGTGAGTTGTGGTTCTGGTGGATCGCGCCGATCCTCACGGTCTCGGTCCTCGTGACCATTCTGGCGCTCTCGGGTGGATACGTCCGCCAAGTGCTGATCCCGCGCATCAAGGGTCGCCGGGTCGAGGAATGACCGCCCTGGCGCCCGTCGCACCGGCACGGGCGCACGCGCCCGAGCCGATCGATTGGTCGCTCGCCGGACGGGTCGCCCGTCGGGTCTCCGGGCGTGACCCGCTCTCGACCTCCTACCTCGCCGCTTCCCTCGAGGACGACTTCGCCGAGGCGAGTGCCGAGGCCGAGGCGCTCGTCGCCGACTTCACCGGGCTCCGGGCCCCGACGCCCGCCCGAGCCCACGTCCTCGACCGCACCGGCTGGGTCGACGCCAACGTGCGCTCGATGCGGGCGCTCCTCGCGCCGCTCACCCACCGCATCGGAGAGCGCGTGGCGCACAGCCCCTTCGCGCCCGTGGGGCGCACCGTCACCGCCACCGAGCTCGGGGTCCTCCTCGGCTGGTTCTCCCAGCGGGTGCTCGGGCAGTACGACCTGCTCGTGCCCGGTGACGACGACCGGCCCGTCGACGACGCCGTCTACTACGTCGGGGCCAACGTGCTCTCCCTCGAGAAGCGCTTCGCCTTCCGACCGCGTGACTTCCGGCTCTGGATCGCCCTGCACGAGTGCACCCACCGGGCCCAGTTCACGGCGGTGCCGTGGTTGCGGCCCTACTTCTTGTCGTTGGTCGACGATCTGCTCGGTGGGGTCGACGCCGATCCCAAGCGGATCGTCGACTCGGTGCGCCACGCGCTCGAGGAGCTCCGGCGGGGTCGGAACCCCCTCGACGACGGTGGGATCGTCACCCTCCTGACCGGGCCCGAGCACCGGGTCTCCCTCGACCGGGTGCAGTCGTTGATGACGCTCCTCGAAGGTCACGGGAACCGGGTGATGAACGAGCTCGGTGCCCGTCACGTGCAGGGCCAGGCCCGGATGGCGCGGGTGCTCGAGGCGCGTCGGCAGACGTCCGGACCGTCGAGCTGGGTCCAGAAGGCGGTCGGGGTCGACGCCAAGTTGCGCCAGTACGAGATCGGCGAGGCCTTCGTCGCCGCGATCGAACGGGAGGCCGGTCCGCGCGCCGTCGACGCCGCCTGGCGGGGCCCCGAGTGGCTCCCCACCAAGGACGAGTTCGCAGAACCGCTGCGGTGGCTGACCCGCGTCGGCTGAGGGAGGCGCTCGGGCGGGTGCTCGCACCCTGGCTCCGGGCGGTGCCCGGCCTGGTCGACCTCCCGGGCCCGGTCGTCGTCGGCTGCTCCGGAGGCCCTGACTCCGTGGCGCTGCTCGCGCTCGTCGCCGCGGTCCGTGACGACGTCACCGCCGTGCACGTGGATCACGGTCTGCGCGCCGGGGGCGACGAAGAGGCGGCGTTCGTGGCCGTGGTCGCCGACCGGGTCGGCGCGCGGGCCGATCGCCGGGTCGCCACGGTCTTGCCGGGCCCGAACCTCGAGGCCCGAGCTCGTGAAGCCCGCCACGGAGCGCTCGAAGCCGCGCGTCTGGAGTGCGGCGCCCGAACGGTGCTGCTCGGCCACACCGCCGACGACCAGGCCGAGACCGTGCTGCTCAACCTCCTCCGCGGCAGCGGTCCCGCCGGGCTGGGGGCGATGGCCGAGCGGCGCGGCACCATCGTCCGACCCCTCCTCGTCCTCCGCCGGTCCGACACCGAGGCGGTCTGCGCCGCGGTCGCGGTCGAGCCGCTGCACGACCCGTCGAACGACGATCGCACCCTGCGCCGGAACTGGATCCGGCACGAGGTGCTGCCGGCCCTCTCGGCGGGGGCCGAGCGCGACCTCGTCCCGGTCCTGGCCCGCCAGGCCGAGATCCTGCGCCGTGAGAGTGACTACCTCGACGGGCTCGCCGCGGCGGCGTGGCCGCCCGCCGCCGATCGCCCGGAGGTGTCGCGGTTGGTGGGGCTGGCGCTGCCGCTGGCCCGACGCGCGGTCCGGCTGTGGATCGGGCCGCCTCCGCCGTCGGCGGCCGAGGTGGAGCGGGTCCTGGCCGTGGCCCGTGGCGAGGTGCGCGCGACGGAGCTGACCGGAGGGCGGCGCGTGGTGCGTCGTAGCGGGGTCCTGGACCTCTCCGGGGGGTAGCGTCACACCGTGAGAGATGCCCACGTTGGCGAGCCAGTCGTTTCGGTCGACACGCTGCACGCCCGGATCGCTGAGCTCGGTGCGCAGATCACCGCCGATTACGCCGACCGTCCACCGCTCTTGGTGGGGGTGCTCAAGGGTGCGTTCGTCTTCATGGGCGACCTCGCCCGCGCCATCGACCTGCCGATCGAGGTCGACTTCATGGCGGTCTCCTCCTACGGGTCGGCCACCCGCACCAGTGGGGTCGTGCGCATTCTCAAGGACCTCGACACCGATCTCACCGATCGCGACGTGCTCATCGTCGAGGACATCATCGATTCCGGACTGACCCTCGCCTACCTGGGCCGCACACTCGCCGCCCGAGGTGCCCGTTCGGTGGAGACCTGCGCCCTGCTCGTGAAAGACGGGCTCCAGCGCACCGAGCTCGACCTGCGGTATGTGGGGTTCCGGATTCCCGACGTGTTCGTCATCGGGTACGGCCTCGACGTCGACGAGCGGTACCGCAACCTGCACGGGATCCACCGCTACCTCGGCCCGGTTCGCGGCTAGACACCGGGACTCGCCCAACAGGTCCCAGGGAGCGACGGCTAGCGTGGTCTCTCCCTTTCCGGCCCCCGCGGAGGCGTGGTGAAGAAATCACGGCGAATGCTCTTCATCTGGCTTGCCGTCGCGATCGTGGCGGCGTTTCTCGCCCTGCGCTTGTTCCAGGCGCCGGCCGATCGGACGACCCTCGGCCTCAACACCTACGAGCAGCGGCTCACCGACGGCAAGGTCGACAACGCCACCCTCTACGACCAGGACCACGTGGTCAAGGGAGAGTTGGCGAACGGGACCAAGTACGAGGTCCGCTTTCCGGCCAACTACACCTCGACGATCACCCGCAAGATCGTCAACGCCGAGGTGAAGCCGTTCTCGGTGGATGCCCAGAAGGAGAGCCTCTGGGTCTCCTTGATCTACAACCTGCTGCCGTTCGTGCTGGTGTTCGGGATCATCATGTTCTTCATGACCCAGATGCAGGGTGGCAGCAGCCGGATCATGAGCTTCGGCAAGGCCCGCACGAAGACCGTCGCGAAGGACCAGCCCCAGGTGACCTTCGCCGACGTTGCCGGTCTCGACGAGGCGGTCGAGGAACTCCAAGAGATCAAGGAGTTCCTGGAGTCGCCGAGCAAGTTCCAGAAGATGGGGGCGAAGATCCCGCGGGGCGTGCTGCTCTACGGTCCGCCGGGCACCGGCAAGACGCTGCTCGCCAAGGCTGTCGCCGGTGAGGCCGGAGTGCCGTTCTTCTCGATCAGCGGCTCCGACTTCGTCGAGATGTTCGTGGGCGTCGGGGCGTCGCGCGTCCGTGACCTGTTCGACCAGGCCAAGAAGGCCGCCCCCGCCATCGTGTTCGTCGACGAGATCGACGCCGTGGGCCGCCAGCGCGGTGCGGGCCTCGGGGGCGGTCACGACGAGCGTGAGCAGACCCTCAACCAGCTCCTCGTCGAGATGGACGGGTTCGATCCCCGGTCGGGCGTGATCCTCCTCGCTTCCACCAACCGACCCGACATCCTCGATCCAGCACTGCTGCGCCCCGGTCGCTTCGACCGCCAGATCGTGGTGGACCGTCCCGATCTCGTCGGGCGGCGTCAGATCCTGAAGGTGCACGCGGCCGACAAGCCGATCGCTCCGGGGGTCGACCTCGAGGTCATCGCCCGGCGCACGCCCGGCTTCACCGGTGCCGATCTGGCCAACCTCCTCAACGAGGCCGCGCTCCTCGCGGCCCGGCACAACCTCGACCAGATCGGCCTCCCGCAACTCGAGGAGGCTACCGAGCGGGTCATGGCCGGACCGGAGCGCAAGAGCCGGGTGATCTCGGAGCACGAGCGCCGGGTGATCGCCTATCACGAAGGTGGTCACGCGCTGGTCGCGCACGCCCTTCCGGGAGCCGACCCCGTGCACAAGATCTCCATCATCCCGCGCGGTCGTGCGCTCGGCTACACCCTCACCCTTCCCACCGAAGACAAGTTCCTCGTCACGCGCAGCGAGCTCCGTGACGAGCTCGCGATGCTGCTCGGGGGGCGGGCGGCCGAGGAGCTCGTCTTCACCGACCCTACGACCGGTGCGCAGAATGACATCGACCGGGCCACGACCATCGCGCGTCAGATGATCACCGAGTACGGCATGAGCGAGGAGCTCGGGCCGACCCGGTTCGGCCAGGCGAGTGGTGAGGTCTTCCTCGGGCGCGATTTCTCGAGCCGGCCCGACTACTCCGACGAGCTCGCGGCGCAGATCGACACCGAGATCCGGGGCCTGGTCGAGCGGGCCCGAGCCACGGCGCTGGAGATACTGAAGGCCAATCGCGAGGTCCTCGACCGGCTCGCCGACGAACTGGTCGAGAAGGAGACCATCGACGTCGATCGAGTCCAGGAAATGTTCGCCGGGGTCGAGCCGTTCACTTCGTCGGGCTCCCGGCGCCCCGCGGCAGTCGCCGCAACCGATGTGACCCCGACCCGGAGGACACCATGAGCGAGGCGAACATCCCCGAAGCGGCGCGCGGCAAGACCGACAAGCCCCGGATCGAGGCCGCCGTCCGCGAGATCCTCATCGCCGTCGGCGAGGATCCCGACCGCGACGGGCTCAGGCGCACGCCGGCGCGCATCGCCAACATGTATGAGGAGATCTTCAGCGGACTCCACGAAGACCCGTCCCGGCACCTCGCCGTCACGTTCGAGGCCGACCACGACGAGATGGTCATGGTCCGCGACATCCCCCTGGCGAGTCTGTGCGAGCACCACTTCGTGCCCTTCACCGGTCGTGCCCACGTGGCCTACATCCCGGGCGGCGACGGCCGAATCACCGGATTGTCGAAAATCGCCCGGCTCGTCGACGGGTTCGCCCGGCGACCGCAGGTCCAAGAGCGGCTCACGAGCCAGATCGCCGACGCCCTGCAGGCCACGCTCGAGGCCGATGGGGTGTTCGTGGTCATCGAGGCCGAGCACCTCTGCATGTCGATGCGGGGGGTCCGCAAGCCCGGATCGCTCACGGTCACCTCGGCCGTCCGGGGGCTCTTCAAGAACAACCCGGCCACCCGGGCCGAGGCCATGAGTCTCATCACCCACCCCGGGAACCGCCTGTAATCACAGGATCCCGAGCGGTGCCCGGCGGATCGCCGGTACGCTGCGGGCGATGTTCGACTGGTCCGGGGAGGGGTGGGCTCGGCCCGTCGTCCGGCCGGCGGTGATGGGCGTGGTCAACGTCACGCCCGACTCGTTCTCCGACGGCGGACGCTGGTTCGGCGCCGACGCCGCGGTGGCGCACGGTCTTGCGCTGGTCGCCGCGGGCGCCGACCTCCTCGACGTGGGAGGGGAATCGACCCGGCCGGGAGCCGGCGCGGTCGTGGCCGCCGACGAGGTCGAGCGGGTGCTGCCCGTGGTCAGGAGACTCGTCACCGAAGCCGGTGTCCCGGTGAGCGTCGACACCGCGAAGGCGTTCGTCGCCGGTGCGGCGATCGACGCCGGGGCCTCGATCGTCAACGACGTCACCGCCGGTCGCGACCCCGAAATGTTCGGCGTCGTCGCCGCCCGGGGCGTGGGCTACGTGGCGATGCACATGCGGGGCGAGCCGCGCACCATGCAGGAAGATCCTTTCTATGACGACGTCGTCCGAGAGGTGAGCGACTTCCTCGCCGAGCGCCTCGCGGCCGCGGTCGCGGCCGGGATCCCCCGTTCGGCCATCGCGGTCGACCCCGGGATGGGGTTCGGCAAGACCACGGCGCACAACCTCGCGCTCCTCGCTCACCTCGACCACTTCGTGGGTCGGTTCGACGTCCCGGTGATGTTGGGGACGTCGCGCAAGCGGTTCCTCGGCGAGATCTCCGACTCACCCGAGCCGATCGCCCGCGACGACGCCACCCTCGCGACCACCGTGTGGGCCGCCGAGCTGGGTGTCTCGGTCGTCCGTGTCCACGACGTGGCGGGGGCCGCCCGGGTGAGATCGCTCCTCGACGCAGTGCGGGCGGCGGCGTGAGGGGGCGCTGGGCCCAGGGCCTCGAGCCCCGTGGGTTCACCTGGGTGGTTCGCGACCGGCTGGCCGCCTCGGAGCGACCCGGTGGCTTCGCGCGCAACCACCGCAAGGTGCGGCGTCAGGAGGAGTTGATCTGGCTCGCCGGGAACGGCTTCACCCGCGTGCTGTCGCTCCTCGACTCGAACCACAACCTCTACGCCTACGACGAGGCGGGCATCGACTACGAGCACATCCCGCTCGGGCGCCGCGACGACTGGCCGATCCGACTCGGCCACACCTACCGCACCCTCAGCACGTGGCTCGACGACCCCGTCGAACGGGTGCTCATCCACCACGAGGAGTTCGGCGAGCGTCTCCTGGGCGTGCTCGCTGGTTACCTGCTGTTCACGCGACCGGACGTCTTCACGACCGGCCCACAGGCCGCCGCCGCGGTGGAGCGGCTCACCGGCCGTGAGGTCGGTGCGGGAGGTCGCGAAATCATCGCCGCCGTACTCGACGACGGCATCGTGAAAGGTTGAACCATGGATCGAATTCTCGTCTCCGGCCTGCGCGTCCTGGGCGTCCACGGCGTGCTTCCCGAGGAGAAGGTGCGCGCGCAGCCCTTCGGGATCGACCTCGAGCTCCACGTGGACCTCGCGGCCGCCGGCGCGTCCGACGTCCTCGCCGACACCGTCGACTACGGCGGGGTGGCGAGGGCAGTCGCGGCAGTCGTGGCCGACGAGCGCTACGAGTTGCTCGAGCGGCTCGCCGTCCGGATCATCGAGGTCTGCAAGACCGACCCGCGCGTGAGTGCGGTCACCGTGACCCTGCAGAAACTGCGTCCGCCGGTGCCGGTCGCGCTCGACTCGGTCGGCGTCCGCATCACCCGATGAGCCGGGTGGAGTCTCCGCAACCGGTCCGGGTCCTCCTCGGCATCGGGTCCAACCTCGGCGACCGGTCGGCCCACCTGCAGTCCGCGGTCGACGGCCTGGCCGCGGCCGCAGGCGTCACGGTGGTAGCCGTGTCGCCCGTCTACGAGACGGACCCGGTCGGCGGGCCGGAGCAGCCCGACTTCGCCAACGCCGTCGTAGCGGTCGACACCACCCTCACGGCCCGGCAGGTCCTGGCCCTCGCCCAGCGGCTCGAGGCCGCGGTGGACCGGGTCCGGATCGAGCGCTGGGGCCCACGCACCCTCGACGTGGACGTCCTCTTCTACGGCGACGAGCGGATCGACGAACCCGACCTGATCGTCCCCCACCCCCGGTGGGCGGAGCGGGGCTTCGTCTGTGTACCCCTGTCCGATCTGGGCGTTCCGGGCGTGGTGCGCGGCGAATGGACGGGAGTGCGGCCCAGCGGCCTAACATTGGTTGTCCGCTAGGCACCCCAGACCGGCACCACCCGTGGGCCGGAACGAAAGGGTCTCCTCGTGAACGTCAATCCGCCGCGAACCTTTGCGCTCGTCGGCCCCGGTCGTGCCGGATCCTGCCTCGCGCTCGCCCTGGTAGCCCGGGGCTGGCGCGCGACCGCCGTCGCGGGCCGTTCCGAGGGGTCGTCCACCACACGGGCGGCCGTCGCGCGGCTCGGGTGTCCGCCTCGGGCCGTGCCCGAGGCGGGTCGGGGTGCTGACCTGGTGCTCGTCACCACGCCCGACACGGCGATCTCCGCGATCGCGTGCGCCCTGGCTCCCGGCCTCGAGCCGGGGGCACTGGTGGTGCACTGCTCGGGTGCCCTCGGGCTCGAGGTCCTGGCGGCGTTGCGATCCGAGCGGCCCGACGTGGTGGTCGGCGCGCTCCACCCTCTGCAGACCTTCGCGTCGGCCGACGCCCGTGTCCTCGACGGCGTGTGGGCCGCGATCGACGGTCCGCTGGCGGTGACCGACCTCGCGGTCGAGCTCGGGCTGCGACCGTTCGTCGTCGACGACGCGAGCCGGGCGCTCTACCACGCCGCTGCGGTCGTCGCCTCCAACCATTTCGTCGCCCTGCTCGGCCAGGTGACCCGGCTGGCCGGCGCGGCCGGGGTCCCGGCGGAGGCCTTCTGGCCGTTGGTGCGCACGTCCCTGGCCAACGTCGAGGCGCACGGCCCGGAGTCGGTGCTCACCGGGCCGGTGGCCCGCGGCGACCTCCCGACGGTGGCCGCCCACGTGGCCGCCCTGCCCGCACCCGAGCGGGCCACCTACCGGGCGTTGGCCCGCGAGGCTCTGACGCTGACCGGGCGCCAGGACCCGGACCTCCTCGACCTCCTCGACCTCTCGGTCGCCGATCCGGAGGTCGCGGCGTGATCACCGTCGGCCGGGTCCACGAACTGCGTGCCGCCTGCGACGAAGCGCGCAGCGCCGGTCGGCGGGTCGGTTTCGTTCCGACCATGGGCTACTTCCACGCCGGACACCGGTCGTTGATGGCCCAGGCCCGCGCCACCACCGATTTCGTGGTGGTGTCGCTGTTCGTCAACCCCCTGCAGTTCGCCCCCACCGAGGACCTCGCGGCCTACCCCCGCAATCTGGCGGGCGATGCGGCCGTCTGTGAGGCCGAGGGCGTCGACGTGCTCTTCGTGCCGGCGGTGGAGGAGATGTATCCGCGGCCGATCCGTACGGCCGTGCACGTCGACGGGCTCACCGCAGGTCTGTGTGGGCGATCGCGCCCGGCGCACTTCGACGGCGTCACGACCGTCGTCGCCAAACTCTTCTCCATGGTCGGGCCCGCGCAGGCGTTCTTCGGTCGCAAGGACGCCCAGCAGCTCGCGGTGGTGCGGCGCATGGCCCAGGACCTCGATCTGCCGGTCGAGGTGGTCGGGTGTCCTCTCGTGAGGGAGTCCGACGGCCTGGCGATGTCGAGTCGCAATATCTACCTCGACCCCGACGAGCGCCGCGCGGCGACGGTGCTGTCGCGTGCGCTCCAGGAAGCGGGCGCGGCGATCACGGCGGGGGAGCGGTCACCCGATGCGGTGCACCGGGTGCTCGCCGGTCTGATCGCCACCGAGCCCCGGGTGGAGCTCGATTATGCGGAGGTGGTCGACGCGAACGACCTGACCCCCGTGACGATCCTCGCGGGCGACGTGCTCGTGGCGGTCGCGGCCCAGGTGGGCCGTGCACGACTCATCGACAACATGACGGTGTCGGTGAGCGGTTCCGACGTCGAGGTCGACCTCGGCGTGGTGGCGCAAGAGAGCGAGGTCTGATGCGCCGGATCATGATGAAGTCCAAGATTCACCGGGCCACGGTGGTTGGGGCCGACCTGAACTACGTCGGGTCGATCACCCTCGATCCCCACCTGATGGAACTCGCCGACATCGTCGAGCACGAGCAAGTGCACGTGCTCGACATCGACAACGGAGCGCGGTTCGAGACCTACGCCATCAAGGGTGGTCCGGGTGACGTCATCCTCAACGGAGCGGCAGCCCGGCTCGTGCAGCCCGGCGACAAGGTGATCGTGATCACCTACGCCGACTACGACGAGGCCGAGGTCGCCGCCCACACTCCGACCGTGGTGATGGTCGACGACCAGAACCGGCCGGTGTCGGGCCTCCACGCCGTCGGCACCGACTGATTCGCTGGTGGCCGGTCCTGATCCGGTGACGGACGTCCTGGTCCTCGGCAGCGGAGTCGCCGGTCTCACCGCGGCGATCCACGCCGCGCGCCGGGGCCTCTCGGCGATCGTCCTCACCAAGGCCGAGTTCGACGCGTCGGCGACGTCGTGGGCTCAGGGTGGAGTGGCGGCGGCGCTCGAACCCGACGTGGACTCCCCGGACCTCCACTTCTCCGACACCGTCACCGCCGGTGCCCACCTCTGCGACGACGACGCCGTGCGGGTGCTGGTGACCGAAGGTCCTGAGCGGATCCGTGAACTGATCGGTTTCGGGGCGCACTTCGACCACCTCGGTGCCGGGCTGGCCACCACCCGCGAGGGCGGGCACTCCGTCGCCCGGGTCATCCACGCGGGGGGTGACGCCACCGGTGCCGAGATCCAGCGCGCGCTGGCCCAGACGACGCGCGACGGTGGGATCGAGATCCGCGAGCGCTGGCGCGTCACCGACGTCCTGCTCGAGGACGGGCGGGCCGCCGGCGTGCGCGCCCTCGACGCCGCCGGTGCGCCGCGTCAGGTCCGGGCCCGCCACACCGTGGTGGCCACGGGCGGAGCGGGCCAGTGCTTCGCCGTCACCACCAACCCGCCGGTCTCCACCGGCGACGGCATCGCGATGGCGCTGCGCGCCGGGGTGGCAGTGGCCGATCTGGAGTTCATGCAGTTCCACCCGACGGCGCTCGACTCGCCGTCCACCCCGCGGCTGCTCCTTTCCGAAGCGCTCCGGGGCGAGGGCGCGGTGCTCCGCGACGACGACGGCTTCGCCTTCATGACCGAGGAGCATCCCCTCGCCGACCTGGCGCCCCGAGACGTCGTGGCCCGGGCCATCACCCGGCGCTGCATCGCCCGGGGTACCGACCACATGTGGCTCGACGCCACCGGGGTGCGGGGCTTCTCCCAGCGCTTCCCGACCATCTGGGGATTCGTCCGCGCGCTCGGGCTCGACCCCACGTACGACTTCCTCCCGGTCGCGCCGGCCGCGCACTACCTGTCCGGCGGGATCGCCACCGACCTCGACGGCGCCAGCAACCTCCCGGGACTGTGGGCCTGCGGTGAGGCGGCGTGCAGCGGTGTCCACGGCGCGAACCGACTGGCCTCGAACTCCCTGCTCGACGGCCTGGTGTTCGGGTCGCGCATCGTGGAGGCGATCGTGGCGGGGCGCGACGGCGCGATCCAGACCGGCGTCATGCGCGGGATCGGCCCGTGGGTCCCCGGTCCGGTGGTGGCGCCCATGACGGGTGGATTCGCGGCCCGGGAGGAGTTCCAGCGCGTCCTGACCCGCGACGCCGGGGTGCTCCGGGAGCGTTCGAGCCTGGAGCGCGCCTCCCGGGCGCTCGACGCCATGCGCGCGAGCTCGCTCGAGGACGCCAACCTCCTCGACGTCGGCCGGGCGCTGGTCGGGGCGGCGCTGGCCCGGGAGGAATCCCGGGGCACCCACACCCGCCTCGACTTCCCCGAGCGCTCGCACGCCTTGGACGGCCGCTTCGTGTTCGGACACGGCGCGGTGCCCGGGTTCGTCCCTCTTGCCAAGCCCGAGATCGCAGGCGTCTTCGCGTGAGACCCACCCTGCCCGGCGACCCGAATCCCGACCTCGGGGCTCCAGCCGAGGTCGCTGCCGACGCCGTGCGTCGCGCCCTGGCCGAGGACCTCGGACCTCGGGGTGATCTGAGCGCCGCGTTGCTGCCCGAGGGTGTGCAGGCTGTGGCGACGGTCGTCCCCCGCCAGGCGGGGGTGCTGGCCGGCACCGCCTGCCTGGTCGAGACCTACGCCCAACTCGATCCCGACGTGCGGGTCGCGCTGCACGCCACCGACGGCGACCGCATCGGGCCGGACGACGTCGTGGCCGAGATCGCGGGGTCGTTGCGCAGCATCCTCACCGGCGAGCGGACGGCGCTGAACTTCCTCTGCCACCTCTCCGGGATCGCCACGCTCACCCGGGCGTTCGTCACCGCCGCGGCGGTCGGTGGGGACGCCCGGGTGGTCGAGACCCGCAAGACGCTGCCCGGTCTGCGCGTGCTGGAGAAGGCCGCGGTCCGGGCGGGAGGGGGCGCCAACCACCGGTTCACCCTGTCGGATCTGGTGCTGGTGAAGGACAACCACCTCGCGGCCCTGTCGATCGCCGCCGCCGTGACCGAGGCGCGTCGTCGGTGGCCCGGCGTGGGAGTGGAGGTCGAGTGTGACCGGCCCGAGCAGGTCGACGAGGCCGTGGCCGCGGGGGCCGACGTCGTGATGCTCGACAACATGGCGCCTTCCGAGGCCGCGGCCTGCGTGGCCCGGGTGCGGGCGTCGGGTGCGACGGTGCTGATCGAGATCTCGGGCGGCGTCACCCTGGCCACGGTCGCCGACTACGCCCGGACCGGCGCCGACCTCATCTCCACGAGCGCCATCACGCAGTCGGCCCCGGCCCTCGACCTGGGCCTGGACCTCGAACCCGGCCCACGGCCCACCTGACCTTCGGAGCTCCCATGCTGCTGTGCATCGACGTCGGCAACACCCAGATGGTGATCGGGCTCTTCGACGGGCCCGAGCTCGCCGACCACTGGCGGATCGCGACGGTGGCCGAGCGCACGTCCGACGAGCTGGCCCTCATGATCCAGCAGTTCCTCGGGTTCCACGGATTCGCGTTCGACGAGCACGTCAGCGGTGTGGCGATCGCGTCGGGTGTGCCCCGGGTCACCGCCGCGCTGCGCGCCATGACCGAGCGCTACTTCGGGTACCCGCCCCTCGTGCTCGAGCCGGGGGTCCGGACCGGGATGCCCGTGCTCTACGACAACCCGAAGGAGGTGGGGGCCGACCGCATCGCGAACGCCGTCGCGGCCTACGACCTCTACGGCGGTCCGTCGATCGTCGTCGACTTCGGCACCGCCAACACCATCGAAGCGATCAGCGGGCAGGGTGAGTACCTCGGCGGGGCGATCTTCCCGGGCATCGAGATCTCGATGGACGCCCTCTTCGGCCGGGCGGCCGCCCTGCGCCGGGTGGAGCTGGTGCCGCCGCGCCACGTGATCGGCAAGTCAACGGTCGAGTCCATCCAGTCGGGGGCCGTCTACGGCTTCAGCGGCCAGGTCGATGCCCTGGTGGAGCGGTTCCAGGGCGAACTCGGTGACTGTGTCGTGATCGCCACGGGAGGCCTGGCCGAGGCCATCATCCCATTCTCCCGCACGATCCAGCACCATGAGCCGTGGCTGACCATCCAGGGTCTGCGCATCGTGTTCGAACGGAACCAGACATCGTGAACGACACCGGCCCCTCCGACCCGCTTCCCGACTCCGCGTCCGACGCTCCGTCGCCGGCCGGCGAGCGGGCGCGCCGGCTCGCCAAGCTCGACGAGTGGCGGGCCCGGGGCGTCGACCCGTACCCCGTCCGCTTCGACCGCACCCACACCTCGGGTGAGGTGCTCGAGCACTGGGGCCACCTCGAGGCCGGCGTCGAGTCCGACGACGTGGTGCGGGTGGCTGGCCGAGTGGTGCTGCTCCGCCGCCAGGGCAAGCTCACCTTCGCGACGCTGCGCGACGGTGCCGGCACCATCCAACTGTTCGTGTCGCGCTCCGAGATCGGCGACGACGCCCACTCGGCGTTCGACGAGCTCGACCTGGGTGACTGGGTGGGGGCCGAGGGCGGGGTCATGAAGACCCGGCGCGGCGAGCTCTCGATCAAGGTGCGCGGGTTCACGCTCCTCGCCAAGGCGGTACGCGCGCTGCCCGACAAGTGGCACGGCCTCTCCGACGTCGACACCCGATTCCGCCAGCGCTACGTCGACCTGATCGCGAACGAGGAGGCGCGCCGGATCTTCGCCGCACGGTTCACGGTGATCGCGACGATCCGCCGGGCCCTGCACGAACGCGGGTACGTGGAGGTCGAGACCCCGGTGCTGCACGAGCAGGCTGGTGGGGCGGCGGCCCGGCCGTTCGAGACCTACCACCACGCGCTCGACCTTCCGCTCACGCTGCGGATCGCTCTGGAGCTCCACCTGAAGCGGCTGCTGGTGGGGGGGATGGAGCGGGTCTTCGAGATCGGACGCGTGTTCCGGAACGAGGGCCTCTCGACGCGCCACAACCCCGAGTTCACGATGCTCGAGTGCTACGAGGCGTTCTCCGACTACACCGACATGATGACGTTGACCGAGGAACTGGTCGCCGAGTGCGCCCGGGCGGCGACCGGTTCCACGGTCGTGACCACCGACGACCGCACCGTGGACCTCACGCCACCGTGGCCCCGGCGGACGATGCTCGACCTCATCGAGGAGCACGCGGGGGTCCGGGTGCATCCGGCCACGCCCGTGGCCGAGCTCGAGGCGGCCTGCGACGCGGCCGGGGTGCCGCGCGAGCGGGGCTGGGGTCCGGGCAAGCTCGTCCTCGAGCTCTACGAGAAGACGGTCGAGCCCAACGTGGTCGGTCCGCTGTTCGTGCTCGACTACCCGCGCGAGGTCTCGCCCCTCGCTCGCGTGCACCGTGACGACCCCGACCTCGTGGAGCGCTTCGAGGCCGTGGTGCTCGGCCGGGAGCTCGCGAACGCTTTCAGCGAACTCAACGATCCGATCGACCAACGCGAGCGGTTCGAGGCCCAGGCAGCCCTCGCCGCCGCGGGTGACGACGAAGCCCATGGTGTCGACGAGGACTACGTACGGGCACTCGAGTACGGGTTGCCACCCTGCGGTGGCCTGGGGATCGGGATCGACCGCCTGGTGATGCTCATCGCCGGCGTGTCGTCGATCCGGGAGGTGATCCTCTTCCCGCACCTGCGGCCCGAGGTGGGCGGCGACGACTGATCGTGGGCCTCGTGCCGGAGATCTTGCGCGTACGCTGGCCCCAGCGGCCGACCCAGTGAGGTCCGATGCGCGTACTGGTCACCGGGATGGGTGGGCACCTGGGGACCCGGGTCGCTCAGTTGCTCGAGGAGCGCCCCGACGTCGACGCAGTGGCCGGGTGCGACTTCGTCCCGCCGCGTCGACGGCTCCGGCGGGCCACGTTCACCCGGATCGACCCTCGCGACCGCGAGCGGCTGGTGGGGTTCGTGCGTGACTTCGCGCCCACGGCGGTAGCGCACTTCGGGGTCTATGAGCCGGGGGCGCGCCTCGGGCTGCGGGCCGCGGTGTCGGCGACGGAGAACTGCACCGTCAACGCCCTGGGGGCCGCCGCGCGGGCGGGCGCGCTCGGGTGCGTCGTGGTCCGCAGCGGGCTCGAGGTCTACGGGCGCGGCCGTCGGCTCGCCGAGGTGCCCGACGAGCAGTCGCCGCTCGGACCGTCCACGCCGTTCGGCCGGGCGCTCCTCGACGTCGAGGCGCACGGTGCCGACCTCGCCCGGCGCCACGGCATCCCGGTGGCAGCGTTGCGTCTGGCTCCGGTCGCCGGCTCGCGGGCTCCGAGCCCCCTCGGGCGGTTGCTGCGTCTGCCGGCGGTGCCGGTCCCGGCTCTGGCCGACCCGCCGTTCCAGCTCCTCCACACCGACGACGCCGCGGCCGCGATGGTCACGGCGCTGGTCCGGCGGGCCGAGGGGGCGTTCAACGTGGTGGGTCCGGGTGCGGCCAGTCCGTGGCAGGCGGTCGGGCTCGGGCGGCGCGTGCCGGTGCCGACAGCAGGGCCCGGTTGGCGCGTGGCCTCCCGGGTGGCCGAGATTGCTGGTGCCCCGGTGCCCGACCACGTGCTCGAGCTCATGCGCCGGGGTCGGGTGGCCGACGACGGACGGGCTCGGCGCGAACTCGGGCTCACCGGACTGATCCCCACGCAGCAGGTGCTCGCCGACCTCTTCGCTTGGGCCAGCGTCACGCCCGCCGGCCGCTCCGAGAACCACGGCACCTCGGTCGCCGGGATCCCGTCGACCCCCGTCGCCGCGGCCGTCCCGATCAAGAGGATGGGCGCGTGAGCCCCGGCATCGCGGTCGCTCCCCCCGACATCCCGAACTACGGCATCGACAGCGACCGGCTGCTCGCCCGCGGCTCCCTGGTCGAGGCGGTGCGTCGGCGCGTCGGCGGCCACTACGCCGTCGACGAGTTCGGAGGCGACCCCCACCTCCAGGACTTCGTCCTGGCTCCGATCGTCGGGCGCATCCCGGTACGGATCGTCGGCGGGGAGCACCTGTTGGACTCCGGACCCGCGCTGCTCGTCGCCAACCGGGGCCCGGCGTCGGTCGAACCGCTCGTCCTGTGCGGCGCCGTGCAGCGCCTGGTGGGGCGCCGGCTCCGCGTGTCGGGGCTTGCCAACCCTCCGGTCCTGGGTGCGGTCGCGCACAAGCTCGGTGCCGTGGGTCGGCACGGCACCGACGTGGCCTCGGTCCTGCGGGCTGGGCACCTCGCGGCGGTGCCACTCGGCTGGTCGTGGCGGGGGGCCGGCGAAGCCCCGCGAGGGGTCGTCGCCGCCACCCTCGGCTTCCCGGTCGTCCCGGTGGCATTGTCGCTGGGTGCACCGCTCGGGCTCGGGCCCTGGAGGGTGCGCCTCGGCACGCCGTTGCTCCCGCCCGAGGGCACGCTCCCGGGTGACCCGCTCGCCGCCGCGGAGCTCGCGCAGGCGGTACGGGCCGCGATCGTGGACCTCCTCGACCGGTGAGGTACGTCACCGCGACCGACGGCGTGCTGATCGCCTACGACTCCTGGGGTCGTCCGGACGGGGCGCCGTTGTTGATGATCCAGGGCCTCGGCACCGACTCTCGCGGCTGGGGCCTCCAGCGGCTCGCCTTCGGACGGCGCTACCGGTGCTTCGCCCTCGACAACCGGGGCGTGGGGGCGAGCACGAACGCACCCCACCCCTTCTCGCTCGAGCAGATGGCCCTCGACGCGGTGTCGGTCCTCGACGCCGAAGGGGTCGATCGGGCCCACGTCATGGGCGCTTCGATGGGGGGAGCGATCGCGCAGGTGCTCGGCGTCCGCCACCCCGACCGGGTGCGCAGCCTCGTGCTCGCCTGCACGGCCTGTCGACACCACGAGTGGCGCCGCGAGCTCCTCGCCGAATGGGCCGCCCGGGTCCGCACCCAGGGCATGTCGGCGATGTCGGGCGACGGCATGCGCTGGCTGGTGGGGCCGCGGTTCCACCGCCGGTTCGGGCTCTGGATCAACCTGCTCGGCCGGATGGTCATGCAGGGTGACCCCGAGCACTTCGCCGCGCAGGTCGACGCCATCCTGGCCCTCCACGACGACCTCCGTTTCGAGCTGCGCGACGTGTCGGCCCCCACGCTGGTCATCACGGGCTCTCAAGACATGCTGACCCCGTTCGGCGACGCCGAGGAGCTGGCCGAGATGATCCCGGGTTCGCGCCTCCGCGAGTTGCGCGGTGCCGCCCACGGACTGATGGTCGAGCAGCCCAACGCCTTCAACCGGGCCGTGCTCGAGTTCCTCGGCGAGGTCGACGCGCACGCCGACGTCGGGGCGGGCTGAGCCGACCGCTGCCGGTGGACTGCTCCTGATGGCCGGCAGGGGTGGCCGTCGAGTCGATCAGTGGTCGCGAGTGACGAGGCCGTCGACGAGGCGGGTGAGGCCGGCGGTGACCTCGGGGTCGAGGGCGTCGGCGCCGACGAGGGCCTCGTTGGCCTTGGTGGCGTGGTCCTGTGCGACGGCGAGGGCCGCGTCGATGGAGCCGTTGGCCACGACGATGGCACGGGCACGGTCGAGGTGGTGGGCGGCGATGGGTCCACCGAGGAGGTCGCGCAACTCGTCGCTCGTCTGGAGGGCGTCGATGACCGGGAGTGTGTAGATGCCCTCGATGAGGTCCTGGCCGGCCCGCTTGCCGAGAGTCTTGTCGGTGGACGTGAGGTCGAGCACGTCGTCGACGACCTGGAAGCACATGCCCAGGTGGTGGCCGAACCGTGTGAGGGCGTCGAGGCTGGCGTCGTCGACGTCGCTCACCATGCCGCCGACCCGGCACGACGTGGCGAAGAGCGCCGCCGTCTTGCCCTCGATGGCCGCGGAGTAGGCCTCTTCGGTGCGGGAGGTGTCGAAGAGGTGCTGGAGCTCGAGCACCTGCCCGCGGCAGAGGTCGCCGATCGTGGCGGCGAGGAGGGCGGCGACGTCGGCGCCCAGGGAGGCGGCCAGGGACGAGGCCCGGGCGAGCAGGTAGTCGCCCGCCAAGATGGCCACGATGTTGCTCCAACGGGCGTTCACCGAGGGCACGCCCCGGCGGGTCTCGGCCTCGTCGATGACGTCGTCGTGGTAGAGCGAGCCGAGGTGCACCAGCTCGCAGGCGACTCCTCCGGTGACGACTTCGGCCGCGGCTCGGTCCACGCCTCGGGCCGCGTACGCCGCGCAGAGAGTAAGGGTCGGTCGGAGTCGCTTGCCGCCGGCCGTGACCAGGTGGGCAGCGACGTCGCCGAGGAACCTGACGTCGTCCTGGACTGAGTCCCGGAGCTCCTGCTCGACCCGGGCCATGTCGTCGACGAGGGGCGCGAGGCCGAGGCTGGTCGGGGTGATCACGGGCGTCACGGTACGCACCTGGGACCTCCGTCACAAAACCCGGTCCGTCCGGGGATCGGGAACAACCGCCCGATGGGGCAGGTTCTTCCAGGGGTGGTGCAGGCGGGTGGATTCCAAGGTCCGCCGACCACCGAAACTGCCCGGGAAACGGGTGAACGTGGGGAGTACACTCCCGCGAGTCGCTGCTGATCGGCGTGTGCCGAACGGTGGAGATCGGTTTCCTTCAGTCCCCAGACACGAGAGAGAGGTGGTGAGGTGTTCGAACGCTTCACCGACCGAGCCCGGCGAGTGGTCGTGTTGGCGCAGGAGGAAGCGCGCCTGCTCAACCACAACTACATCGGGACCGAGCACATCCTGTTGGGTCTGATCCACGAAGGCGAGGGGGTCGCGGCCAAGGCGCTCGAGTCCCTCGGCATCTCCCTCGAGGCCGTGCGCGCCCAGGTCGAGGAGATCATCGGCCACGGCGGTCAGGCGCCGTCCGGGCACATCCCGTTCACCCCGCGGGCCAAGAAGGTCCTCGAGCTCTCATTGCGCGAAGCGCTCCAGCTCGGTCACAACTACATCGGGACCGAGCACATCCTCCTCGGTCTCATTCGCGAGGGCGAAGGGGTCGCCGCCCAGGTCCTGGTCAAGCTCGGTGCCGACCTCTCGCGCGTTCGCCAGCAGGTCATCCAGCTTCTCTCGGGCTACTCCGGTCAGAAGGAGGGCCAGGCCGCGACCGCAGGTGGTGGCAGCGGAGAGTCCCAGCCGAGCGGCTCGCTCGTCCTGGACCAGTTCGGTCGCAACCTCACCCAGCTCGCTCGAGACAAGAAGCTCGACCCGGTCATCGGGCGCGAGAAGGAGATCGAGCGGGTCATGCAGGTGCTGAGCCGCCGCACCAAGAACAACCCGGTGCTCATCGGCGAGCCCGGCGTAGGCAAGACCGCCATTGTCGAGGGTCTCGCCGCCGACATCGTGGGTGGCAACGTCCCCGAGACGATCAAGGGCAAGCAGGTCTACACCCTCGACCTTGGCGCCTTGGTCGCCGGGTCGCGCTACCGCGGTGACTTCGAGGAGCGCCTGAAGAAGGTGCTGAAGGAGATCCGCACCCGCGGCGACGTCATCCTCTTCATCGACGAGTTGCACACGCTCGTCGGTGCCGGCGCGGCCGAAGGAGCCATCGACGCCGCCAGCATCCTCAAGCCGATGCTCGCCCGCGGCGAACTTCAGACGATCGGTGCCACCACGCTTGAAGAGTACCGCAAGCACCTCGAGAAGGACGCCGCGCTCGAGCGTCGCTTCCAGCCCATCAAGGTCGAGGAGCCGACGGTTCCCCACACCATCGAGATCCTGAAGGGGCTGCGCGACCGCTACGAAGCGCACCACCGGGTCACGATCACCGACCAGGCGATCGTGGCGGCCGCCAACCTGGCCGACCGCTACATCTCCGACCGTCACCTCCCCGACAAGGCGATCGACCTCATCGACGAGGCGGGGTCGCGCCTGCGCATCCGTCGGATGCAGGCACCGCCCGGCTACAAAGAGCTCGAGGACGAGATCGCGAGCGTCCGCACCGAGAAGGAAGCCGCGATCGAGGCCCAGCAGTTCGAGCGGGCGGCGTCGCTCCGTGACCGCGAGAAGGAGCTCCTCGAGCAGCGCGCGGTCAAGGAGGCCGAGTTCCAGGCCGAGGGCGTCGACCTGTTCAACGAGGTCACCGAGGAGTCCGTCGCCGAGGTGCTCGCACTCTGGACCGGAATCCCCGTCTACAAGCTGACCGAGGAGGAGACCGCCAAGCTCCTCCGCATGGAGGACGAGCTGCACAAGCGGGTCGTGGGCCAGAACGCAGCCATCAAGGCCGTCTCCCAGGCCATCCGGCGCACCCGGGCCGGCCTGAAGGACCCGAAGCGCCCGAGCGGCTCGTTCATCTTCCTGGGCCCGTCGGGCGTGGGCAAGACCGAGACCGCCAAGACGCTCGCCGAGTTCCTCTTCGGCGACGAAGCCGCGCTGATCCAGCTCGACATGAGTGAGTACATGGAGAAGCACACGGTGTCGCGTCTCGTGGGCTCGCCCCCGGGCTACGTCGGTTACGACGAAGGTGGGCAGCTCACCGAGGCCGTGCGGCGCAAGCCGTTCTCGGTGGTTCTCTTCGACGAGATCGAGAAGGCCCACCCCGACGTCTTCAACACCCTTCTCCAGATCCTGGAGGACGGGAGGCTCACCGACGCCCAGGGTCGGACGGTCGACTTCAAGAACACCGTCATCATCATGACCTCCAACCTCGGTACGGCCGACCTGCGCAAGGCGTCGATCGGGTTCGGCCCGGCCGACGACGCGGTCACCTACGAGAAGATGAAGGCGAAGGTCAACGAGGACCTCAAGCGGCACTTCCGTCCCGAGTTCCTGAACCGCATCGACGAAGTGATCGTCTTCGCTGAGCTCTCCCAGGACGAAGTTACCGAGATCGTCGACCTCATGCTCAAGCGGGTGCAGGGTCAGCTCGAGAGCCAGGGCCTCGGCCTCGAGCTCACGGCTGACGCCAAGATCCTCCTGGCACAGAAGGGCTACGACCCCACCCTCGGGGCCCGTCCGCTGCGGCGCGCGATCCAGCGCTACCTCGAGGACCCGCTCTCCGAGAAGATCCTGTGGAAGGAGTTCCGCGCCGGCGAGACCATCCTGGTCGACATCGACGGTGAGGACTTCGTGTTCCGTGGGGTCGAGGGCGTGCTGCCCCCGCCGGTGGAGATGGCCGGGAGCGGCTCCGAGGGCTAGGCCTCCGGCCGGTCGACGGTGGGCAGGCGGGTACGCCGAGCAGTCGGGCGCGCCGTGGCGGGCATGGTGCTCTGCGTGCTCCTCGCCGGGTGTGCCGTCGAGGCCACCGTCACGGTCAAGGTCGCCGACGACGGCTCGGGAACGGTGACCCTGGTCGCCGTAGCCGACGCCGGGGCCGTCCGGGAGGGCGAAGCGGGCGGCGGGAAGCTCGAGGACCGGGTCCGGCTCTCCGACCTGCCCGCCGCGGGCTGGACGGTGTCCCCGTGGACGCGCCGTCCCGACGGATCGGCCTCGGTCACCCTGACGAAGCCGTTCGCCGACGTCGACCAGATCGCCTCGATCCTGCACGAGATCAGTGGTCCGGCGGGTCCACTCCACGACGTGGCGTTCACCCGGAACCGGTCCTTCCTCGGTACGACCTTCGCCGCGAAAGCCGGTATTGACCAGGCCGGCGTCACGACAGGGATCACGACCGACCCCGAACTTGCCGGGCGGATCGCGGCCCAGGGTCTCGACGTCGGCGTGGTCGACGGTTCCCTCCTGGCCGAGTTGCGGCGGGCCGTGACGGTCCACCTGGTGGTGGAGCTCCCGGGTGGTGAGCGCCACGCCGTCACGGTCGCGCCGGGTCGATCGGCGGTGCTCGACGCCTCGGCGACCGTCTGGAACCTGCCCCGGATCGGCTTGCTGGCCCTGGCGGCGGCGATCCTCCTGCTGGCGGCGGCGGTCGGGTTCTGGCCCCGCCGGCGTCGGCGTTCCGAACGCGCCGCGCCGCCAGGGCGGGCCGGGCGAGGCGGGCGGTCGGGGC